>JBAUEL010000027.1:0-44962 GCA_049678585.1 Dehalococcoidia bacterium
CGGCGTGTTCGTAGGCGTGTTGGTCGGAGTGTTCGTCGGCGTCGGCGTGTTCGTAGGCGTGTTGGTAGGTGTGTTCGTCGGCGTCGGCGTGTTAGTGGGCGTGTTGGTCGGAGTGTTCGTCGGCGTCGGTGTATTAGTGGGCGTGTTGGTCGGAGTGTTCGTCGGTGTCGGCGTGTTCGTAGGCGTGTTGGTCGGAGTGTTCGTCGGCGTAGGTGTGTTAGTAGGCGTGTTGGTAGGTGTGTTCGTCGGTGTCGGCGTGTTGGTGGGCGTATTGGTAGGTGTGTTCGTCGGCGTCGGTGTGTTGGTAGGCGTGTTGGTCGGCGTGTTCGTCGGCGTCGGCGTGTTCGTAGGCGTGCTGGTCGGCGTTGGTGTGGGGGTCAGAGCCTCTCCACAGTTGACGCTGTTGGTCTTGTCGTTCCAGGAAGTACCATCGATGTCATCGGCGATGACACCGAGCACGCCACCGCCATTGAGCGGGAACGGGCTTGTGACCGGCACCGAGAACGTAAGCGTGCCGCTGCCACTGAGGCCCGTCACGTCCAGAGACGTCTCATTTGATTCGACCGTCTGAATGTAGAGGGCATCGTTCCCACCCGAGTTGTTATTGATGGCACCCTGATTCGGCGAAAGGTATACGAGGATAGACGCCCCAGCCGGCAGGGGAGGGCCGCTGATCGTGTAGTCCAACTGCATGTTGAACTGCTGCGCGATGTTGCCTGGCGTGCAATTAATGGTCATGTTGGTCTTGAAAGTCAATCCGACGTCGCCGGCGCCGCCGCGCCCCCCCAGATCGGTGTGGTTTCCGCTGGTCGGCACGCCATTGTCACCAGGGGTGAAGGCCAAGACCGGAGCGGGATCACGGAAGGGTGAGGACACGGCAAAGAGAAGAACCCCGGCAACGGCCATAGCCAGCCCGATGAATATCATCCAGCCGGCCAAAGATCGTCCTACCTCGAAACGCCTACTCATGCACTCAGTCCTTAGTCAAATCAGTCCTATAGCATATTATGCATCGAAATGCACTTATAAAGCAAGCCGCCATCTTCAGCGTGAAGACGGCGGCTGAAGACCCCCGATGTGTTCTTCCCTCTTCGGTAGCCCGGCCGTCGTGCCCCCCACCAGTTGGGGGGAGTAGACCCGTAGCTTTGCGCCCCGACAGATCTCGTCGGGAGCCGCTCCCTCGGCGCAGCGCGGTTTCCCGCGCCCTGCCTTTATCGGAGGTGTATGCAGTTGTAAAACGGGTTGGGGCCAGGGGACGCTAGCCAGGCCCCGCCTCCTGAACGCGCGTCCCCTGGGCCCGTCGCCCCTCAGGAAACGTAAGCCGGCCTCCTCAATCGAAGGTGTTCGGCCGAGGATTCCGGCCTTCGGCCTCCCGGGTGGCCCGGCTGCCCTATCTCGTCAGGGATGAACAGTCGAGCGTTCGGGGTGCGCGATTTCTCGCGCCCTCTCCTTCGGGAGACCTATGCGATTATAAACCTCGCGCGCTCAGAGCAGCTTCCCTGCGGCTCCGATCGGGCTATTTCCTTGCGCCTCCCCGCTTTCTGCGGATCACCGGCGCGGCTGATCCTGCCGATACACTTGGGATTGCCGAACCCGATACCACCAGCCTGGAGGGAGAAACGGCTCCCATTCGGGTTGCGGCGTATTCTCCCACAGGCCTTAGACTATGTCAAGAGGGCTCGGCCAATCCCCTCATCTAGTCAAACGGCCTGCCACATGAATCGTTACATTGGGTCTAAGGATAGAGCATTCTGGGCGGATGCCCGCAGGCCCCCGATGGGGGCTCTGCCCCTGTATCCCCGATCGCAGGAGTCTTTCAGCACCCTGCTAACCGCGCAATAGGCCGGGGGATTCCATGCTATGATGGGCATGCATGGACGAGCGACGCTTCTCCCTGGTGGTGGCAGGCGCTCAGGGACAGCCGGACACAGGGCGCATCGTCGTCGCCTCCTCCTGGCGGCCGGAGATGTTCCGGGGCGAACCGGATAGCGCATTCACCATCGTCCTGCTGACCGAGCCGCCCGCCGCGGCGATTCCCCCGCCGAGCTCCTCGAACGTGGCCGTGTGTGTGCCTGCGCGCCGCGTACGCGCCGTTCGAGAGGTAAGAGCGGCCTATCGGGCTGGGCGGGAGGCGGCTGTGGAAGGTCTCCAGCTCCCGCGGGTGGCGATGGAGGCCTACGCACGGGGTTACATCCTGGCTGCCGGAACCATCGGTGTGCTGCCGAGCGACATCTTCGGGGCCGATCCGGTCCGTCCTCGCCTCGACCTCCTGGCCCGGGCGCTGCTGAAGCGTCGGCTGGAGGAAGGAGAGGGCGAGGAGCTGGAGGCCTTCTGGCGGGCGCTGCGTTCGGGTCTGGTGGCGCCGCGCCCACTCGAGGCTGCCCCGGAGGGGCTGGAGGCCCTGTCGCGGCTGCGCGTCCTGGTGCGGAGGGCCGAGCGGTCGGCGCCCTCGCCTGCGGCCCCGTCCGTGGCCAGGGCCCTGGAGCGGCTGCGGGACGCGGCCGAGGGAGGCGCCCCCCGTTTCGGCGTGCGCTACGACTCGCCCGGCGATCTGTGCGAGGATGTGCTCCTCTACCGGTGCCTGGAGCAGGGCATCGAGGGTTCTCAGGAGCTGGCGGAGCTGCGGGAGTATCTGGCGGGCGCGGTGCTGCCGGCGGAGCCCTCGGAGCTGGCGGCGGACCGCACCATGACGCTGGAGCAGCTCTCCTTCGCCACCCTGCTCAGCGACCCCGGCCGGCTGGAGAGCATGTGCTCCAGCTTCCAGAAGGTCTTCTATGTGCGTTACCGAGGGGCCTACCTGGAGCACCACCGTCGCTACTGTGAGGCTGCGGCCTCCCTGAGCTCGCTTCTGGCGGAGGCGGAGCCGGCGGCCGGAGCCCTGACCCGCCTGAACACCCTGCGCGAGCTGGGGCCAGCGGTGGGTAATAACGCCCTAGCCGAGTACCGGCGCCTGAGGGCGACCCTCAGAGCCTGCCCAGGGGCCGGTGAGCTGGAAGACCATCTGGCCGAGCGGCCGATCTGTCCCGCCTGTGGCCTGACCCTGGCCGACTCGCCTCCCCGGGATTACACGCAGGAGGTGGTCCGCCGGCTCCAGCGCGCCCTGAGCCGGCAGCAGGCTCGCCTGGCCAGCGAGGCCGTCCATCAGATCCTGGCCCGACGCGGCGGCGAGCGCATCGAGCAGTTCCTCCAGGTGGTGCAGGCCAGCGACCTGACGGGGCTGGCCAACGTCCTGGACGATGACCTCCTGGCCTTCCTGCGCGAGCTGCTCGCGCCGAAGACGGCCCCTGCCGACGTGCTGGAGGCGCTCAGTCGTGCCTTCCCCAGCGTGGGGGAGCGGGACGTGGGAGCGGCTGCGGAAGAGCTCCGGCGGCTCCTGCAAGCTGCCCTGGAGGACCAGCGCCGGTCCGCACCTCGGAGAGCCCCACGGGTGCGCCTGCGGCCGCCGGCAGCGCCATCGTTATGAGCGCGGGCTTGTGGGAGCGGCTGCGGGCCCTGGTCTCGCGGCCGTCTGAGGTCGGCGGAGAAGCTGCCGGAGAGCCTCCCCGAGTGCGCCTCATCGTCGGGCTGGGGAATCCCGGCGCGGACTATGCCCAGAACCGCCACAACGTGGGCTTCTGGACGGTGAACCGGCTGGCGCGCCGCCACGACATCGAGTTCACGGAGCGGGGACGGCTGGCCTTCAGCGGGGCGGGCCGCATTGGCCCGCATGAGGTGACCCTGGCCAAGCCCCGCACCTTCGTCAACCGGAGCGGCGGGGCTGTCGTCCACCTGGTTCGCCGGTTCAAGCTGGACTCCTCGCAGGAGCTGCTGGTGGTCTGCGATGACCTGGACCTTCCGCTGGGCAAGCTGCGGGTCCGCGCCAGGGGCGGCTACGGCGGCCAGAAGGGGCTCCAGTCCGTCATCGAGGCGACGAGGACGGAGGATTTCCCGCGCGTGCGCATCGGCATCGGTCGGCCGGTGGTGGACGGCGAGCCCAGCTACGACCCCGAGGCGGTGGCCAGCTACGTGCTGAGCGACCCGCCCCCGGAGGAGCGGCGCCTGCTGGACGAGGCGGTAGAGCGGGCCCAGGAGGCTATCGAGTGCATCCTAGAGGAGGGGGTGGAGGTAGCGATGGCCCGGTACAACTGAGGCCGTTGTGGGCCCCGAGGGGCTCTGCTAGAATACGTGAGGGGCTGGTCTCCGAGGCCAGTCCCGTTTGGCGTTAGCTCCTGAATCGAGCATGAACTTATCCGGCCTGCTGCCGCTCGTGGAGGAAGGGGTCCGGCTGCCCCGGCCGGAAGATGCCGGTGCGCCTCGCGTCCTGGGCGTCGGCGACGGCGCCAAGGCCTGCGTGGTGGTCGCCCTGGCGCGACAGACATCGGCGCCCGTGCTGCTGGTCGCGCCGCGCCCTCCTCAGGCCCAGGCCCTGGCGGAGGAGGTGGCCGCCTGGCTGGGCGACCCCTCGCGCGTTCAGCTCTTCCCGGAGCGGGAGGCCCTGCCCTACGAGCGTCTGGCCCCCGACCTGGAGACCCTCCGCGACCGCCTGCGGGCCCTGGTCGCCCTGCGTGACGCTGACGCCGGAGGGCCTGTGATCGTGGTGGCCTCCGGGCAGGCCCTGAGCCAGCGCACCCTCTCGCCTGAGGAGCTGTCGGCTGCTGTGGTCATAGTCAGCGTGGGCGACCGGCTCTCCCCCGAGGGGCTGCTGGCGTCACTTCTTGGCTGGGGCTATGAGGTGGTCAGCCTGGTGGACACCTGGGGCCAGGCCAGCCGTCGCGGGGGCATCATCGACGTGTTTCCACCCACTCTAGAGCGGCCCCTGCGCATCGAATTCCTGGGCGACCGCGTGGAGAGCCTGCGCTCCTTCGACCCGGACACGCAGCGCTCGCTGCATCTCCTGGAGTCGGCCGTCATCGGGCCTGCTCGGGAGATGCTGCACCCGGTGGGCGACCTGGAGCCCTTCGAAGGTGAGCTGGACTTCTCTCGCTCCCAGCACGAGACATACGCCCGTTTCCAGGAGGAGCTGGAGCGGCTGCGTGCGGGCACTGCCTTCGACGGCGACTTCTTCTACGTTCCCTTCCTGGCCTCGGGGTCCCTGCTCGACCACCTGTCGGCGGAGGCGATACTCATCGTGGACGAGCCCGCCGACCTGGCGGCCGCCCTGGAGGAGCACGACGCGCAGTCTCAGGAGGTCCGCGCCGACCTGGAGGGCCGGGGCGAGCTGCCTCGCGGCCTGCCTCTGCCTCACCAGCCGTGGCCGCTTCTCCAGGGCGCGCTGGAGGCGCGAGGGCGGCGACTTAACCTGTCCCGCTGGGCCACGGGGGAGGAGGAGGGAGTCCTGCGGCTCCCCTTCGTCCCGGCGCTGGCCTACGGGGGGCGTCTGCGAGCCCTGGCCATCGACGTGGCCAAGGCTTGCGCCCGGGGCAGCACCACCGTCATCGTCTCGCAGCAAGCCCAGCGCCTCGGCGAGCTGCTGGCCGAGCACGACATCAGCGTCCCCGTGGCGCCGGATCTGGCGAGCATCCCGACGTCCGGCTCCGTCGCCCTGGTGCGAGGCTCGCTGCCTCAGGGGTGGTCCCTCAGCCGGGACGGCGCCCTCCTCACCCTCCTGACCGACGCCGAGGTATTCGGCTTCACGAAGCAGCGGCGCGCGCCGCCACGTCGTGTCGGGGCGGCCCGCGAGGCCTTCCTGGCCGAGCTGGCCGTGAACGACCTGGTGGTGCACGTGGAGCACGGCATCGCCCGCTTCGCCGGGCTGGTGCATAAGCGCATCGATGGCCACGAGCAGGAATACCTGGAGCTCCGCTATGCGGAGGGCGACCGCCTCTTCGTGCCCACTGACCAGGTGGACCGAGTCAACCGCTACGTCGGCCCCAGCGACCGTGCCCCCACCCTCACCCGGCTGGGCAGCCAGGAGTGGGCGCGGGCCAAGGAGCGGGTGCGTCGCGCCGTTGCTGACCTGGCCAGAGAGCTGCTGGCCCTCTACGCTGCGCGGCAGGTGGTGGAGGGCTACGCCTTCTCTCCAGATCAGCCCTGGCAGCAGGAGCTGGAGGCATCATTCCCCTACGTGGAGACACCCGACCAGCTCACCGCGGTTCGAGAGGTGAAGGTAGACATGGAGCGCTCCCGCCCCATGGACCGGCTGGTCTGCGGCGACGTGGGCTACGGCAAGACCGAGGTGGCCATCCGCGCGGCCTTCAGGGCGGTGCTGGAGGGGATGCAGGTGGCGGTGCTGGTGCCGACTACGGTGCTGGCCCAGCAGCACTTCCAGACCTTCACCGAGCGGCTGGCCAGCTTCCCCTTGCGGCTCGAGGTGCTCTCGCGCTTCCGCTCCGAGCGGGAGCAGCGCCTGGTGACGGCGGACCTGGAGGCGGGCGCCGTGGACATCGTCATCGGTACGCACCGCCTCCTTCAGCAGGACGTGCGCTTCAAGAACCTGGGCCTGGTGATCATCGACGAGGAGCAGCGCTTCGGGGTGGTCCATAAAGAGCGCCTCAAGCAGATGCGGCAGCAGGTGGATGTCCTGACCCTTTCGGCTACCCCAATCCCCCGTACGCTGCAGATGTCGCTCTCGGGCATCCGCGACATGTCCACCATGGAGACGCCGCCGGAGGACCGCCTGCCCATCAAGACCTACGTGATGGAGTTCGACGAGCGGCTGGTACGCGAGGCCATCGTCCGCGAGCTGGAGCGGGGCGGCCAGGTCTACTTCGTGCACAACCGCGTCCACAACATCGAGCAGGTCGCCCGCCGCCTGCGAGACGTGGTTCCGGAGGCGGAGGTAGCCGTGGCCCACGGCCAGATGCCGGAGGAGCTGCTCGAGCAGGTCATGCTCGACTTCGTAGCCGGTCGCTACGACGTGCTGGTGTGCACCACCATCATCGAATCCGGCCTGGACATCCCCAACGTGAATACCATCCTCATCAACCAGGCCGACAAGCTGGGGCTGGCCCAGCTCTATCAGTTGCGCGGCCGGGTGGGCCGGGGGGCCGCCCGCGCCTACGCCTACCTCCTGTTCGACCGCTACAAGGCCCTCAGCGAGCCCGCCCAGAAGCGCCTCCAGACCATCTTCGAGGCCACGGAGCTGGGGGCGGGCTTCCAGATCGCGCTGCGTGACCTGGAGATCCGGGGTGCCGGCAACCTGCTGGGCGCCGAGCAGAGCGGCTACGTCGGCGCGGTGGGCTTTGACCTGTATGTGCGCCTTCTGGCCGACGCCGTGGAGCACTTGAAGGCTCTCCAGCGGGGCGAGAAACCACCCGTACCGGCGACGGCCCGGCCCGCCCTGGTGATCGACCTGCCTCTCACTGCCCACATTCCGCCGAGCTACGTGGATGACCTGAATCTGCGGCTGGCTCTCTACCAGCGCATGGCCCAGGTGGAGCGCCCGGAGCAGGTGGATGAGCTGTCCCGCGAGCTGGAGGACCGCTTCGGGCCGGCGCCCGCGGTGGCCCGCACCCTCCTCTGGGTGGTGCGGATGCGGGGGCTGGCTCGCCAGGCCGGCGTAGGCTCCATCCAGACGGAGGAGGGCGAGATCGTGGTGCGCATGGCCGAGGATAGCGGCACCTCGCCACGCGAGGCCCTGCGGGGCCTTCTCTCGGATGGCCTGTGGGCGGGGCCCAGACAGGCTCGTCTGGACCTGGCCCGCCTGGGCCGGTCCTGGCCCGAGAGGCTGGAGGAGGTGCTGGCCCGGCTGGCGGCCCGTCGGGAGATGGCAGCCGCGGGCTAGGAGGGCGGTGCAGGTCGGTTTGACACTGGCGGATCTCAGGTCTACACTTTGCGGGCTGATACGAGCAGCGTATCCCGCCTTGTCTGAATGCTCGTTATGTTGAACCCCCTATGGTCCGGAAGTCTGACATTCTCCAGCCGTCTGCGCCCATCAAGGAGGAGTTCCGCGCCGCCATCGACCTGAGCGGCCTGCCTCGCACGGGTCACATCCCGGTCATGGCCGCTGCCTACGCCTTCGGCCTGGCCCTCTTCCTGGCGGTGGAGCCCACCAAACCCTGGATCCTGCTGGTGCTGGTGGGACTGGTGGCCATCGGCACCGATGGCATCCTGCGCACCCACCCCAAGGGGAACTTCGAGGGACTGGCGGATACGGCGCCCTTCCTCTTTGTGCCGGTGCTACTGGCGCTGGCTTCGGGCCTGTTCCTGGAGGAGGTGGTGGAGGGCTACTGGGCCCTTCCAGCGGTGCTGGCGGCAGCGGCGCTGTTCGCGGCGTCCCTCTATGCGGAGTACGTCGCCGTTCGGAGCGAAGGGCCATCCTATCCCCTGGGCCGGTTCACTCTGAACGTGCTGACCTATCTGTCGGCCTTTGGCTTCTATGCGGTGGTGTACAGCTTTGATGTGGATCTGTTGCCGTCGGCCTTCGCTGTGGGGCTGGTGAGCCTGCTGCTTTCGGTGGAGATCTTTCGGGAAGCTGAGGCGGATCCCTACCGGGCTCTGGTGTTCGCCGGGGTCATCGGGCTGGTGGTGGCGGAGGCCCGCTGGTCGCTCCATTTCATCCCGCTGGAGGGCTTCCTGGCCGGGGTGTTTCTGCTGCTGGCGTTCTACCTGACCACCGGCCTCATCCAGCACTACCTCACGGGTCACCTGAACCGCAGCATCGCGGTGGAATTCTTGCTGGTCACGGCGGCGGGGTTGAGCATCGTCATCGCAGGTCGCGTGCTGTCTCTGGGATAGACTCAGCCCGAGTGCATGTCCTACCTGGGCATCGATCTTACATCTTCCCCTGCTCGAGCGTCGGCGTATGCGCTGTTGGGCGAGGACGGCTCGTTGCGGGAGGTGGGGGCGCTCGGGACCGACCAGGAGATGCTCCTGCTGGCTGAGCGTGCTTGCCCTTCCCTTGTGGCTATCGATGCGCCTCTTGGCCTGCCCCGGGGCATGTGCTGCCTAGAGCTCTCCTGCCCCTGTGTGCCCCAGGCTGCTGACGGCTTGCGCGCCGCCGAACGGGAGGTGATCGCCCGGGGCTTCGGCCTCTTCCGCACCACCAAGAAGTCCATCATCAAAGCCATGGTCTATCGAGGCATGGCCCTGCGCGGTCTTCTGGAGGACGCAGGCCTGCGGGTGCTTGAGGTCTACCCCTACGCCAGCAAGGCCATCCTTTTCGGCAGGCCTCTGCCCAAGAAGACCACGGCCGAGGGGAGGGCGTTTGTCCGGGCCCGTCTGGAGGGGCTCATTCCCGGCCTGGCTGGCGTGGGTCGGGCGCTCGGCCACGACGAGCTGGATGCGCTGGTGGCGGCGTACACCGCCCGGCTGTTCGCCGCTGGCCAGGCGGAGAAGCTGGGCGAGGAGCTGGAGGGGACGATCTGCCTGCCTCGACCCGTCGAGGCAGGCGCGGAGCGCCTTGCTGGGCCGCCGGGCCTCTGCTAGTATGAGGCAGGTCGGGGCGTAGCGCAGCCTGGTAGCGCACTTGAATGGGGTTCAAGAGGCCGTGGGTTCGAATCCCACCGCCCCGACCACCACATTCGGAAACTTGGGCAAATCTGCCCATGAGGGCAAGAAACAATGAAGGCTGCGCGTGTTAGCGAGAACATAATCACTTATCCCCGAAAGGGAGCCCTGGCGCCCTTCTTGCAGGGCTTCCTTCTTTCCTGCGAGGCTGAAGGGAAGTCAGAGGCTACCATCACCTGCTACAAGGATTTCATCCAGCGGTTCATCTCTACGGCCAGGCGGCTGAACATCCCCCAGGACCCCAGGCGCATCACACGGGACCATGTCAGGCGCTACATGGTCCAACTTAGACAGGAGGGCCTGTCCCCCTCCACCACGAAGGACTACCTCGTAGCCCTGCGCTTGTGGTTCTCCTGGCTCATGGCCGAGGGCATCGTTAGGAGCAACCCCTGCGAGGGCATCAAGCCCCCAAGACCTGACCGCAAGGTGATGCGGACCCTCACCCCAGATGAGGTGAAGCAACTGCTGGACGTGGCCAGGCATCAGCCGGAGAGGAAGGCGCTTCGGGATCAACTCATCATCCTGATGCTCTACGACACAGGCATCAGGGCCAGTGAGCTTGTCGGGCTCAACATGGAGGACGTTGACCTAGACAAGAGGGTAGTCTTTGTCCGAGGAAAAGGGCGGAAGGAGCGTGTCCTGGGGCTCAACGGCAGGACATGCGTCATGGCCTGGCGATACGTTGCTGTGGTAAGAGGTGAGGGACCAGGGCCGTTCATTCAGGCCAGGACTGGACGGCGCATGTTGCGGACATCGCTCACTCAGCTTCTCAGCAAGCTGGCCAGGAGAGCTGGCTGGCCGCCGAGGTCCTGCTCGCCTCACATGCTCAGGAGATCGTTCAGCGTGGATTACCTGAGGGCAGGGGGTGACCCCTTCACTCTTCAGATACTCTTGGGGCACGAGCGCCTGGAGATGAGTAGGCACTACGCTGAGGCCCTGAATGCGCAGGATGCGCTGAAGGCGCATGGGCAATTCTCACCGGCCCAGAGGTTGTTCAGGTAGGGTCACTGGCGAACAGCAAGAGGGGAGGTCGCGAGGCCTCCCCTCTCTGTATCCAGAACTGCGTAGACTAGGCAGTCTCCACAAGGGCGTGAGCCTCAGCGTTGACATCCCATGCGGTTGGGAGTAAGCTCGCTCCGCTTCTCCTGGTGGTACCTCTGAGAGAGCACCGATGAACGGGCAACGGATTGCACTCCTGGTAACATTCCTGCTTAGCATCTCCCTGTTGGGCTTCCGCGCCGAGGACGGAGAGGCTGAGAGGTCACCAACCGCTGCTGTCGAGCAGGCTGCCAGCCCGACGCCGGGACTGACCGACACGCCGGTGTCACCTTCGGCCACGGCTACTCCCGCTACGCCGATGACCGATGAAGGTGCCCCTGATCTTTCGCCGACACCTGCGCCATCCGACTGCCCGTATGGCGCTGAGTGTGCCGCTGGGCGCGTAGTCCAAGTCACCGACGGAGACACGTTCAGCGCGGAGATTCTCTGGCGCGGCTCGGACTACGGCTGCGACATTGAGGAAGGCGGGACGTACGCCGTCGGGCTCATCGGTGTTGACGCGCCTGACCCGCAATTTGCTGAGTGCTATGCCTTGGAGGCGTCAGAGTTCACAAAGGGCATGCTGGAGGGTCGAGACGTTTGCCTTCGGCGGGACGGTTCTTGCGCGGACAAGGATGGCCGCTTGCTGGTCCATGTCTGGCTGGATACCGACCCTGAACACCCGGGCTGCGAGACGTGGGCGAACGCGGAGCTGGTCGTCCAGGGATATGCGAGAGTCATGACCTACCCGCCGTACACAGCCCTTGAGGAGACGCTGGAGTCCTTGGAGTGCGAGGCGTATTGGGCTAGCCGTGGCCTGTGGGGAGCCTGCGACTACCTGCCGCCAATGGGTTGTGAGCCGCAACCGGTGCCATCACCGCCACCTTCTCCGCTCGTGAGCACCCCGACACCTTCTGCGGTCGATCCTTGTGGGCCATGCGCGGCCACTGATTGCGACTGTTCCGACTTCGACACGTGGGCGGAGGCTCAGGCGTGCTTCGAATCACGCCCCGGTGATCCCTTTGGACTTGATGGTGACAACGACGGCATAGCCTGTGGGTCGCTTCTGAGAAGACCCACTGTGCCCCCACTCGCTACACCCGGAGTGGCCAGCCCTACACGAACACCTGCCATATCTACGCCTACTGGCCCTACACCTGCTGTCACTCCGCTTCCCGAAAGGAAGGCAGTGCTTGAGTGGCCGAAGCGGATGTCTCCTACTGAGAGTAGCCATGTGATTCTGCAACTGGCTATCGGGGCTGCGGCACCGACGACTCCAGAGCAAGAGGAAGCTGAGATCGTCGAAGAGCCGGTTGCCGAACCCTCCCCGTTGCCTGGCCATGACCTCTATGCGGCTGCAACGCTCACCACCAGCCTCAACTGTGTTCCAGAGTGCAACGTCCCGTGGGTCAAGCGTGTCTTCCCAGGCAAGGAAGTCATCTGGCGGTGGTCGATCGGCCCCAATCCACATGCCGAAGGGACACAGCACGCGAATGTCATGGCGTACTGGTGCTGGAAGAGCCAACCCGAAGACCAATGCCTCGACGAGGCATCCAGATTCCTTGACTATCCCTTCAACGTAGAGATTGGCTCTGGCCAGACCGGCGTGAGGGCATGGTTCGACAAGTTGGCGTGGCTCTGGCGGGGGCTCACCTTTGGCGGTCCAGTTCCATGGTTGGTGCTCATAGCTTGGTATGTGTTCAAGCCCCCGCCCGACAAGTTGGCTGGACTTCGTCGGAGACTGAGGGAACTGGTACTGGGACCGCGTCAGGAGTAGACCGTGCGGTTCGCCATCAGGGCTACTCTCGCTTTAGGTGCTGGTGCAACGGCCTTGGGTGTGGCTGGGCTGCTTTTGACCGGCCCCTGCAGTCCATCAACCAGCGAGACTGGTCGTGCAGCGCGTGCAATCCCGCCTGCGGGGTGGTCTGAATTGGCCGTTGTGCGTGTGATTGACGGTGACACCATCCAAGTCGAGGGTGGCCTGACCGTGCACTACATCGGTATTAATGCGCCTGAAATGAGAGGACCTGACGAGCCTTCGGAGTGCTACGGAGCCGAAGCCCGCGAGCGCAACAGAGAACTAGTGGAGGGCAAGGTGGCACAGTTGGAGAGGGACATGGCGCACGAAGACGGGGACGGCCAGGTCTTGCGTTACGTCTACGTCGATGGCCGAATGCTGAACGAGATTCTGCTGCGAGAGGGCTACGCTCGTGCCTCTGTCCATCCGCCAGACCTGAGGTACGCCGATGTCTTGCTGGCGGCGCAGCAGGAAGCTGGCGAGCTGAGCCGAGGCCTATGGGGGGCATGCCCAGCCTCATCGAGCGACTAGGTCTTCGCCATGGCCCGTGCTTCATCACGGGTTGCGACTACTCACTGCTCCATGCGGAAATAGGCTCAGGCGTGCTTCGAATCACGCCCCGGTGATCCCTTTGGACTTGATGGTGACAACGACGGCATAGCGTGTGAGTCCCTGCCAGGAGCGTCATAGCGGGGACCGACAAGGCTGAGCGACAGAAGCTCTAGGAGAGGTATTCCAATGAACGCGTGGGCACTCCTCTATGACAATAGCGTACTGGTGATGAGCGCTTGGGATGTCACGAACTCCCCATTCATCACAGTGCTCGCCTCTGTTGTACTCGGCGGCTTGGTGGTCGGTTCTGTTGTTAGACTAAGAGAGGAGTGGGCTGCAGCGAAGAGGGATGGCTTCGAGACAAAGCGCCTGCTCCAGTTGGAGATCTCCCGCGCCGTACACGAGTACCTCGGTGCGGCATTCGCCTACTCCCACCTTCGTGAGGAGTCGCCACGGTACGAGGGTGTCAAGAATCGGATTCGGTGGGCTCTCAGGCATCCAGCCGCAGTGCGACCAGGTTTGATGCGCCGCCGAGAGGAGGCAGCGGCGGTTGCCTGGGGCAAGGCGTTTGGGGACTGGTGTGTACGGCGTCAAGAAATCGCGGTTCACCTACGTCTACGTTTTGCGGGTACTCGACTGCCAGACGAGTGGGAAAGGCTAGCGGACGACGTTTCGTATGTACCCGCCTTTTGGCACGAGGCGATCAAGGCAGGGAGGCCTCCCGAGCTTCAGGAGTACTACGGTGATCTTAGCCGCGCCACCGGACAAGCCACGTCATTCCTAGGCAATGTCCTGCGGGAACCGCTTTCATCTCCCGCCGTGAAGGGTTCAAGGGTATTCTTGTTGAAGGTCCGCCTGGGATCAGGGGGTGCGGGGTGCTCGGACGCCACTCTGGGGTGACAGCAGCCTCTTGGTCCTGCCTAGCTCAGCCGCTACTCTCCCCACGATATGCAGCCCCGACCAGCCACGCCCCGTCAGGCTCGCGCCATCCTGAAGTGCTATGGCCGAGCCACCACGCAGAGCCAGGAACACAAGCTGCGGTTCTGCCTGCATTGCCGCCACTTGAAAAGGTGTGTCCTGATGAGTCTGGATGAGGAGGCCAGGCTGCGGTGCTGCTCACGCTGTCCACTCCGGTGTTCGGTGGCCTCCCAATTCATGACTGAAGCAACACCCAGTACCGATCGACTCTAGACCGCTCTCAAACAGGACAATAGCGGCAGCGCCCAGGGACCACCCGCCTCAGGAGGATCGTGTCAAGCTCATCATGTACGAGTTCCCCTTGCCGCAATAGCCGGTCCTGCAGAGCTTCGGCGTCGTCGCGGCGGGCCTCCCTGTCCGCTTGCAGGTATGAGTCTCTGAGCTCCACCCACTTCCCAAGCTCCCTCCAAAGGCTCGCTCTTGGTATGTGCTCCTTCCTCAAAGCCAGCAACAGCTTGTATTGCAGGGGCCTAGATTCGCTTATCTGAGTCTCGTAGTCGACGCCGACAGCACCAGGGTACTCAGGATACAGTGGTATCAGTCTCTTGATCGTTTCCACTACGCCGATCAAGTCGCCCTGGTGACGCTCCAGCGCGTTGCGCATGAGCGCTGCCGTCGCCTCCCTCCGGTTGCGCTCCTCCTCGGCCAGTTCAAGATGCTTCTTGACGGTCCGAACGTCGACTCTGTACTCGTTAGCAATGGCCTTAGGTGAAGCTCCCTCATCGCACTTCTGAAGCCATTCGCGGCGAAGGGGTAAGGTGACCTTTTTCTCCGGCATCCTTTCTGCGCTCCTACCCGGACTGCTTTGATGTCACTTAGTGCAGTTTAATGCTATAAGGTGGTTGAACGCGTGTCAAGCGGTGCGTTGACACGCGTTCCAACGCAGGGATAGCCTCTGGCCTGTGACCGTAGACCAACAGCAGGCTGCTGGAAGGGCGGATCAAGCTGGCCCGCCGGACACGAACCGGCGACACACCAAGCTCCGGTCGGCCTCAGCGGGAAGGAGGCAGGCTCATAGCCAGGAAGCATCATCCATCTGTGAGGGCTGTGCGCGTAAAGGCGTCTGAGCTGGTCCTGCCAGAGCGCGGGCCACTGTCACCGGACAAGAAGTTCGGCGAGGAGGTGTGCCACGAGAAGTTTCTGCGAGGCGAACACTGGGCCTACCACGCCAAGTGCTGGCAATGCACCGTGGAATTCTCAGTGCGGTCGTGGTGGGATGGCTTGGACCCGGAGGACTGGTGTTGTCCTCTCTGCAAGGGTCGGGTCTTCCTAATCAGGCAGGAGCACGTTAACAAGTTTATCTTCGAGGTAACGCGGGGTGAAATGAGCAACCATGATGACCGAGCTGCGCACCGCACGTGAGCGGCTAGCCGATGCGGTCCTTCCGCTCATGGTCCAGGTTGTGAGCCTAGCACTTGGACCCGAGGCAGGTCGCCTAGTCGCCACCTGTATGAGCCGACCGCCCGACGCCATCGTCAGGAGCGTGGAGATGGACGCACTACGGCGCATCGATCCCTCCGTGCCCGTCCAAGAGCGCCGGCTCGCCCTGGAGAGATCGGCAACCCCGTTCCTCAGCGCCGCCTATCGCCGCCGCTGGCGGAGGGAGCGCCGCCGCTCGATGCGCCACCAGTTCCGCCAAGCGCCGCCGGAGTTTAGGGCTTGGGCGAGCAGCTTGCGGGGCCTGTTCCGCTCCGTTCCTGCGTCCGGGGTACTGCCAAAGAAACTTCAGGAGGTCGCGGAGCGGTACGAGAGATACCGCCAGGAGCTGATCGAGTCTGGCGACCTTGCGGAAGCGTTCCCGCTGACACTCTTGAGCGACCGCAGAGCTCGCAGGGATGCGGCTCAAGAAGTTGGGCAGGACTACGAAGCCGTACTCCAGGATCTCCTGTGGGAGCTATCAGATCCGGTAAATGTGTCCAAGATGGTCGCCTCTGGTGAATGGGAAGCGATGGTGCGGCCCTTGCTTCGCGCACTGGGGGCACCCGAGGACCCGCAAGCTATCGCCGCATGGGTGTATACGCAGATTCCCAGACTGTTTGGCATGGGGGCTGCACAGGCGAACCTGGAGAGTCAAGCCCGAGAACTCCTTGAAAGCCTGCTAGGGACCCTCATTCCGATGTACGCCCTGGGGACAAAGCACCCGACCGCGGGCTACCTTCGCGATGGCGGCAGGAGAGTAGTCCCCGAGGAAACCATTGAACGGACCCTTGAGGGGGTGACATCGCCCCTCACGTGGTCCAGGATTCGGGGACGCTCGTTGCTGTCAAGCCTCATCGAACAGGCAGCCGCCGCCTACGATGAGAGGGAGCTTGCCGCTGACCTTATGCGCCGCGCAACACGCATGAGGGAGATAGCCAGAAGCGAGCGAGAGGTGCAGGCGTGTGAGGTCTTCGAAGCCATCATCGAACCCGTTATCCACGGAGAATCACCGGCCTCACTGGAAGAAGCTCGCCCCTTCCCCGAAGCCTGCCGGTCCAGGGGCTACACCGACGCAAACGCTCAGCGGTCTATCCGGCGGGCGCTGGGGCGCCTCTGGGAACGCACCGCGTAGCGAGAATCTTCGAAATCCGCCTGCCTTGTCTGTCCGGCTAAGCGCCGCGTCGTTGCTCGATATTGGAGACGCGGTGATGCCGAACGTTGGAGAGAGCCGTCTCAAGATGAGTGACTCCGTGGGTGGCAAGCCGAAATGGGGTGGGGGAGCGGTGGCATATATCAGAAGGGGGGTACCCCTTTGAAGAACCCGGTGAGACTGCCCCGGGGCAGCTACATGACCCACCAGGGACAGGTGTTCGAGGCTCGACGGCTCATTCGCCTGGGGAGGTCCTGGGTCCTAGTGCTGCCGAAAACCTGGGTGCGCCTGTTTGCACCGGAGGGCTGGGTGGAACTGGAGTACCGTCCGGAAGAGCAGGAGTTGCGGGTGAGGCCACTCACTCAAGACAAAATGGAGGTGCTGCATGGCCACAGGGCTAGAGATCGTTAGGGAGGCAATTGAGCTGACCCTTCTCACCGGCCAACTGGAGGGAGAACAGCCCGGGAGCCTGATGATTACGTCCGAGATCGAGGAGTCCAAGAGCTTTGTCGTGTCGCACTACGCGTCGTTGCCAGGCGTTGCTTATCTGAGCGACGCCACCGCCTACGGGATCGTCAAGGAGTATTGTCAGGATCTGCTTGAAGGGCGGCTCAAACACCTGATCTTCCCGGAGCTGATCAGGCCTCTAGAGCGTCCCAAGGAGACCGCGGCCTCGCTGGTGGCGTTCCTGGCAGAGCTGATGGAGGAGGGCGTAAAGGAAATCAGGACCTATGCCACGTCCTTCCAGCTCCCCAGGCCCGTGAAGGCAGGGGTCATCGCCTGTATCGCTCGGGGCAACCTAAAGTGGCGCACTTCCTACTGGAACGAGGCCGGGTTTCTCAGTCGGTTCTTGGTATTGAGCTATACCTTTGGCCTGCAGACCGAAACGGGGGTGCTGGAGGCCATCATCGCCCGCGCCGCAACACAGTTACCTGCCTTCGCCTTGCCCGCGCCGGAAACCGTAGACCTTCCTGAGCCTCTTGCTCGCCAGCTCGCCGCCATCGCCAAGCCCCTGGCCAAGGCCCTGTATCCGCCTCTTCACGGCTTCAGGATGCAGAAGCACCTCCAGCGCTTGGCCATGGCCTCGGCGCTCAGGGATGGGAGGGACGTGGTCAAGGCGGAGGACCTGGACGTCATCAATGAACTCGTGCCCTATCTGAACCTGCAATATCAGCAGCTGTGAGTGAGACGCGAAAACAGCGGCGGAGGGATGAAATGGCTGGCTACCTCGATGCCGACGACCTCGACAAATACATACTGATGGCCTGCCGCCTCCTGCTCAAGGATGGGCCGGTGTTCGCTACCGCAGTATCACTCATCCTGCGTGAGTATGGCCACCCGGTGTCGGCGGTGGCGGTGGGCCGTTGGCTTCGGAGGTCGAAGGCCTTCAAGCGGCACCGGCGATGGTGGGGGAACCTCTGGACACCGCTGCCTACCCGCCTGGAGCGCCTGTACCGGGAGCATGGGCTGTGAACTTCCACCAGAAGCTTCCACTCCATCATCCACCGGGGTGGAAGTGGCACAGTCTTCCCCCAAGCAACTGTGTACAACTGTCGGCGGGCAGTGGCAGCGAGACTATGGGGGTAGATGGATGGGGAGACTCCGCGAAGCTGACTTGCAGGTGGAGCGGACCGTTCAGACCTGCCGTCAGCGGGCAGCTACGGTCCCGCAGTACTACTGAGAGAGGAGAAGTCAATGGACCGCAACGATCAGTATGAGGAGCAGGAAGCACCTGCCCCGGTTGAGCCCGAGATGCCGCTGCCGCAGGCCGAGGCCCCGAGGGACGTGCCCGCAGGGGAGGCGCTGGTGCCCACGATGGAGGAGGTCGACACGCCCAAGCCGCAGGAGCCGGTAGTTCCTCGGGCCGAGGAAGTGCCTCCGGCGGCAGAGGAGGAGAAGCCCGAAGGACCACCGCAGGACGCGCTGGGCGCAGCGCTCTTGCTGGCGGCTGCGGGGCTCTTCCTGCTGCTGACGTCGCAGCGGCGGGGACAGAGTTTGCCATAGAAGAGCATCTGGACAAACCCGAAGGTCACGGGGTGGATAGGCATCCTCATCACCGCGAGGAAGGAGGAGCAGCCGTGCAGCAGTACTGGGTCTTCGATGTCAGCGAGCAAGACCCTACGGATCTCGAGGAGCCGGTTAAGGTTCGGAGACACGCTCTCGTCCTTGCGGCGTCCCGCGTGGATGCGGCGTCCATAGCCCTCGGGGCCTGGTATGGACGCTATGTTCTCGAAAAGAAGTGCAGGTGGAGGGAGGCAGAACGCGGGGGCTCCTTGTTCTGGGGTGAACCCGGCGAGCCGCCGATAGTCTTCGTGGTCGCTGACCTGCGCTACCTCGAATACTTGGGTCTCGTGGACGAAGGGCGCTTCCGTGCTGGCCCTAACGCGCTGGAGAGGAGCCTGCGCGACTTCTACCAGAAACCCGAATGTGACCGGCAGGCTGACCTCGACTATGCTGCGGCCGCAGGCAGCTTGGATCCTGAGGAGGATCGCCGCTGGCGCTGCATCATATGGACCGCCCAGGAGAAATCGATGCCAAGGGTCGAGTGGGGGCTGGTGGAGCAGGAGTTGCGCACCTGATCTCCGGACTGCGGGGACGGTACGTCCTACTTGAGAATCAGCGCAGACGGGCAGCAACGGTACCGTTTGGCCGAGGGTACTACCCCTAGCAAGCGATTGCGGCGCCTGGCCACCCTCCTGGGCCACTCCAACCTCAACACGACGATGGGCTACACGCGGAGGCGGCTGGAGGGCCTGGAGGCGGCGGTGGAGGAACTGGGATTCACCTGATGGCGCGCGACCGCATGAAGGGAACTTCTCGCAACGGCCCGGGAGAACCTACGCCCCTCCGGCGCGCTCCTGCCTGTCCTGCTGGTGGAAGGCGCCAGGGAGTCAACAACAACCTTCAGTTGTGCCCGCAGGGTGCGCTAGAAACCTGGGAGCGGCCTGGCAGGGAGGAAGACAGATAACCACCTTCGCGCGCACAACCTCCATTTCATGGGGTGCTCCACAGCGGCAACGCTTGCGTCCGCGTGAGGTGACCCGCTTACGCTTAGATCCGTGGTACAATCCGTGGTACAATTGGCCTAGGGCAGGAGAGGCCCTTCTCCGTTCGAGAGTGGCTCCTTCTCCCAATATCATGCCCAGTGCATGCACAGTCTTACCTAGAGAGAACGATTAGTGCCTAAGCTAACTTTCTTCCCTCTCGGGAACGCCGATTGCTCCCTCATCGATCTCGCCGGAGGTCACAAGCTCCTCTTCGACTACGCAGCCACCCGTGACCCATCGGACGACCAAGACCGCAGGATGGACTTGCCGGAAGTGCTGCGCCAGGACCTGGAAGCGACCGGGCGGAAAAGCTACGACGTCGTCGCGATTACCCACCTTGACAAGGATCACTACGCTGGAGCGTCGGAGTTTTTCTACCTGGAGCACGCCAAGAAGTACCAGGACGAAGACCGTGTCAAGATCGACTCTCTCTGGGTCCCCGCTGCGGTCATCGTCGAGCAGGGGCCGGAGGACCCCGAGGCGCGGATCATTCAGGCAGAGGCGCGCCACCGTCTCCTTGAAGGTGAAGGGATCCGGGTCTTCTCGCGGCCGGACATGCTAAAGGACTGGCTCCGCGAGCACGATCTGTCCGTTGAGGACCGGGCGCACCTGATCACCGACGCCGGTCAGCTCGTCCCCGAATTCACCAAAAGCAAGGACGGCGCTGAGTTCTTCGTCCACTCGCCGTTCGCCAGGCGACTAGACGACAGTAGGGTCGTCGACCGGAACACGAATTCCATAGTGGTCCAGGCGACGTTCAAGTGCGGCGCGACCGAGACCAAGGCGATCCTGAGCGCCGATGCCGACCATGAAACCCTGACCGCCATCGTGGAAGTCACTAGGTACAATAAGAACGAGCACTGTCTGCAGTGGGACATCTTCAAGCTGCCCCATCACTGCAGCTACCTCGCCCTGGGGCCGGACAAGGGCAAAGACAAGACGGCACCTGTACCGGAAGTCCAGTGGTTGTTTGAGGATCAAGGTCGGAAAGGCGGCGTGATCGTGTCGCCGAGCTGGCCGATCCCTTCCACTGATGAGGTCGACCCGCCGCACCGCCAGGCTGGCGCATACTATCGCCAAACGGCGGACCAGTTGGATGGTGAGTTCAAGGTGACCATGGAGCACCCGAAGATCTCCGCGCCCGCTCCGCTTGTGATCTTGATCTGTGAATTCGGCGCCACGATTGAGAAGCAGGTGGTCCCCGCCGCCACAGTGATCACAGGAAGACAGGCTCCGAGGGCTGGATAGGTCGGTGGAAGGAGACTGTCTTCCGGCCCCGGGAGACCCTGCATCCCCTGCTGGCCTCACGGTCGCCAAAGGGCGCGAGATGGTCCGTCTCCTCACCGCTGGGACACATCCCTACGCGCGATTCATCGAGGCCCGAAGTAGCGCCGCAGCGGAGACGGTCGTGCTCGAGGTCGACGTCGAGGTGCCCCAACACCGCGTCCACGACATCCGGCGCACAGAGCGGCTCGCCGCAGTCTTCGGTCGGGAGGATAAGTTCCGTCCCGAAGTGCTAGCGCTCCGGCCGGACTTCCCGCTCACGCCTCATCTCAATCTCTGCTTGTCTGAGCGTCCTCGGAGCCTTTGCCTGTACGACCGTCCCTACGAGGAGCTGAAGCTGGAATGGACGGCCATGGCCTTCGTGGAACGGATTCGGGCTTGGCTGGCGCTGACTGCCAAAGGTCTTCTCCATGAGGAAGATCAACCTCTCGAGCCGCTCCTCCTGGATTCGGCCGCAGACCTCATCCTTCCAGCCGACCTGTTTGACCCGGAGGAGGCAGAGGGCGCGCATCTCCTGCAGGTGCGCGTTGTAGCGGTTTCACCAAGAAGGGCGACGTACATCGCGGAGCACTGGTCGAGGTCGACGGGAGACCGTGCAGAGGAACCCCGCTTCATCGCGACTGCAGTGGCCTGTCCGCCGCAGCGACACGGCATCATTCGCAAGGTCCCCGCCAACCTTTCCGAGCTCCACGATTTCACGTCGAGTGCTGGCACTGACCTGTTGGGCACGCTGCGAGAGCGTCTTAAGGGCTGGCTGCAATCGGGCGAAGAGTTCCAGCGGATGCAAGATAAGCACCTTGTCATTATTGCCCGTCTACCCAAGACGCGGGTGGAGGGAGGCCCTGTCGAGACGACGGAGATCCGAGCATTCGTTGCTGCCTCACATACTGTCAGCGAAGTCGGCGAGGCCATCGGCATCTGGGGCATTACTGATGGCACGCCGGGGCTTCTGCTTAAGCCAGACAACACGAAGCAAGGGGCGGAAGTGAGTCTCGAAATGCTGAACCCCAGACCGACGCTCTCCCGGTCACTGGCGGCCCATCTCAACGGCCTCGACGAAGTGGCCCGGACTAGTATCACGGCCGTCGGGGTGGGGGCGCTAGGGTCGCAGGTGTTCATGAACTTGGCACGGGCCGCATTCGGCCAGTGGACAATCATCGACGACGACATTCTCCTGCCGCATAACCTCGCCCGCCACGCTCTGGATGGATCCACCGTCGGCTCTCCCAAAGCTGATACCGTGGCGCAAGTAGCCAACTGCACCATCTATGGGGAAGACATCGCTCGGGCAATCGTCGCCGACGTCCTGCGACCTGGCGACCAGGCTGAGACCGTATACGCGGCGCTCCGGGAAGCCCAAGTGATCCTGGATATGTCGACCTCGATTGCTGTCGCCAGACATCTGGCCCGGGATATTGAGTCCACGGCGCGTCGCGTCTCTCTCTTTCTCAACCCCTCCGGGACTGGCCTGACCCTTCTGGCCGAAGACTCACAGCGACAGGTTCCCCTGGATATGCTCGAGATGCAATTCTATCGCGAATTGACAGCGAACCCGGCACTTGCGGGGTTCATTGAACGCAGCCACGACCGAATCCGCGCCGGGCAGTCGTGCCGCGACATCACAGCTCGCATCCCGCAGGACCTGGTTGCGCTGCAGGCGGCGATTGGGAGCCGGGCGCTACACAGGGCCATACAATCTGACGGCGCCACACTCTCCGTCTGGCGGATCGATGAGGAGAATTCCACGGTCAACACTGTCCACGTCGCACCGAGTGAAATCAGCACAGAGCGGGTTGGCGAGTGGATGTTGCATACCGACGCGACGCTCCTGGACAAACTGGCGGCGTTGAGGAGCCGCAAGCTCCCGAACGAGACCGGCGGCGTCCTACTCGGAGCCTTCGACCTGCAGCGGAAGATCGTCTATGTCATCGACACAATCCCTTCTCCGCCGGACAGTGAGGAGTGGCCAACGGTCTACATCCGGGGGTGTCAAGGACTCACTCGGGGTGTCCAGGAGATCGAGGAGGCAACCGACGGAATGCTCCAGTACGTCGGTGAGTGGCACTCCCATCCGGATGGCTGTGACGCTTCTCCTAGCCCCGATGACTTGACGGTCCTCGACTGGCTCACAGAACTGATGGATACGGCCGGCCGCCCGGGACTACTAACGATTGCCGCCCAGGGGGGACAGGTGCACTTCCTCCTCGGAGGCTTCGCCGTCACCAAGGAGGAAGTGCTGGATGGCGCCGACCCTGGATCTGCTCAAACCAGCGGATAGCTATGGCAAATCCTGTGCGCTAGCGCCGCTGCCCAATCTAGCGGGGACCTGCATGTTCATGACGGCTAACAGCGTGGACTCGGCAGGAATCTAAATGGCTTCGAGATTCAGCTTCTACGACTTCCTTGCGTACATCATCCCAGGGGCGATCCTACTGCTCGCAGTCATCTACTGGGCAGAGTCTGTACTAGAATTCGATCTTGTGACTGTCGGCTCGATCTCTGGTGTCGGGCAAACGACCCTCTTTCTTATCGTTGCGTACCTGGTGGGACACCTCATGCAGGCCTTTGGCCAGCGGTTAGAGGTGAGGGAGACAGAAAGGTGGGGTGGCTACTTCTCGGTGCAGTTCCTGCGGCCGGATGGCACCTTCTACACCGATGACTTCAAGGGGAAGCTGTTAGATGCTGTCCATGACACCTTCCATCTGGCGCCTTTGGCAGATCCACCCGATGACGAAGCTCGGGACAGAAGGCTCCAGGAGATCTTCGGCATGTGTTACACGTATGTAATTCAACGCGGGATAGCTCAGCACGCCGAAATCCACAATGCCACGTATGGTTTTTTCCGTGGCTCCCTCGTGCTCTGGCTTTCGGTTATCACTCTTTTCTTCATTGCTGAGTTGCGACACGCTTCAGTCGCCGTGGCCTCAGCCCTCGACTACAGCCAAACTCCAATTGATGACGTGAAGTGGCACCTCGTGATCGCCGGAGTGGCCGTCGTTTTGGCGGCTTTCACATTGCCGTTTCTACGAGACCGTTTTGCGCACTTCGGCCGGCGTTTCGTCGATGCTGTCTACCGGAGTTTCTACGCGTTCGTTAGCAGCGGCGGGATGGTTACCAGCCATAATGCCATATACCCCACAAACGACCGTGGTTGAAGTCCTGTGGGGTGCCACTACTTCATCCGTCTCTCCGCAGGTCAAGCAGCCACCCACCCGACCTCGTAGCGTTGCACCTCCATGAGGACATGGTGCCTTAAGGCTGGCCCAAGCCGCTGAGCGTGTCGACCGTACAGATACTGATGGAGTTTCGCCACCCCACAACCGCCTGGGCTCCTTGAAGTCGATGGTGCGGCCTCTCCCCGGCGCCTCCCAAATGCGTACACCCCGCACGGCCACGCCGTCGTGCCGCTGCCCCCAACGGTGCCATGACCTACTGCGTGGTTTGGGACGCTTCTTCTACAGGACCTCCAGGACCGTCTCAGAGGCCCACAGAGGTCCTCTAGAGGCGCCGAATCGGTGTGGAATGGTGTCTTCTGATGAGCCCAGCTTCGCTCGTAGAAGCCGTAGCCCGGACTCGCTGCTTTATGCAGCCTAGCCTAGGACTTGCCCTCGACCCGTTGTAGTCGCAGGGGCAGCGTGCACTCTGTTCCACAACGGCCGGCGGGCATCCGCACAGGGTTTATGCAAGCAGTGCCATGGGGACCCGCGGCCAGAACTGAATCTATGGGAGTGATAACAACTGATACAACCGCGAGCCGGAGCGGGGAGCACATAGATACTGGTGCCAGCGAGAAAGCGGCTCTATGGGCCGCTAGCAGCGCCGCTGTGAGACACCAGAACGGTCTCCGCGCCGCCCGTGGGGCCATACCCGGCAAGAAGTGGCTGACGCTCTCGGCGTCGGCCAGTATGCTGGCGGCTGAGCGCACCTCAGAGCGAGGGCGTCATGTGACTGGCCCGCCGTTCCGACCACCGGACCTTGGGTGGATGGCCCGATGTCCGAATCTATCTATGTTCCTAGTCGGGGATGCCTGCCAGAAGCCTTCGCTGCAGGCCGATAGCGAAGATTGAATGACGCAGAGACGCGCCCAGCCGCTGGAGACCTTGCCTGGGCCTTTCCCTCCAAGTTCAAGGGAGGGAGCGGCCGGCGGGATAGGCGGGCTCACTGCGGCCGCGACTTGCAGAGGGCGACTAGCCCCGCTGCCGTTGCTCGAATTCCTCGTCTGCTGCGTGGTAGTCGTAGGATGCTTGCAGCTCTTCGACCATCCTGCGGCCCCACTCGGCAACCGGTGGGCTCGGGTCTTCGGCCCAGGCACGGGCGTTTTCCAGTTGAGACCTCGCGAAACCGGCAATACTGGAGACAACGCCAGGCGTCGAGTGCGCCCGAGCCGACAGCTCGTGAGCGGCTGGGCTCTCTGGACCGAAGCGTTCGATGAGCCGCCTGGCAACGTCGCTGAGCGGCGCCGAGTGTACCTCGCAAATGAGCGCGACCAACACCGATCTCGAGGCATCTTGACCGACCCACTCAAGGACGCCATCGGCCGGAATCTGTGAGAGGATCTCAGACCCCCGAAGCTCCAGACCTATCCGATAAGAGACCTCGGGATGCTCCTCCAAGAGAGAAGTGATCGAGCTCCATGCGGCGCCAGGATCGACCGCGAGGACCTCGCTGACGATCTGCCACGCCTCCCTGTCGACGCCGTAGTGTTCAGCGGAGGCAATCGCGCTGAGAGCTGCTTGTAGCGCTGCCTCGAGGCGACCCCGCCGAACCAGGAGGGAGCAACCTCTCTGCCAGATGTCCGCGGCCATCGCCGACAGGTTGTGCGGGGCCAGCGACTGAACAAGCTGCTCAAGAAGCGCCACCATCTCCTGAGGTACATCCGGGACGCGCAGCTGAGCCATGAGCAGGTCCAAGGCCGTCAGCTGCGGGGTAGTGCTCGGGAACCGGGACAGCGTCTCGATGAGTCTCCACATTGACTCCGGGGTCGCGCCGGTTCCCCATGATCCCAGAGCCAGGCATCCGATAAGTTCGGGGTCAAGACGGCCGGCTTCGAGGTCCTCCACGAGCCACGCCACTCGCTCATCGCTCGCTCCAACTCGCCACACGGTGAGGAGTGTATGGGGTGCGAGGGAGGCGTCTCCTCTCCAACTCCGAAGGGTGCCATCAACATCCGCTCCGCCTCCGACCTCCGCTACCCCACCCAAATATGCAGACAGGGTCTGGAGAGCTGCGCCCGTCCTGGCGCGATCAATAAGCGGTTGCAGCAACAGTCGAGCCCCGTCGACGGCGCCCACCCGGTACATGAACGGCACGGCCCGCACGGCCTTCTCAGAGTCTAGCCACTCGAGTTCGGCAGCCAGGGGGATATCGGGAAGCGCCAACCCTTCCCTGGCCAACTCCTCATCGAGTCTCCGCTCGACTTCCCGGTGGTTCTCAGCTTCTTTGGCTTCTCCCGGCATCCACTGGCCTACGGTATCCAGCATCTTCGCATGGTAGTCGCCTGGCCCGACTGCGGCAGCAAGTCGGTTAAGAGCGGCTTCTACTTCCGGGCGGGCTGCCATGGCACCCTGCTCGTACCTCTTGACGTCCCCCAGGTCTTGGCGTAGGTCCGCCTGCTGTTGATCGCTCCATCCGGACGCCCGTTCCGCCAGACCGCTGAGAACGGCCTCTCCGATGCCCCAGCGCAGGGCTGTCCTCAGGTTGCGAATCGCTAGAGACCTCGCCTCATCTCCCAGCGCTGAGTCTTCGGTCAGCTCAAACAGCATTTGCCAGGCCTTTTCCTTGCCCTGCCGGATCTCGCCTGGGGATTGCTCAAGCCATGGCCCATCTAGCCTGTCATCCTCCGTGAACATCGGTCCCACGTCTTCTGGTCCAATTGCATACTCCAGCCCCTTGAGAGCAAGTCGACGGCCTTCTTCGAGCTGGGCTTGTAGCCTCTGCCCAAGGATCTCCAGCCGGGCATCGAACGACCTATGCGTAAGACTGAGGGCGCCCATGAAGAGATGCGACCAGACGCCGGTGGCGTTGTTGGCATACGTCTCATTCTCGGCGAGCGCCAGGCGAAAGAGAGCGGGTTCGGCGTCCTCAAAGCCGTCTTTCCTGCGGCAGATGTGCTCAAGTGCGAAGACGAGGTCGCGGCGAATCTCTGTCGCGCTGCGCAGGGTTTCGAGTTCGGCATCGTCAATGGCCCTACGGAGAATACGGGCTGCAACACCTGGACGCCTCCTTGCCAGGAACGTGAGCGGCAGCGCCGATAGCTGGTCCAGAGACGGGTTATCGACGAAAGGGCGCAGGTCCTCCTCAGCGAGGGAGTCGAGAAGGACGCCGGGCACTTCCAGGGCTTCGAGACGGCGATACAGGTCGGGCGTGAGTTCGGGCACGTGCTCCCGGATCAGGCGACCCAGACTGAGTGGAGCTTCGAGCAGGTGACATGCGACTAAGCGGGCCAGGTTGTTCGGAGTGACGTACTTGTACCTCCAATTCTGCCGCACCCGGACGAGGCCTCGGCGCCAGCACCGTTCGGCTGTCTCCTTGATTGCAGACCACGGCATATCGAAGGCGAGCCCGAGTCGCGTTGGGTAGTCCTCAGGCGGGCGGTTCCAGTCGACACCCTCCGTGAGGACGATCGCCAGTAAGGCCTTCGATCTGTTGCTCACCTCCTCCTCCCAGGCCGCCCGATTGCCCCCATAGTCGCTAGGCGGCCCAGCAATCGCGAGCTGCGCTGCGTCCCAGTGGGTGGAGCCATCGGGCAGGGCGGTCGGATCAGAGCGGAGAGCGCGAGCAAGGAGCACGGCAAACCACGGGTAGCCCTCGGTGAGGCGCAAGACCCGCTCGACCAACTCGCCCCCACTTCCTGACCCCACACCCAGCTCTCGCTCGACAAGTTGTCGGGCAGCGGCGGCTTCCAGCGGCTTGATCAGGAGTCTGGGACCGGAAAAGCCGGTCGGGGGCGACAGGGCATCCTGGGGACCGATCAGTATTAGTCTGCCTCCCTGACCCCTTGCCCGCGCCATGAACTGCGCCGCGAGTGCCGCCACTCGGTCCGGAGGGCACTCGTCAACAACCATGATCACGCTACTGAAGGTTGGTACGTCAAGCTCACTCACTGCCCTGGCTCCGTAGTCGAACTCGCGGCTTACCAGGACTCGTTTTGATATCGCCAGGTCCACTCCCAGGGCTTCAGCTACAATACGGGTCTTCCCCGTTCCGGGCGGGCCATACACCCAGATGGCTTGAGCAACATCTGACTGGCCGGCGTCATGCGTGAGGACCCTAGCTAGTTGCTCAAGAGCGGCCTTCCGCGGCTCATCGGCAACGAACTCAGGGAAGCCGCGAATGTGCCGGAGCTCTTCTATCCACTCTTCGTAATCGGCCAAGCCGTCAAGACGTGGAAGGTTCAGAAGTTGACGGGTACGAGGGTCGAGTGCGAACCAGTGGTAAGCGTAGAAAGTGGCAAGCCTGTTGGCATCGATAACCGGAATGCGCCCAGCTACGGCATTGGCCGACTGGTCGAGTTCCTTCGCGAGCTTCCCTGACAGTGCCTCAACAAGCTCACTTTTCTCGGTGGCTGCCAACTTCAAGTGCACCATTGCTAGGAATTGCCCACCCTGTCGGACCACCTCGATCGCAACCTGCTTGCCCACGTCTTCGAGGAGCCCGTCGCGCCATTCTCGGCCGCTCTTACAGGCGACACACGAGACGCCAATTCCGTCTTCGGTTAGCGCGGCGGGGAAGTCTTCTTTGGATATGCGTGGCGGACGATGGATGACGATCTCGATATCCATGCCCTGGTCACGTGCGTACGTTCGCGGGGGGCCATGGATTTCCGGCCCGGAGTGCCTGGAGTGAAGTTCGAATTCGAGAAGCTGATAGCAAAAGTGCTCGAAGTCGTGGCCCTCGACGTGCCTGATGGCGTCCGGGTCGATGATCCAGCTGGGGGCTACCATAGATGGCCTCCGGGACACGGCAACCAACCACTATGAAGTATAGCCGCTGTAGGCCAGAACCGCTCTCCGCGTCTTGGTCGGGTACCGAAGATTGACCGTCCTTGGCACTCGGCCAGCGCTGCGCGACGCGTATCCACGCTGTAGAGCATCTGCCAATCACGTAGAGGATTCACGGCGATAACGAGGGTTCGAAAGGGACTTCCGTGGGGGCCCTGTTGCCTCAGGGCTGGCCCAGATATCTCAGCGTGTCAACGCTCCAGATACGGGTGGGATGTCGGCACCCTACACCTCGACTAGGAACGGCCCAAACTCGCCTGCCCAAGTCTTTCCCTCAGCCGCGACCCCATACTTGATGGAGTACGGCCCTTGGTATGTGTGGCGACCTTTCAACATCCACCCCCACACGCCGATGGGAATGGGCATCCCTGGATGCACGGGGTGAGTGCCTGCGCTACTGAATGACCACGTTCGTGACGCGATGTCATGCGTCCACTCACCCTCGCGGTTGTCTCTCCCGGTGAGCCCAATCGACCAGTTTCTTGCTATGTCTTCGGGAAGGGTCAGGACAACTTGGTACGTCTCCACGATCTTGCGCCCCTTGTTTGTCAGTACCAGGTTGCCCCACCACAGAACACTGTGACCCGGGCCATCGGGTCTGCGCGGATTTTCACCGCTGTCCCCCTGGGGGTCCATGCGCAACTCCAAGTCGATCTCTGGTCCCTTCACGATGCGCAGTAGGAGCCTGGCCAAGAACTGCCCCACGTGGAGCAACCCGCTCAAGATCCCGATTATCGCGCCGATCAAAGTCATGCGCCCCATCGAGCGATGGTTCACCACCTTCCCCTTGCCGTAATGCCCAGGATAGCACAGGTCATCTGGAGCGCGCTTTGTTCCCTGAGGCGATGTCGCCTCACCACGGCAGGATCGATAGGCCAATACTGCGCGAATTTGACAACGCTCCCCACCATCGCCACGATATAGCTGTGGGACAGATCGCAGCCGAAGCGACTACTAGCCAGCCAATGCTACTCGCCGATGCAGTCCGCCAGTCGATGGGGCGAAGGCGTGAACCATCCACGATTGCCCGCTACGCTGAGTTCGCCACCCGCTTTGCCCGCTTCACCGGTAAGCAGGAGGGCTTCAGCGAGGACGACGCCCTGCGCTACATAGATCACCTCATTGAGCGGGGCTACAGCGATTCCTCGATCAGGTGGACGTACTATGCCCTCAAGCGAGTGTACCGTGCTGTCCACTCTCCCTTCACCGTCACGCTGGAGGACCTGCCCCTAGGCCGCCGCTCCACTCCCCATCGTCCTGCCCTCTCCCGCGATGAGGTGGCCGGACTGATAGGCTTTGTCAGGGCGGCAGGGACTCGGGCTGAACAGTTCTACTTGGCCATGAGCACGACGTATGGCTTGAGGCGCGTAGAGCTTAGCCGCCTCGCGAGGGAGAGCTTTGGTGAGGGCACAGTCACGATTCAGGCAGCCAAACATGGGGAGCTTCGCACTCACCTGGTCCCTGACGAGATCCAGACCGTCATCAGGGAAGCGCTGAGGGCCAATGCGCTCGGCTATGGGACCTCCGCGCTGACGGTCATGTTCCGAGAGCTATGCCAGCGGGCAGGCCTTGAGAAGAATGGCCCACTTGGATGGCATTCGATCCGGAGAGCCCTGGATACCGCGCTTCTCGACGCTGGCCTGCCGTACTATGTGGTCAAGGACTTCCTTAGGTGGAGGGCGTCACCTGGGGACATGGTCGGCTTGTATCACAGACCTTCCCCCGCCGATGTGGACCGTAAAGTCTTCCTCGCGCACCCCTTTGTCGGCTTTTGGCGCTGACCAACAGGGTGGCCTGGAGATGCTCCACAAGTCGAGTCCCGACGAGCGGCCCCCAAGCTGCCCTTCTATTCCCTAGACGAAGGCGAAGAGGGCCATGGCCTCGCCCCTCTTGCGCAAAGGTCGAGATGAACTTGCTGCGCTCGCCCTGCGCGCAATTCACCCCTGCTTGACGGTTCTGATATCGGCGGCCGGTGGGAGGCCGCCCTCTGACTACCTTGGGGCACGTCCTACCGTGTGACCTGCCAGGCGCTGTCCTAGACGAAGGTGGTCAGCGCCGCGTTGAGACACTCCACGTCCTCATCCCATAGGCCTTCAGCCTCGTATTGCCGAAGGACTTCTGCTCGTGCCACCTCGCAGAGCCGATCTGTGTCGACAGGCGGGGCCATGGCGGACCTTTCGAGCCTAGACTTCATAGGGCGGCTGCACCAAACAGCACCGCCAACGAACCGACGAGGCCCGCTGCTATCCCACTATACCAGTAGAAAGCGTCTGCACCTCTAAGCTGAGATGGCAGAGGATCGGTCATGCCTTTCAAGAAGCTGCGATCGTTATCGTGCAATTCTATATTGTGCAGGCTTAGAAGTCCCTCCAAGTCTTCCCAGGCATCCGGATACCTCGCAGCCCCAGAAAACGATGAGCCGAGAAATGGCCCCTGTGGACGAAAGTCTAGGGGGACTATGCGCTTCGCAGCTGCTGTGAGCAGACGACACTGTGTGGAATCCAGTCGGCCTACGCTCTTGTCGCTGATGACCCGTTCCAGTTCTCGGTGAATCCGATCTCTCGCCCACCTGAGCGAGTGGACTTGAGCGAGCACCAGTACAAGCAACAGCACAACTGTGGTTGCTATGACAGGATACACCCATGGCTCAACTCCCCTTCTGTCAATGCCCACACCTACTAAGAGTGCCGTCTCTATAGTCGCCGCTTGGACGAATAGAACAACACTCCACAACAAGGACAGGTATTGAAGTTGATGTGCCAATACCTGAAAGTACACCTGAGCGGAGAACAGCAATCCCGACATGACCAAGAAGAGAGGAGCCCATTGGGCCGCTGTCGGGTCGCCTGGTCGGAGGCTGAACTGATCTGTCGCTATCCAGACCACCAGGAAGCCCCAGACTCCAGCAGCCACGATGAAAGTTCCCTGCCGAGTAAAGTGCTTCATTTTGCTCATAGCGTTTCCCCCAATCCCGGTGCCAAACCCCAGCTTCGTTGTTACCTGCCCCCGAAAACGAGTCCAATTTCTATGTTACTCTTATGCTGGTCTCCTGGTGCGAGCAGACACCTGATGGCCATGGCCGACAGTGACCTGTTCGGCCTAATTTAGGACAAGCACACCCAACACGGTGGAGACCCCGTGCTGCGCGAGCACATCAATCACTGCGCCCTGAAGGTTGCCGCCCATCGCAAGGCCCTTGGCCAAAGCCGTGTCTGTCGGTTTGCCGGTGCCTAGGACGACAGGTGCCTTGGGAAAAATCAGGCAGGGTGGAGATGAACTCGCTGCGCTCGCCCTTGCGCAATTCACTCCTGCTCTTCTGGTTCTGATAGCCACGACCAGACGCCAGCCGCCCTCCCTTGGCCATGGGCGGGCAATCCGAGCCGATGGCGAGCGCTGAGTGCTTGCCCCCGGACGATGCGCCAGTCTGGCAGGTTCTCGGCTGCGCGCCGTGGCAAACCCCGAAGGCCATGTCCTATGACACTTGTTGCACCACGCGGCCGGCCGAGTCATCCTGTTGCCGGTTTCTCAGGGACGTAGACCTTACGAAGCGGCAGCAGAGACGTGGCGCTGTCTGGAAGGCTCTCGTAGTGCTCAAGCACGAGGTTTAGGATGCGCTGTCCATCGACAAGGGCGACTTGACCATTTCGAACGAAAGGTGCGTTCTCAGCGTCCTTCGTGAAGCCGCCCGTGCAAATGAATAGACCCCGCTCGCCCGCACCCAACACGCCGTTGAGGTAGCCAACCTCCTGAATACCAGCGGAGCTCTTCTGATTCTTCACCTGGACCTTAATGCGTGGCGCGGCGAGACCGAAGGCATCCGGATAAGCTAGGACGTCGACTCCCCCGTCCGCGCCTTTCTTCCCCACTCGAGTCTTGTATCCAAGGGCAGCGAGTAGGCCCGCCACGAATACCTGGAAGTCGTGATGCTCGATATCGTCCAGAGCTTCCAAGACCTGTCCGCGAGCCTGGCCTTCGATCTCGTCGGCCCAAAGGGCAGCCTCGACTGGTTCGCCATTCTCTCGGGTGGTGATGGCAGGACCTTCGCCGAGAAATGACTGGAGATACGGAAGCGCCACATCAGCGCGGAACACTGTCAAGGTGCTTCCGAGCGTATTACGGATGCTCTGTGGGAAGAAGCTCCTGGGCACCGGCTTGAGGTACTCTACGGGGCGGACCTGAGGGTAGTCCGGGCTGAACATGGTTGGGTCACATCTGTACGGCCCTTTGCAACGGCTAACGTGGATCTCTGCAGTTAGCTTCTCAGGCGTGAGGATGTAGTCGCCCGGCTCGATTTCCTTCGCGAAACGGAACACTTGACCCACCGAGTTGGGCGTTCCGCTTCCAGGGTCAGCCTCCTCCATCGCAGTCTTGAGCTCTTCGCGTGTCTCAATCTTGCTCACGTCGCCCACGGCTGCCCAGCCGATGGCCACCGCCTGTTTCACCTTCACCTGACTCGCGAGTTCGTTGTAATCGCCTCCACGAACAACCCATACTCCGGGCTCAGGCATTGTCCTCTCCCTTCAATGGAGAGTCACAGCTCCCCTTTGAACGCCTTGTCCAGAATCGAAGGCAGCATCGCGTCAAGTTGGGCTGCGGTCTCGGCCTGCAAGCACTTGAGAGCGTCCACCTTTGCTTGCAGGTCATCCAGGTAGGCCACCGTGCGGCGCTGTTCGGGTAGGCTCGGCAGTCGCAGTCTGAACCTGCGCAGAGCACCGATGTTTAGGTGTGGCGAAGCTGACCCCTTGCACAAGGGAACAATCTGGTCATTGTAGACCAATGGCGAAAGCAGCTGATGCAACAGGAACTTCGGAACAACCTTTGTCGTGTTCGGGCGTAGGATCATCACGCGCTGGCCGAGACTGAAACGCTGCCCTTCCTCTACCATCGCCGCCTTACCAGTTCCACCACCCTCTCGGACAAACACGATGTCATTGACCCGAGGCTGGCCACGTACACTGCGACGCAAGAACTCTCGCTCGTCGGTCCTGAATGCCCTGTCGAGGTGCAAGATTCCCCAACCTACGTCGGGGGAGCGAATGCACGGGACCCCGCCATCCGAGTAGATGGGATTGGAGTGCAAGTTGTCGATGATTGCCGCGCAAACGCTCTCTACAGATACCTCGCAGGCGTCAAGTGCTGCGAAAAGCCGCCGCAGAGTAGAACCGTGCATGGCGGTCACCTCCTCGGCAGCTTGCCGTCTCAGTCCCTGAGCGTATTCGATCTTGGCGGCCAACTGCTCAACCTGTGCCACGATGCGCCGCTGGTCTGGCAGTGGAGGAACAGGAATCTTCATCGACAGGAATCGGTCTTCCTTCAGGCGAACTCGGTTGGTTGTGCCCTCGCTGGCTCCCCTGCACAGGGCAACGAAATCACTGGTCTTGCTCAGCCACTCAAGGTAGCGTGGAAGGATACGGTCTGACCGGACCTCAAACGCCGGGAAATCACTGCTAACCACAGCCCCGTCCAGGTGCTTGGGGACGATGCCGAAGGCCCCATTGCGGGCATCGATCCGCGAGACGATGAATTGTCCCTGGTGAACTGCGAGGCGGCGAGATGCCGCGATCTCAGCCCCACATACCTCATCTCGCTGCACGACTCCCGCGCCCCAGAGACGTACTCTGACCTGCCGATAGCGACAGCTGGGCCTGATCTCAATCCAGTCCTCAGACTTCGTCGTCAGCTCCCCCAGGGTCACCAACGGCCACCCCTTACTCATCACTGCATCCCTTCCAACGATTCCTTGACCTCAGCCAGTATCTCCGCGATGCGGTGTTCTTTCTCAAGAATCTGACTGGCTAGTTGCTCTGGAGGCGGGTGCCTGAGGCGCTGAGCGTCATTGGGGTTCTTCATGTCCAAGTTGTACCCGCTACTCACAATATCGTGGATCGGCACCCGCCAGGCCCGCTCATTCTCATCGCGCCTAGGCCACCACGCCAGGCAGTCCGCTAACTCCTCGGACTGTAGCGGCTTGGTCTTCGTGTAGTTCTTTCGGCCCTCAGGTAGCGGATGCTCGTAGTACCAGATCTCCTTTGTTGGACCGGGACGTTCGAAGAAAAGCAAGTTGGTCTCGATGTCGGTGTATGGTGCGAACACACCTTTTGGCAGGCGGACGATGGTGTGCAGGTTGAACTCCTTGAGTAGCTCCTCCTTGATGCGGGCACAAACACCGTCTCCGAAGAGGACGCCATTCGGAACGACGATGCCGCACCGTCCAGGCTTGTGGCCGCCCACCGGGCGCCGCAGCTTTCGCATGACCAATTGGAGGAACAAGAGCGCTGTCTCAGACGTCTGCTTATCCTCGGGGAAGTTGCCAAGTATGCCTGCTTCCTCCTCGCCGCCGAAGGGCGGGTTTGTCATGACGATGTCAACTCGGTCCTTGTCCCCAATTTCGCGCAAAGGAATACGCAGTGCGTTGCCGTAGTCGATCTCCGGGTATTCAAGGCCATGCAATAGCAGATTCATCTGGCACAACAGATACGGCAAGGGCTTTGCCTCAGTCGCGAACAAGGTACCCCTCTGGAGACGCTCGTGATCCTCGACCCTGCTGCACTGCTCTTGGAGATGTTCGAACGCAGACACAAGGAAGCCACCCGTGCCCGCGGCCGGGTCGAGGATCGTTTCGCCCAGCTGAGGTTCGATGACATCGGTGATGAACCGGACCACAGGTCGGGGCGTGTAGAACTCGCCAGAGTCGCCGGCCGCGTCGCGCATCCCTCTAAGCATTGACTCATAGAGCGCGCTAAGCGTGTGGACTTCATCGCTTGACCTGAAATTGACCCCGTTGATCTTGTTGATCACGTCACGCAGCAGGTATCCATTGATCATGCGGTTGACCGTACCTCTGAAGACGTTGGCTATGACATCGCGGCGATCACCGCCATCGCTGCCCTGGAGGGAGCGCAGATAGGCGAAGAGACCGGCGCCTCTGGCGCCGTCAGGCCGCACTGCCTCGTCTTGGTTCAGGAACGCGATGAGTTCGTCCCCTGTGATACCACCGGGGTCGGCCGCCCAATCCCGCCAGCGATATGGAGGCTCAATCGCGGGACGGAATGGCCTGCCCTCCAAAGCGGCCTCGGCTTCCCGGACCTGTTCCATGTCATCAAGGAACTTGAGGAACATCACCCACGTAAGCATCGGAAGCCTGTCCAGTTCTCCGCTGAGGCCTTTGTCCTTTCGCATGATGTCGCGTGCCGACTTGATCACCGATGCGAGCCCTTGGGCGGTTGAGGGCTGACTATTCGGCGCTCTCCCTCGTCGTGACATCTTCTTCTCCCTAGGCGGCATAAAGGGCTGCCTGCAGTTCTGTGACAGCCTGCCTGAGCCGCTCTGGGCCACGGAACATCTCCGTGATCTCCAGCACGTTCCCGAGGTCTGAGATGGGCGGCAGTTTCAGTATCTCCGGCAGCTTGAACTGAGCGGTTCCATGCTCAATGTACTTCTGCAAGATCTCATCGAGTATCTCTCGCGCCTCCGGACTGTACCGCTCGAAGAAATCCGCTTGTTCCTTCCTCAATCGCTCGGCTCGCTCGCGCCGGCTGCGCAGCGGTGCACTAAATGCAACGTGGCAGATGAGGTCAAACGGGTCGGCGTCGGGCTGTCCGGTGGCCACCGCGAGCTCCTCGAATGAGATTCCGCGTTCCTCTAGGGACTCAATGATCGCGGCACGCTCCTCGGCGCTGCTCCATCTTGATCGGAGTTCAGCGGCCGACGAATACATGCTGCGCACTTTCTCGGCGGTGTAGTCTGTGAACTTCACGACGCGGACTTGCTTGCCGTCTACGTCGAGCTCATAGACCAGACGAGCGGCGATCTCAACCCAGCCCTCGTCCACGTAGAACTTGCGCCGCTCGCCCTCGGAGTCATCACTCAGAGAGCTGACCCCAACGGCTTCTGGTTGCTCCTCTTCCAGAGATTCCTCCTCTTGAATCACTTCGCGACTGCCCTCGATGGTCTGCCCCTGTTCGTCTATCTCCTGTTCGGTGAGGAGGGCGGGCTCGCCGTCGAAGTCGGGATCCGCGAACAGCCGCGTCGCACTTCCTGTGTAGTCGAGGATGTTGAAGTAGAGCTTGCCATAGTCATCCCGAACCCGTGTGCCCCGGCCGATGACCTGCTTGAATTCCGTCATGGAGTTAATGACGCGCGCAATCACGATGTTCCTGCACATAGGCACATCAACCCCAGTTGTTAGAAGCTGGGAGGTCGTCACAAGCGCTGGAACTTCGGTTTCGAGTTCCTGGAAGCGGCTGAGGTGCCCGCGCCCAATGTCTCCTTCGTCTGACACCACCCGGCAAACGTAGTCGGGGTGCTCCTGCGCCAGATCGAGGTTCAGATTGTTAAGGGCCTGCCTCATTGCCTCAGCATGTTCCTGGTCGACACAAAAGACTATTGTCTTGGCGAATCGATTGCTCTGGCCCAAGAAATCGGTCAGATGGCGAGCAATGGCCTCAGTGCGAGCTTTGAGGGCGATGATCCGCTCAAAGTCCTTGGTGGTGTATTCCACGTCGGGGATCTCTCTGCGATAGCGGTCCAGTTGCCCCTTGGTCGGCCGCCATCCCGTCGCATCTACGGTCGTGACTACTCGGTGCACGCGATAAGGCGCCAAGAACCCATCTTCGATTCCTTGACGAAGGCTGTAGGTGTACAGAGGGTTTCCGAAGTAGCGATAGGTATCACGGTTGTCCTGACGAAGCGGCGTAGCAGTCATGCCTAGCTGGTACGCAGGCTCGAAATACTCGAGGATTTCTCGCCAGTTGCTTTCGTCGCGGGCGCTGCCTCTATGGCACTCGTCAACGATCACTAGGTCGAAGAAGTCCGACGGATACTCGCGGAACAAGCCGGGTCTACGCTCATCCCTGGCAATCGCCTGGTAAGTGGCAAAGTACATCTCACGGCTCTTGATTGCCTCACCCTGGATTTTCCAACGAGCATCCCCGAACGGCGCGAAGAGCTTATCCTTCGGATCATCCACAAGAACATTGCGGTCCGCCAAGTAGAGAATGCGAGGCCTTCGGTATTCGCCCCGCACGTTCCAGCGGGTGCTCCAAAGCTTCCAGCAAATCTGGAAGGCCACCAGGGTCTTGCCGGTGCCGGTCGCGAGAGTCAGGAGAACCCGGGGCTTGCCCTGCAGGATGGCCCTCACAGCGCGGTAGACTGCGATCTCCTGATAGTAACGCAACGGCTTGTCGGCAACGCGGTACGAGGGAGCTAGGAGGCGCTGCTCGATCTCTGCCGGAATGTCTTCGCCCGACTGCAGACGCTGCCATAATCTCTCTGGGGAAGGAAGGACATCCAGCACGGTATCCTTGCCGGTGAGGAAGTCATGCTCGACTATGCCGTGGCCGTTCGTGGAATAGGCGAACATAAGGCCGAGAATCTGAGCGTACTCCTTGGCCTGTTGAAGCCCGTCAGCATAGTGCTTGTAGGCAGCCTTGGCCTCGACGACCGCAATCATGAAGTCCGGCCGATATCGGAGTAGGTAGTCGGCTCGCTTCTGGCCGCGCCGCCTCGCCTTGTCGCCCACCACCACGATGCGGCCGTCCGTGAACGTTTTCTGCTCGCTGATCTGGTCATCGGTCCAGCCAGCGTCGTATAGCTTCGGGATAACGTACTTGCGGCAGGTATCAGCCTCGGTTATGGGCATTTCCGGTTTCCCGCTCGGACAACAGGGAACGAATGACCTACCTGCTCTGGCTAGCTTCCCAGGCGTTGCCAGTTTACTCCCAATCAATACCGCGCATCAATTCGGAGATTGACAAGAGGAACGCGGAGCGCAGCATCCATAAGAACATCGAGGAATCAGGACGTGCCCGCTTGGAGGCTGTCGACCGTCCGGGCGGGCAGCATCATCTATGGAGAATGTCACGTTCCGCCGGAGGAACAAGCTCAAGAAGCACTTCGTCATCACGCCCAACGTGCTGCTGTTCGGCTACCCCCACGTGTGCGACGGCGCGAAGATAATCTACCAGGTCATCGACAGCTTCGACTGGCAGGACGGCCAGGGTCTCCGCAAGGGGTTCGCCTACCCGTCAGTGGCCCAGGGCAGGTGCTCACGTCCCAGCTTGGACCGCTCTACGACACAAAGTAACCCAGCCCCTTCCCGTACAGCCTGGCGAACTCCGCTAGCTCCACCACGTCCACCCTGCGTTCCCCTGACTCGCACTTCGAGACATACGACTGAGGCTTCCTTAGCCGCTGAGCAACCTCAGCCTGGGTAAGCCCTGCCTCCAGCCTTGCCTGCCGCAGCCTGCGGAGGAATGTGTCGTACTGCTCCCGATAGTCGCCCATGTGGGGCGATTATCGAGTGCCCCTTGCAAATATCCCAAACTGGGATATACTGGCGATGTCTTGGTAGAACATTCGCAGAAGAGGGAGACGTAAACCGGATTGGTTGGCCGATGCGCTGGTAGCTCCGTCTGCTGGCGGCAGAGGAGCAGGAGGGTAGAGAATGCGGATAGGAGCCATAGTTGCTGCCTTGATCCTCGTCCTGACAGTGCTCAGTGGACAAGCCTATGCAAGCCCTGAAGTTACTTGTAGCTGGCAACTCGTTGCTGATAAGGATATCTACCTGACGGCTACGCAGTACACCTGGGAGCAAGTCAACTTAGGTGCCGGCCAGCGCATACGTGTAGAGGCTACCACTGATGACCCAGGTGAGGGTGTCTACATCTCGATCTGGCGCCTGGGTGACGTGGAGGCTAGAGTAGCCGGACCGGTAGAGGGACACCAGGTTTTCCTAGACTACCAGGCAATATGGCCAGGTCTCTTCGGTGTCCTTATAGATAACACCCCTGCCTGGTTCGCCACGATAAGGGTTCATTACAAGATTTGGGTTGAGACCTGTCAGGCTACTACTGCTGTGCCGACCGCCACACCTATGATGGTGGCTACGGTGGCTCTGGGTGCAGGCTGCAACCCTGTGGCCAGCACGTTTCCGGATGGGACAGCTATCGGGACCATCGCTGACGCGATATCGTCCCCAGGTAGTCTCGTCTCCCTCTGGCAGTTCGAGGCGAATGTCTGGTACGGCTACTCTCCTCAGTATCCGGAGGCGGGTGATCTTGCTCAGATAGATCGCCTGGATGTGGTGTTCATCTGTGTAGAGGCCCCAGGCAGCTTCGAACGGCCTGTCATCTAGGAGGCTAGAGATGGAACAGAATCGTCTGCGTGGTTGGCCAGGACATCTTGCGGTAGCGATAGGAGTTAGCGCATGGGCAATGTCCTTTGTCCTTGTAGCTACATCCTGTGGGGGATCAGAGCAGACAGAGAGTTTTTCTGTACCTACTATGCCACCGGAATTCGCTGGCATCGCAGATACCTGGGATGAGGCTCCCCTGGATGAGGTATTCGAGTGGTTTGGAACAGGCGAGCCCCCAGAGGAGATTCTATACAGGATACGTACAGCACCAGCGTATATAGCGGAAATGGTCAGGTCCTGCAATGCTGGGCGTTCTTATGACTGCCTGGAGTGTCCGGTGCAGGACGATCCATCCAGCATACCTTCGGAGATCGTTGAGGCGTGTAGCGAGTTGCCCTGCTGTCTCGAACCTTGACGGCACAGCTACTCCCTAGTTGACGGCCTCTCGCATCGTGCCAGCCCACGCCGAAGCGCATGGTCGAGATCACGTGGGCATGGTGTTCTCCGGCAGACCGCCCTCTAGATCGCGCTGAGAGAGTGCTTATGATTCGTATGACTGTTCTTTGGCGGGCGCTGGTATCTTTGCTCATCCGGCGGTTCCCAGATCGGGGTTCAGATTCAGCCCAGATTCTTATGTTTCGTATGACTCGCCCCCTTGGAGCGAAGGATGGTGTCCAAGAGGGATACCTTCGCTTGTGGCGCTGACTAGCAGCGTGGCCTGACACAGTCCGCAACAAGACCGACAACCAACCCAGGCGACCCCGGGGGGCACTGAGCGTACGGCAGAGGGCCTGAGCAACGGCCTGGAGGCCTGAGGCGGGCGCTGAGCCGGGCTTACGGGAGCGGGTACATCTCATACAGCGGCTGGGTCCGCTCTTGACAACCTCTCGGATTGGGAGTACTTTGCCCACGCACGCATAAAGGGACCGCCGGTGATGGGAGCACCGACGGTCCGGGTGCCGAGCCCTGACGCGGCCAGGGTCGACCTGTCAACTTTAGCACGGGAGGCCTCGACCGCGGAAGGGTCGGGGCTTTGTTGTTGGCCTACCTCATGCATACGGATGCTCCGTAGAGAGGGAAGCGGAGCCATGCGGCCTAGCGAGTGCCCGCCCAATCAGCACACAGGGGCTTCGAGCTGACCGAGGGACCGGCCAAGGATGGCCGATAGCCTGGACTGTGAAAGTGCGGCCCAGCCTGCCGACGAAAGGAGTGATGACGATGGCGTAGGCGCAGCCCGAGAGCAAGGATGGCTCGTGCGTCGACCTTTTAAGGAGATGAACCATGAAAGCGAGAATATCGTACCCGCTTCTGGGCGTGGGGCTGGTGTGCCTGATGGTGCTGCTTGCTTTCGGGCAGGCGCCCGCAAGTGTGTGGGGCGAGGACATCGAGCCAGCAGGGGGCGCGGACGGCGGTGGCGTAGATGTAATCGTGGTATTCCAGGAGAGGCCGCACGCCCTGGCGCCCGAGGGTGCCGATCGCTGGGCCGCCAACGCCGCTATGGACTCGGAGCGGGCAAAGCTGGCGAGGGAGGTGCCTTCCCTGGAGGGCAAAGCTCAGCCCTTCCGCTTCGACTACCGGGTAGTGCTCAACGGCGTGGCGACGACGCTCACGAGGGGCGAGATGGAACGCGTGCGGCGGCTGCCCTACGTGGAGTCGGTCTCCGAAGACCTTCCGGTAGAGGCGCTCCTTGGCGAATCGGTCCCGCTCATCCAGGCGGACCGTGTATGGACGGAGCTAGGCGCTACCGGCGAAGGGGTGACCATCGCCATCATCGACACCGGCATCGACTATACCCACCCTGATCTCGGGGCCTGCTCCCCGCCAGATCCCGAGACGGGGTTCTTTGCCCCGGGCTGCAAGGTTGTGCGTGGCGAGGACTTCATTAACGGGGACAAGGACCCCATGGACGACCACGGGCACGGCACGTACGTGGCCGGCATCGCCGCAGGCAATGGGGGCATTACGGGTGTCGCGCCCGACGCCAGTCTGCTGGCCTACAAGGTGCTGGGCTCGGGCGGCAGCGGCGCCTATTCCGCCGTAATCGCGGGCGTCGAGCAAGCAGTGGAGGACGGTGCCGACGTCATGAATCTGAGCCTCGGCGGTCCGGGGCACGCGAATGACCCGGTCTCTCAGGCGGTGAACAACGCCGTGCAGGACGAGGTGGTCGCCGCCATCGCCGCGGGGAACAGCGGACCGAGCTACTTCAGAATCACTTCGCCGGGGGCGGCCGCCGACGCCATAACGGTGGGGGCCACGGATAAGACAGATGGTATGTGGAGCTCCAGCAGCTCGGGGCCGGCCAACTACGATTGGAGCATCAAGCCCGACGTTGTGGCGCCGGGGGTGGACATCGAGAGCAGCGTACCGATGCGCGAGCCGGAGGAGTGCAGGCTCTGCGACCCCTCGGGTTACAGGGAGGCCTCGGGGACCAGCGCGGCCGCGCCCCATGTGGCGGGAGCGGCCGCTCTTCTTCTCCAACTTCACCCGGGGTGGAGTCCCGCTGAGATTGAAGCGGCCCTGACCGGGACGGCCGTGAGGCTAGACGACGTGGACGTCTTCAGACAGGGCGCCGGGCGGATCGACGCGTACAGTGCAGCCACCACGCCGGCTTCCCTCGACCCGGCCAGCCTGGACATGGGCATCGACTACGGCGACAGTCCAGAGTACACGGCCGAGCAAGTCGTTATCCTCACCAACCGCTCGGACGCCGAGCAGATCTTCACATTGGACGTGCTGGACCTGCCGGACCATCCGGGCATCAGCGTGGACCTGGACCCTCCGGGGCCGCTCACCATCCCACAGGGCGGGTCGGAGCAGGTGACAGTCACCCTCACGGTGGACAACTCCCAGGTTCCTTTCCTCACGGAGCCGCCCTACGCGTACGAGGGATGGCTGAGCGTCGTGGACACGTCACAAGAGGAGGTGCGGGCGCCGATCGTCTTCATCAAGGGCCCGGTGTTCGAGCTCGACTACGACGAAGTGCCGTTCTGGGTGGCGGTCGACGACCAGGACGTTTTGAAGGCCTTCGTCATGGACGTGCCCGTGGTCAGACTGCCGTTGACGGCGGGCACTTATAACGTCATTACCCGCTGTCCGCCGTACACCGAACCGTCAGGGGAGATCGCCGAGAGGTATATCTGGCGCGAGGGAATAGTCCACGATGTGGTAACCCGACTGGACATCAGCTGCTCCGAGGCTACCCACGAACTCAAGGTGAACTTCCCGTTCCTGCCTGCTACGGAGGACGGCGGCTGGACTGTCTCCCTGTGGTATGAACCCATCGGCCCGGCTTGGGAGTACGTGCCGGACTTCCTCGATTGGAGCGGCAATCCCTCGAACTCCGCGACCATGCGGGTCTCCGACGTGAGCGCGGACTACACAATCGAGTGGTCAGTGGAGATCCGCGAGGACGCGGAGAACCACTACGTTGCCAACTACGGCTGGCGCGACGGCATCTACGCGGGCGAGACTCATGAGCTCCAGCCCGCAGACTTCACGACGATCACCTATGACTATGGGCCGCTCGAGGTCCTGGGCGCAGAGTCACTGTTCATCAGCACCGGGAGCTGCTGGTCCGCACGCATTTCGTGGGGCGGGCCTCGGTATTGGTGCCCGGAGCAGACTCTGTCCGACGACCCGCTCCCGCTGGACACCATCGACCAGGAGCACTACATCCCGGTGCCGTACGAAGGGTACTGGCTGGGCTACGTCCAGAGATACGTCAGCGACGAGACCGGTTCTCCCCTAGTCACGACGCCGTGGGGTCGCGTTGAAGCAGACGGATCGTTCCACCACACCGCCATAAGCTATTTTTACGAGACCGCTGTAAACTACGATCCCGCTGCAAGGGACACGCTCTTCGTGTCAGCGGACGGCAGGGTGCCGGTGGGCCTGGCCCCGATCCACTGGGGAGGCCTGTTCTACAACAGCGCCACCACTGTACGGGTGATCCAACCTGTTGCCGACAGTTACTGGTCGGACCAGGCCGGAGGCGCCCGCACGGACCTTGGGGACCCCCCGCAGTACGCGCTCGACTGCCCAGAGGGCGTCGACTGGAATCCGGAAAACTGGTCCCAGTGCGCGGCCCACGGCGAGTACACCGAGTACTTCGACGTGACAGAAGGAGAGCACTCAGTCCGTTTTCTCAGCCCCGAGTACACGGTCGCGGAGGCGACGGGGACGGTGCAGGTCACGGCCGCCTTCAGCTCTCTCGACGGTCAGGGTGCGCCAAAGAACAATGACCCGCCTGCCATCACAGGGTTTGGAATAGAGCAGAACGCCATGCCGACCGACGAGCTCCCGACGGGACCGGGGAGACAGAACCGAGTTGTGGTTCGCGCCGCCGATGACGAGTGCACGGATCCTCCCTCTGTGTCCATCTCCGTGGACCTGGGGTCGGGCTGGACCGAACTGGACGTGGAGTACGATGCGATCGCGCAGACCTACACGGCGGATCTTGGAACGTTCGGTTTCTCGTCGGTGGGCACGCTTGGCAGCATCAGGGTGATTGCGACGGAGTGCGATGCGAACAGCGTCCAGATGGACGTGCTTCCCGCCTTCCGCATTGTGTACGGTGACAGCGACGGGGACGGGTGTGGGGACCTGGAGGAAATAGCCATGGGCTTCAACCCGGACGCCTGGTACGACGTCTATGACGTGCCCGTGCCCGCCGTCGCGGACCCGCAGCCCAACGGGACGAAAGACCGCGCAGTGACCATGAGCGATGTGATGGCGGTATTGTTCTATGTGCCCACGTGGCCTACCGGCGTATGTGGTGACAACCCCAACGGTAACGGGGTTGACTACGACTGCGACAAGGATGGTAATACCGTGCCGGACGGGCGGGACTACGACCGCACTCCCAGCACGGAGCCGAACCCGCCGTGGGATGCTGGCCCGCCGGACGGAGCTATCAGCATGGCCGACGTGCTGGCGGTGCTGGCCCAGGTGGGTCTGAGTTGCAGCGGCCCGCCATAGAGGCGCGTCGGCGAGAGACCGGTCGATAGTGGAGGAGCCCCCGGTTGGCGGGGGCTCCTCTCTTAGGGGCCGGCGTGTGGCTGAGCTGGTGTCGTCCTTCTGATGAGAAGCGCTCGCTGCGCTGCCGTCATACAGTATCTCTCCTACTGAGGCCATCCC
>JBAUEL010000028.1:0-3520 GCA_049678585.1 Dehalococcoidia bacterium
CTATCAGGCTACCAAAGAACTCGCGTTATCGGGGCTAGAGGGGACTCAGCCTCCTCTAGGGGAGTGTCTCCCAGAGTGGAATACCCTCCAGCCAGCCGCCGTCGGAGAAGGCCGCCTCGCCGGTAGGGCAGAGCTTCGCGGCCGTTCCGGCCCGGCGGACCTCGTAGTGCAGATGGGGCGCCTCTGAGTACCCGGAGTCCTCGGTGTAGCCGATGAGGTCGGCCCTGCGGACCTCCCATGAGGCGATCTCGATGCCGCTGCTGAAGGGCCTCGGCTCGGCGAAAGCCTCGGCGTAATCATAGGCCACCGAGTATGGCGACAGGAAGGCCTCGGCCGGCACGAGGCCGAGGGTTTGGCTTAGATGCAGGTGGCCGTAGTGCGTCACAAAGCCCTCGTTGGCGACGGCCACGTACACCCCCATGCCGCCGCCCGGCCCCGGAAAGGGATTGACGGGCGCCCGGGCGCGGTCGGGGTTGCCCAGGTAGGGCTCCCGGGGGACCCCGTAGAAATCGAAGGCATTGACCACGGTGTTGATGTACAGCGTGGCCGTCCCGTCCATGGTGGCGCGGAGGGGGGTGCTTGGGGGCACGTACCAGTCGACCGCGGGCTGTCCCTCGTATTCCTGGTGGGTGCGGCAGTTCCAGCCGGAGGCGTTGGCGGTGTCCGGGTCGGCGCCCGGCTGGTCCCGACGCGAGTACTGGCGCACGCTCGGCCCGATGCCGTGGACCAGGCGGCGCTCCCCGGCCTGCCCGATCACGCGGGAGGTGAGCAGGTCGGCGTCCAGAGGGTAGCCCAGGGGTTCTAGTGCCGGCGCGGGCGCTACTGACGTGAGGGTAGGGCCGGGCGACGGCTCCGGCCTCAGCGAGTTCCCTGGGGTGGGCGCGGGCATAGTTGTCGCGGATGGCGAGGTCGTGACCGAGAGGGGCACCGTTGCACCGTCGCTGCACGCTGCCAGGGTCAGGCTCGCGGACACCACGGTCAGGGCCCCGATGCGACACCAGTTGAACCGTGCTGGACAGCGCATAGGCTACAGGAACGAGCAGTCGCTGCCGGGGACGGTGCGGTCATTATCTTTGCCGGTCACTCCGGGCGCAAGGGGCGGCTCCTGTACTGCCCTCGGCGCTCCTTCATGCTATGCTGGGGCCAATCCTCAATCCGCTTCTTCCGCTAGGGATCTTCTTTGACCAGCGAACGAACTGCCGAATATCGTCCCCTCATTGCGGACCTGGAGGGTGGACGGGTCACCCGCGCGGTGCTGCGCCTGGCCGCGCCGGTGGTGGCGGAACGGATCTCCATCTCAGTACTGAGCGCCGTCGATGCCCTGCTGGTGGGCCGCTTCGTGGGCTCCGATGGGGTAGCAGCGGTTGGCGTGAGCTTTCTGCTCTTCTGGATGGTCCTGTCGGGCGCCTGGGGCTTCGACGTGGCGGCCACCGCAGTGGTGGCGCGGGACGCAGGTACAGGCGACGTGAGTCAGGTCCAGCGCTCCATGCGGGCCTCCCTCCTGTTGGCGCTCGTTTGGGGGTGTCTGGCAACCCTCGTGCTGTGGCCGCTTGCCGGGCCGCTGCTGGAGCTAATGGCGCTGGAGCCGGAGGCCAAGTCCTTCGGTGTCGACTACATACGGGCGGCCTCGCTCGGCTTTCCTCTGCTCACGGTGCTGTACGCCGTCAACGGCTGCCTGCGCGGCTTGGGGAACACTGTGCTGCCGATGCTCATCCTGATCGTGGTCAACGCTGTCAACGCCCTCGTCGCGTTCTTTCTCATCAGCGGGGTCTTCGGTCTGCCGCAGCTCGAAGTGCTGGCCTCCGGGATCGGCTTCGGGAGTGCCGGGGCCGTCGGCGGCGTGCTTGGGGTGGGCGTCCTCGCAAGTAGGCTATCGCCCGTCCGCTTCCGACTCGAACGTGCTCTGGCTGCGGGCCGACGCGACTTCGGGCGGGTGCTGAACGTGGGCCTGCCGGTGACCGCGGAGGAGTTCCAGTTCAGCATCGCCTTCATCGCCTACTCGCGGGTCATCTCCGGCCTGGGGACCGCAGCGCTGGCCGCCCATACCCTGGCCCTGCGTGCCCTCGAGCTGGCCATCGTGCCGGGCTTCTCCCTGGCGACGGCGGCGACGGCCATCGTGGGCCAGTGCCTGGGAGCCGGCCGCCCGGACCTGGCGGAGCGAGTAGGACTGGAGGCGCGCAAGTGGGCCCTCATCTCCATGGTCACCCTGGGCCTGGTGATGGCTATCCTGGCGCCACAGCTGGTGGGCCTGTTCGTGGACGATGAGGAGGTAGTGGAGGTGGGGGGCCGGCTGCTGCGCATCTTCGCGCTGGCCCTCCCCATGATGGGGATCAGTTCGTCCCTGTCTGGCGTCCTGCGGGGTGCTGGTGACGTGCGCTACGTCCTGGGGGTGCTCACGCTGACCGCCTGGCTGGTGCGCATTCCTACGGCCTGGATTCTGGCGGGCGTGTTCGGCCTGGGGGCCCCGGGCGCCTGGGTGGGCGCCGTGGCCGAGAACAACGTGCGCGGTGCCCTCATCTGGCTCCGCTTCCGAGGGGGCAGATGGAAGACCATGAAGGTGTAGCCAAAGCTAGAACACAATTCAAGAATCTCCCCCGCGATGATACTGGGGTTCCTCAGACTGCGGAAGCTACCCCTGCCTGAGCAGCTTGAGCGGCAGATCACGCCCTGCTGTTAAATGGCGCTTGACAGGCATGGCGCAGGCCGCTATTATGTCGGTGAGCTTAGAAAGAAGCTTTAACACGTCAATCGCTAACAAGGCCCAGTTCTCCCGCGTGATTGGCCAGAAGGCTCAACGACGCGGGTTCTGGTGCCTATGTTTATGGGCCCTCATGGGCCGACAGGCACCTTAACAACTGGATAGTGGTAGGAAGAGTTTTGGGTCAACCGTCGAACTCTATCCCGAGCGATCGGGACTGAGTTATCTAACGGAGAGTTTGATCCTGGCTCAGGATAAACGCTGGCGGCGTGCCTTACGCATGCAAGTCGTACGAGGTTGAGGGCTTCGGCCCTCAACCGAGTGGCGGACGGGTGAGTAACACGTAGGCGACCTGCCCGGAAGTAGGGAATAACCGGCCGAAAGGTTGGCTAATACCGTATGTGGTCGCCGGTTAGAGTCCGGCTGACTAAAGCCTTCGGGCGCTTTCGGAGGGGCCTGCGGCCGATTAGCTAGTTGGTGGGGTAACGGCTCACCAAGGCGACGATCGGTAGCTGGTTTGAGAGGACGGCCAGCCACACGGGGACTGAGACACGGCCCCGACTCCTACGGGAGGCAGCAGCGAGGAATCTTGCGCAATGGGCGAAAGCCTGACGCAGCAACGCCGCGTGGGGGATGAAGGCCTTCGGGTCGTAAACCCCTTTTGCAGGGGAAGATAATGACGGTACCCTGCGAATAAGCCACGGCTAACTACGTGCCAGCAGCCGCGGTAATACGTAGGTGGCAAGCGTTGTCCGGATTTACTGGGCGTAAAGCGCGCGCAGGCGGCCTGTTAAGTCCGAGGTGAAATCTCTCGGCTCAACT
>JBAUEL010000029.1:0-5796 GCA_049678585.1 Dehalococcoidia bacterium
CCAACTCCTCAAAGGAGACCGTGGGCTCCCAGGCCAGTTTCTCACGGGCCTTGGTGGCGTCGGCCAGCAGGTAGTCGACCTCCGCGGGCCGCATGAACTGAGGGTCAGAGCGGATGTACTCCTCCCAGGGGAGCCCCACGTGCTGAAAGGCCAGCTCCACGAAGTCCCGCACGGCGTGAGAACGCCCTGTGCCTACCACGTAATCGTCGGGCTCAGGCTGCTGGAGCATCAGGTGCATGGCGCGCACGTAGTCTCCGGCGTAGCCCCAGTCGCGGCGGGAGTCCAGGTTGCCCAGCACCAGATCCTTCTGCTTGCCCAGCTTGATGCGGACGGCAGCCTGGCTAATCTTGCGGGTGGAGAACTCCGGACCACGGCGCGGCGACTCGTGGTTGAAGAGGATGCCGCTGCAGGCGAAGATGCCATAGCTCTCTCGATAGTTCACAGTCAGGTAGTGGCCGTAGACCTTGGCCACCCCGTAGGGGCTGCGAGGATAGAAGGGAGTCTGCTCATTCTGAGGGGTCTGCCGCACCTTGCCGAACATCTCGCTGCTGGAGGCCTGGTAGAACTTGATGCCCTTCCCGCTCTGGGAGCGGGAAGGGGAGACGCCGCTTACCAGGCGAATAGCCTCCAGGAGCCGCAGCACCCCCAGGCCGGTGATCTCGCCAGTGAGCTCGGGCTGATTCCAAGAGAGAGGCACGAAGCTGATGGCGGCCAGATTGTAGACCTCGTCAGGCTGGACCTTCTGGACCATGGCGATGAGGGAGGCCTGATCGAGCAGGTCGCCGTCCATTATCCGCACGTTGGGCAGGGCCTCCTCCACCAGGGGTCGCTTGGGGTTGGCCTGGCCCCGGATCATGCCGTACACGTCATATCCCAGCGAGAGCAGGTATTCGGCCAGGTAGAAGCCGTCCTGGCCGGTGATGCCAGTAATGAGGGCTGTGGTCACCGTAGCCTTATCCTCCTCTCCGACCGCCCTTGGAGCAGCCGAGCCCGCCCTCGGCGCGGCCGTGGCTATTCTAGTGCCGAGCGCTGGCCGTGTCGAGGAAGCTTCCGCAGAGCACCCCTGCTGAGAGTCTCCTCGGCTACCTGCCGTTTGACACCCACGGAGGGCGCTGCTATAAACTAGCCACGGCCGACGCCCGTCGGCTCAAACTATGCACGGGGGCTGCCACTATGGCCGAACGCTCGCACATCTACGGCATGATCATCTGCGTCACCAGCATCATGACGGGCATCGCCTTGCTCACCGGGGTGCTGCGCAGGAGTTACTGGGCACTGGCTCTCCCCGTCATGATGGGCTCCCTGGGCGCCCTCTACGTGGCCTTCTGGATCGGCCGCGCCCTCATCACCACCCCTATCGAGCCGCCAGCCGACGAGTAGCCCCTCTCGATATCACCTCCTGATACAGGGCCAGGGTGCGCCGCGCCGTCGCCCGCCAGGAGAAGGTCTCCACAATGCGTTTCCTGGCGGCCCTCCCCAGCGTCTCCCGCAGCCCCGGGTCGGCCATGAGCCGGCGGATGGCCTCCGCCAGGGCCCGAGCATCTCCCGGCGGCACCAGCACGCCGGAGACGCCGTCCTCGATGACCTCAGGGAAGGCCCCCGCGCTGGTCGCGATCACCGGCAGGCCGCAGGCCATGGCCTCGGCCGCGGGCAGACCGAACCCCTCGTAGAGGGAGGGCGAGACCAGGAGCTGCGACCGGCAGTACAGCCGTACCAGCTCCTCCTGAGAGACCCGCCCGGTGAGGGTGAACCGGCCCTGGAGGCCCAGCCGCTTCACCATCTGCGGAGCCATCTGGGCGATGGGCCGGTCCACCATGGTCAGGTGGAGGTCCAGCTCGTCCCGCAGCAGATGCAGGGCTTCCAGCAGGTAGCGCGCCCCCTTGTTGCGGTCGTCGGAGTTGCCCACGAAGAGGAGCGAGTTGGGGACCTTCTCCATCTCTTCGTGCGGACGGAACTTCTCCGTGTCTACCCCGTCGTGGATGGCCGCGATGTGCTCCGCAGGCAGCCCAACAGCCCTCTGGATGGAGGCGGCGGAGTTCTGCGAACCCGTGATGATGCGGTCCACTCGCCGCGCCACCACCTCCTGCATGAAGAAGGGATAGAAGAGGATGCGCCGCACTTTCTGGCGCAGTGTAGGGGCCTCCATGACCGCATTCATCCGGTCGATGGAGAGGGGGTGATGGATGTTGGCCACCACGGGCACGCCCGTAGCCTTGATGAGCAGCACCCCGTACCCTAACCCCTGATCGTCGTGCACGATGTCAAACCGATGCTGGCTCGCCAGCTCGCGATATCGCTGGTAGGCCCGGAAGCTGAACGCGGTCATCACCGAGAACATACCCATGCGGCTGGTAGCCAGCTCGTAGAAGTTGAGGGGATGGAAGAACTCCAGGGGCTCGCGGCCATAGAACCAGAATCGCCCCGTCTCCAGGAGGCGGATGACGCTGAAGGTCTTGACCTTGTGGACGTGGACGTCCTCGGCTACGTCCATGTAGGGCGGCCCCATGATGAGGTGCACTTCGTTGCCCAGCCTGGCCATCTCCCGGGTGAGGTGGTAGATGTATACGCCCTGGCCACCCGAGTAGATGTTGCCCTGGTGCAGCAGGAAGCAGATTCTCATCGCCGCGCCCGCGCCTCTCGGCCCACCTCTTCGTAGAGCTGGACCAGCTTTTCGGCTGCCCGTCGCCAGGTGAAGCGCTCGGCGACGCGCTGCCGCGCCGCTGCCCCCATGGCCCGGGCACGAGCCGGGTCTGCTAGCAGCCGTCGCAGGGCCGCCGCCAGCGCCTGCACGTCCCTCGCCGGCACCAGGACGCCCGTCGCCCCGTCCTCGATCAGCTCCGGGAAGGCTCCCGCCCCGGTAGCGACCACCGGCGTCCCGCAGGCCATCGCCTCCGCCGCGGGCAGCCCGAACCCCTCGTACAACGACGGCGAAACCACCACCTCCGCCTCGTTGTACAGCCGCACCAACTTCTCCTGAGAGACCCGCCCGCTGAAATCCACCCGCGAGTTCAGGCCGAACTCCCGCACCAGGCGGGGCGCCAGCCTCAGCCGCGTCTTCACGTCGTCCACGAGCGTGAGGCGAAAGTCCACCTCATCCTTCAGGATGTTGAGGGCCTCCAGGAGGTAGCGAGCTCCCTTGTTCGGGTCATCCGAGCGGCCCACGAAGACCAGGCGTCTGGCCCGCTTGGGCACCTCCTCGCACGGGCGGAACAACTCCGTGTCCACCCCGTTGTGGACCACCACCACCCGCTCCTCCGGCAGAGCGAAGGCCTGCCTCACCGCCCGTGCGGCCTGCCCGGAGACGCTGACGACGCGGTCCAGCCGCCGGGCCACCACCTCCTGCATGAAGAAGGGGTAGAAGATGATGGCCTGGACCTTCTCGTAGAGCGAGCGGCCCTCCAGGACGCGGTTTCGCCGGTCCACCACCAGGGGATGGTGCACCGTGGCCACCGTGGGCACGCCCGAGGCGCGGATCAGCAGCGTACCGTAGCCCAGCACCTGGTTATCGTGGACCACGTCGAAGCGATGCGCCTGCAGCAGCTCCCGGAAGCGGTCGTAGGCCCGGATGCTGAACGCGGCCATCACCGAGAACATCCCCACGCGGCTGGTGGCCAGCTCGTAGAAGTTCAGGGGAAGGAAGGCCTCCAAGGGGTGCCGGTGCGCGAAGAAGCGGCGCTCCGTCTCCACCAGGCGGTAGTGGCTGAACGTCTCGACCTTGTGCAGGCGGACGCCGTCGCATACCTCCGGATAGGGCGGACCGACGATGGCGTGCACCTCGTGGCCCAGCCGTACCAGCTCCCGCGTGAGGTAGTGCAGGTACACCCCCTGCCCGCCCGAGGACATGTTCCCCTGGTGGAGCAGGAAGCAGATCCTCACGGCGCCGACCGGCCCGCAGACCGGGCCTCCCGCTGGCCGGAGAGGACATCGTGGTAGAGGTCCAGGGTGCGCCGGGCGGTCTCGCGCCAGGTGAAGCGCTCCACGATGCGCTGGCGGCCGGCCCGGCCCATGCGACGGCACAGCTCGGGGTCGGACAGCAGACGGCGGATGGCCTCGGCCAGCGCCTGGGGGTCGGCGGGCGGCACCAGAAGCCCCGTCACGCCATCCTCAACCACCTCCGGCAGCGCCCCCGCCCTGGTGGCGATGACCGGCACCCCGCAGGCCATGGCCTCCGCTGCGGGCAGACCAAAGCCTTCGTACAGGGAGGGAGAGACCAGCACCTGCGCCCGGTTGTACTGGCGCACCAGCTCGGGCGTGGACAGGTGGCCCGTGTACTCAACCAGGCGGGTGAGGCCGTACTTCCAGACCAGCGGCGGCACCACCTTCAGGTCCTTTCTCTTGCGGTCCACCAGGGTCAGCCGGAAGTCCACATCGTACTGGAGGAGGCCGAGCGCCTGGAGCAGGTAGCGGGCCCCCTTGTTACGGTCCTCGGAGTTGCCCACGAAAAGGATGCTGCCCTGTTCGGGCTCCACCTCCTCCAGCGGGCGAAAGATTTCCGTGTCCACGCCGTCGTGGATGACGGCGATGCGCTCGCGGGGCAGGCCGAAGGCCTCTTGGACCGACCCGGCGGAGGTGGCCGAGCCGGTAATGATACGGTCGATGCGGTGGGCCACCAGACGCTGCATCAGCCACGGGTACCAGACAATGCGGCCGATGCGGTGGCGCAGGGCCTTGGTCTGGGCCAGGTCGTTGTGCCGGTCGATGGCCAGAGGGTGGTGGATATTCGCCACCACCGGCCTGCCCCGGGCCTTCATGAGAAGGACGCCGTAGCCCAGGTTCTGGTTATCGTGGATGAGGTCGAAGGGGCCGTCCCGCTCCAGTTCGTTCAGCTTGGCGTAGGCCCGCAGGCTGAACATGAGCAGAAGCGAGGCCAGGTTAACCCGCGTGGAGGCGAATTCATACAGATTCAGCGGGTGGAAGAAGAGCAGCGGATTCGTCTCGAAGACGTACTCGTCCCGGCCGTCCAGAAAGCTCCAGAAGCTGAAGGTCTTCAGCTTGTGGAGGTGCACCCCTTCCGCCACCTCCGGGTAGGGCCGCCCGGCGATGACGTGCACCTCGTGGCCGAGGCGGGCCAGCTCGCCGCTCACGTAATGCAGGTAGACCCCCTGGCCTCCTGAGTACATGTTCCCCTGGCAAACGATGAAGCAGATCTTCACCGGGATGCCCCCTGGAGCCTGCGGCCGTACACCACGATGCTCTTCGGCAGGATGTAGTTGCCCACCTCATCCAGCCAGTTGACGAAGCTGGACCGGCGGCTCCTCATCGAGTCGAGAAAGCGCCGGAACGAGCCCAGCAGCGGGCCCGGCTGGGCCAGGTCGTCGCCCGAAAGGACGGCGAGCAGCCAGTACATGCTCTCCAGGGAGTGGCGAAAGCGCACCGCGTAGGGCCGCACGCCACCCTCCCGCAGCAGCCCCAGGACGGCCCGCCGACTGTAAATGCGCAGGTGGCCCCCCGGAATGTTCCGATAGTGCGAAGAGAGCCTCCAGAGCATGATCTCGCTGTAGTAGTCGGGCACGCTCACCGCCAGCGCCCCGCCCGGCCTGAGCACGCGGGCCATCTCGCGCACCAGCGCCAGGTCATCGCGCACGTGCTCCAGCGTCTCCGTGCACATCACCCTGTCGAAGTAGGCGTCGGGGAAGGGCAGGTGAAAGCCGTCCGCCAGCATGAAGTCGACGCCTGCCCGTACCTCGGCCCGACCCCGCATGATCCCCAGCAGGTAGCGGGTCTTCAGCAGGTCGAGGAGCGAGAGGTCGGCGGCGGCGATGCGACAGTCCCAGCGGCTGGCCTCCAGGGTGTGCC
>JBAUEL010000030.1:0-2561 GCA_049678585.1 Dehalococcoidia bacterium
GCCGATGACCTCGCCGACAACGCTGGGGATGAAGTGGCGATAGGCGCCGCCGCCCAGGAAGCAAGGCATGCTGTCGACCGGCTGGTTGCGCTCGGCCAGGGCCGCCAGCTCGCGCACCAACTCCGGCTCCGAGAGAGCGGGCGGCAGGCTCAGCTCGCCGGTACGGAACTCGGACGGGATGTCGGCGAACAACTCCTCGACCGAGGCCACGCCGATGGCGGCCAGCATGGCCTGGCGGTCGGCCTCAGTGTTGGCGATGTAGGGAAGCGTCATGTCTCCTGAGCTTGGGCGATCAGCTCGTCGTACTGCTCGGCGGTGAGGAGGCCGTCCACCTCGGCGGGGTCGGCCAGGCGCATGCGCACCAGCCAGCCCTGCCCGTAGGGCGACTCGTTCACCAGCTCCGGCCTGTCGACGACCTCCTGGTTGACCTCTACCACCTCGCCGCTGACGGGCGAATAGAGGTCAGAGACGGCCTTCACTGACTCGATCTCGCCCAGCTTGTCGAGCTGCTTGACCTGCGTCCCCGGCGATGGCAGGTCCAGATAGACAAGGTCGCCAAGCTGGTCCTGAGCGTAGTCGGTGATGCCGACGGTGCCGAGGTCATCCTCAACGCGCACCCACTCGTGCTCTTTGGTGTAGCGGCGGTCGGTAGGGCTAGGCATGGCTCCCCTCCTCTGGACTGATTAGCCCAAGATTAGCGTCGGGCGAGGGGCAAGTCAATGGAGCGTAGGAGGCAATCGAAGGCTTGCGAAATATATCGTGGGGGTGTATAACGGAGGCACGAGTTCAAGGGAGCACTGGAGAGGCGGGGAGAACGGCCACGGTGCAAGACGTAGCTGACGTTGAGCGGCTGGTCCCAGGTGGATGATGTCTAGGTCGGCGCTCTCGCGAAGGGTTGCGGTCATCTTGAGAATTGCGGCTGTAGCGGCGGCCGCAGCAACCGTCGGCTGCCTTGCTAATGGAGCGTCCGACAGTACCGTGGAGCCCATAGAGCCTACTACCTTCCCTCCCGCAACAGATGCCAGAGTCAAGGAGATCCTGTTTGAGGACGGGGCAATCAAGGCTATGCTGGCCGGGCGCGAGGAAGGCCGTGATTACTGGATACGCATATCGTACGTCTATGAGCACCGAGGGATTGGTAATTACGGAGAGAAGCCAATTGCGATGGTGGACATCTATTTCGACCCCCCGCTCTCCTACGCGGGCGAGCTACCGGCCATCATGTCGGACCCGTGCGCGGGCCACGGTGTGGAAGGGTGGCTTGACCCCGATGATCCCTGCGTGGATGAGCCGAAGGAGTATGGGAGCGCGTATCGAAGCTTTACCGACGCCCGGTGCGTCACCGCGCAAGTCAATCTCCCCGGCGGAGAGGTCGTGACAGTATTCCAGAGCCCGGTATCGCAGGACGACATGGAAGACATTCAAAGGAGGTACGGGCAATAGAGCCGGTGGATGATGTCTAGGCCCGCGCTTTCGCGAAGGATTGCGACCCTCGTCGGAATTGCCGCTGTGGCGGCAGCCGTGGCAACCACCGGCTGCTTCGCCGATGAAGCCTCCAACGGTACCGTGGAGCCCATAGACTTGAGCAACCCAGACTGCGATCCCAACGAACCCGAGTGCTTAGAGCGAATCAGGTCTGCGCTCCGAGCCCAAGACCCTACTCCCGCCCCACCTGAAGCAGACGCAAAGGTGAGAGAACTGCTGTTCGAGGACGGGGTAATCAAGGCTATCGTGGCTGGCCGCGACCTCGGCCGCGACTACTGGATGCAGATACAGCATTGGAGCAGCGCGCGCGGTGAGCTAGGCGCGACGGTGACCATCGTATTCGCCGAGCCGGTGTCGTACGCAGGTCAGGTACCGACCGAATCGAATCCGTGTGCGGGCCACTACGGGCCGGATGAGCGGATTGACCCGGACGACCCCTGTCTCGATGAGCCGAGGGAGTACGGGACCACGTACAAAATCTTTGCCGACACGAGGATCATCCATGCCAAAGTCGAGGTTGGTCGCGGCGAGGTAGTGCACATATTTGACATGCATGGCACGCCCGACATGATCGAGCGCATGATAGAGCAATTCAAACGGAATTAGGAGCAATAAGGCCGCTGCCAGAAGGCCGGCCATGCTAGCAATGTCCGCCATTCACCCCCGTAGGCTGGGATTCCGCCCGGGCCCCTAGCCCGCCTTCGCGCGCTTGTAGAACGGTCGCTTGACCACCTGCGTCCGCAGGAGCCTGCCCCGGACGTCCACCTGAAGCTCCGTGCCCACGCCGGCCAGCTCCGAGGGCAGGTAGGCCATGCCGATGCTGACCCCCAGCGTCGGCGAGAAGCCGCCGCTGGTCAGCTCGCTCAGCCGGCGGCCCGAGTGCAGGATCGGGTAGCCCGCTCGCATGACGCCCCGGTCCTGAGCCCTGAGACAGGTCAGGTGACGCCGGACGCCGGCCTCGTGGATGCGCAGGAGGGCTTCCCGGCCGATGAAATCGGCGCCATCGTCGAAGGTCACGACCCAGCCCAGGCCGGCCTCGAAGGGATTGGTGCTGCTATCGATGTCGTTGCCGTAGA
>JBAUEL010000031.1:0-4422 GCA_049678585.1 Dehalococcoidia bacterium
GAGTTCACGGTGGTCCTCAAGGACATGGGCGCCAAGAAGATCAACGTCATCAAGGCGGTGCGCGAGGTCACTACCCTGGGCCTGAAGGAGGCCAAGGACCTGGTGGAGTCGGCGCCCACCAAGGTGAAGGAGGACGTGACCAAGGAGGAGGCGGAGACCGCCCGGGACAAGCTGGTCGAGGCCGGCGCCACCGTGGAGCTTCAGTAGCCCTAAGCTCCCCTCGCCTGGCCAGGCGAGCCCGAAGCTGGTATAGTCCTGCGGGATGGAGTGTTACGCCTGCTCCAACGAGGCCACCCGCCAGTGCAAGCGCTGCGCTCGGGTCTACTGTGACGTTCACGGCGGCGAGCTGTGTGCGGAGTGTCTGCGGCCTACCAGCTCGCTGCCCTCCTTCAACCTGTACCGGGGCTCCCTGTTGGCGCTGCTAGTGGGCACGGCTGTAGCCGTATGGTTGCTGGTGCAGCCCCCCGGCGACTCCGGCGAGTCGTTGGTGAGCGTGGTGCAGCTCACCCCATCGCCCAGCGTGCCCCTGGTGATAAGGACGCCGGAGGCCACGTCCACGCCCGCCACCCCCGCAGCCGACAGGACGGCCGAGGCCACGGCGCCGGCGTCGACCCCCACGCCGGAGGCCACCCCCAGCCCGGCCGAGCCCTTCGAGTACACCGCGGAGAGCGGCGATAGCCTGCTTTCCATCGCCGAGTACTGGCTGCCGCCCGGCGAGGACGTGATGGAGTTCGCCAACCGCATCGCTGAGCTCAACGGGCTGGACCCCGAGGATCCCGTGATCCTGGTGGGGGACGTGCTGCTGATCCCGCGGTGAGGGAAGTGGTGGAGCAGCCGCGACGTTCCGCCAGGGTCTCGGTGATCTGGAGCGGCGTACTGTATACGCCGTTCTTCCTGGCGGCCCTGGCCGGGGCAGGCGTCCTCATCCGGAGCCTGGCCGACGACTTCGAGGGCGGCACCGTGGTGGGCGTGGCCATCGTGGGAGTGGTGGCCCTGCTGACGGGCTACCAGAGCATCCAGGCCCTTCGCGACCTGTTCACCAAGCCCGTGGAGACCCGAGGCGTGGTCGAGCGCAAGTGGAGCCGCTCCGACTTCTTTGTCGCCCGCAGCCACTACGTGATGGTGAAGCGCAACGTCTTCCACATCGAACCGTTCGAGTTCGTCGAGGTAGAGCTGGGAGACACCGTGTCCGTCATCCACTACCCCCATACCAGCACCGTGGAGTCGCTGACAGTAGCGGAGCGGGGAGAGGGAGAACGGGGCGGAGCGCGCTAGGACCGAGACCCAGGAAGGACCAAGCCATGGCCTCCGGCGGCAGCCGTCCCGTGGAGTATCACGCCCGCATCCGCGACCTCCCCAGCGCGGAGCGGCCTCGGGAGCGTTTGCGCGACTACGGGCCGGCGGCCCTCTCGACGGCAGAGCTGCTGGCGATCGTGCTGCGGACGGGGGCGACGCGGGAGAGCGTGCTGGCCCTGGCCTCGCGGCTGCTGGCCCGCTACGGCGGGCTGGTGGGGCTGGCCCGCAGCAGCTTCGGCGAGCTGTGCGGCGAGCACGGGCTGGGCGAGGCGAAGGCCGCCCAGCTCCAGGCTGCCCTCGAGCTGGGGAAACGCCTCACCTCCGCTCAGCCGGAGGAGCGGGCGGTGGTGCGCTCGCCCCAGGACGTGGCCAATCTGCTCATGGCGGACATGGGGCTCCTTGAGCAGGAGCACCTGCGGGTGGTTTTGCTGGACACGAAGAATCGCGTCCTGGCCATGCCGGAGGTGTACAGGGGCAGCGTCAACACCTCCCAGGTGCGGGTGGCGGAGCTGTTCCGGGAGGCGGTGCGCCAGAACTGTCCGGCGATGGTCATCGTGCACAATCATCCCTCGGGTGACCCGACGCCCTCTTCCGACGATATCGAGATCACCAAGCAGGCCGTGGCGGCGGGCGAGCTCCTGGACATCGAGGTGCTGGACCACCTGGTCATCGGCCATCAGCGCTTCGTCAGCCTCAAGGAGCAGGGCCTGGGGTTCGACAGGTGATCAAGCTCGTCGCCCTCGACCTGGACGGCACCCTCCTCGACACCGACAACCGCGTCAGCGAGGCCAACGCCCGCGCCGTGGCTCGGGTGCGCGAGCGGGGGATCATCGTCGTCCTGGCGACCTCGCGCTGGTACGAGCTGGCCCGGCGCAACGCGGAGGAGCTCGGGGTCAGCGCGCCCCTCATCTGCCACAACGGCGCCCTGGTGAGGACGCTCCCGGACGGCCGCGACCTCCTGCGCCTGGAGATCTCGCCGGAGCCAGCCATGGACGTGGCCGGCTTCATCGACGCCGCCGGCTACACCGCCATCACGACCGTGGGCGACATCACGTACGTGCGCTGGCGGCAACCCGTGGACCCGGCGAGGCTCCTGCCCGGCATGCGCCTGGCCGACCGCCACGCCCCGTTCGTGAAGGAAGGCGCGAGCGCCTTCCTGGTGTTCGGTCAGGAGGGCGTGGAGGCGGTAATCGCGGCCTTCGCGGAGAAGTATCGAGGCACCCTCAATATCGCCAAGGGCTACAGCGAGACGTACCCACCCTATCTGAACATCGTGCACGGCGAGGCCGACAAGGGGCGGGCCCTGGCGCTGGTCTGTGAACACCTGGGCGTTCGCGCTCAGGAGGTGATGGCCATGGGGGACGCCGGGCCGGACGTGAGCATGCTGGAGTTCGCGGGCCTGGGCGTGGCCGTGGGGAACGCGGCGCCGGAGGTGAAGGCCGCCGCCGACGTGGTGGCCCCTCGCAACACGGAGGACGGGGTGGCCTGGGCCCTGGAGCGCTACGTCCTCAACTAGCAGGCTGTCGAAAAACTCCGCCAGCCGGGGCTACAGGGCGCTTGGCGCCCAAGGTTTCTGCCCTCAGCCTTCCCCGTCCGAGCATTCCGCCCCCGCGCAGCGGGCGGGGGGCCTGGGGGGTGTCCCCCCACATTAGAACATTGAGGCCGCGAGCCGCCGCCGGAGGCGGCGTGCGACGTGGCCGGGTCGGCGGCAGACTCTCCAGCCCCTGCTAGGCTCAGCCCGAGAGGGCTCCGCCTACTTGACAACCCCCAGCGGCAGCACCTCGCGGCCCCACGTCTCGTTCAGAACGATGGCGAAGGACGTATAGAGCGCCGTGCCGGCGCAGAACATGCCTTCCCAGCCTGCGATCTTCATCCAGGTACCGTCGTGGACACCGATCGCCAGCAGGAAGAACAGTAGGGTCAGCGTTGCGAAAACGGACTGGACCGCCCGCGATATCTTGAGTGAAGCCACAGTCATGTAGCCCGTGAAAAGCCCCCAGCAGACCAGAAAGAGCGACGAGCCCTCTGGGCTGACCTCCTCTATCGTCCCGGTGTTCTCCAGGATCTTGGTGAGGGCCAGGAACATCCAGAAGGCGCCGAAAGAGCTGAAAGCGGTGAAGCCGAAGGTATTGTTCTTCTTGGCTTCCCACATGCCTGCGGCGAACTGGGCCATGCCACCGAAGAAGATGCCCAGCGGCCAGACGAGACCTTCGCTCGCCTTGTCAACCAGGCCGGCATTGAACGCATTGAGCACCAGAGTAGTGAGCCCGAAGGCAGCCAGACCGAGGGGCGCCGGATTGCAGATCCTCTCCGCTACTTCGACAACCCCTCCTTTTTCCTTGAGGGCGGCCACCTCCTTCTTGAGGCTCTCCAGAGCCTCAGCGACGTCTTCTTGGCCATCCGCCATATGCAACGTGCCTCCTCGCTAGTTTCTTGGCGATTCGGGGCCCGTCTCGCGCTCGGCCAGCCAGCGCTCGGCCTCGGCGGCGACGATGCGGTAGACCTCGGCCAGGGGCAGGCCGTGCTGTCGGGCCAGGCGGCGGCAGGAGTCGTACTCCGGGGCCACGCGGGGCGCCTCGCCCTCCAGTCGCTTCACCTTGACCGCCACCCGGCCCAGGCTGGAATCGAACTCGATGCTGTCCCGGCGGGCCTCGTGGCGGGCAACTTCGCTCACCCGCACGCCCAGGGTGGAGGTCTCGCGCAGCAACACCCTCACCACCGGCTCCTCCCGCTCCCGCGAGCAGAGCACCGATAGCAGGATGGCGGGCCGGTTCTTCTTCATCTGGATGGGGGAGAACCAGACGTCGGCGGCGCCCGCAGCGAACAGCATCTCCTGGACGTAACCGAACAGCTCGGGATTCATGTCGTCGATGTTGGTCTCCACCAGGAGCATATCGCGGGGCCGAGGGGTGACTGCCCGACCCAGCCAGAGGCGCAGCACGTTGGGACGGCCGGGCAGGTCGCGGGCACCCGCCCCGTAGCCGACCGCGGAGACGGTCATGGCGGGCCGCTCGAACTTGGCCAGGGTGGTGACGATGGCCGCGCCGGTGGGGGTAACCAGCTCGGCCTGCACGTCGTCGGCTGCGCTGGCCAGGGGCGCCTTGGCGCGGGCGATGAGCTCGAGGG
>JBAUEL010000032.1:0-34873 GCA_049678585.1 Dehalococcoidia bacterium
GGCCAACACCGACGGCCAGATCGTCGCCGTGGCTGCCCAGCCGCCGCTCCCGGCCGAGGTGGGGGATCTGCGCGCTCGGGTCGCGCGGGCGGCCCGCGAAGTGCTGGAGGGCTGGGAAGCTGCTGCCGGGGCCATCGCTGGCCATGCCAGGCAACTGCTGCCCGAGACCGTGCTTACCTACAGCTACTCCTCCACTGTCCTGACCGTCCTTCTTCAGAGGCGGCCCCGCCGGGTGGTGGTCCCCGAGTCGAGGCCCCTTTATGAAGGACGCAGGCTGGCCTCCGAACTCCTGGAGGCGGGCATCGCTTCCACCCTCATCACCGACGCCCAGGTCGGATGCTTTATGTCAAACATCGGCGCCGTCCTGGTTGGAGCCGATGCGGTCCTGGCAGATGGCGCACTCATAAACAAGGCCGGCACCTACCTGCTGGCGCTGGCTGCCCATAGGGACCGCGTGCCCTTCTACGTGGCCTGCGAGAGTCTTAAGGTGTGCGCGGAGACGGAGGAGCCCTCCCCTCTCGAGGAGAAGGAGCCACAGGAGGTGTGGCCCGAGGCCCCCAGCGGCCTGGCGGTGCGCAACGTCTACTTCGACCGCACGCCGCCAGACCTAGTCTCGGCCATCATCACCGAGGAGGGCGCGCTGCGGGCGGAGGAGCTAGGTCCGCTGGTGGAGCGAGCCCGGCGCTACCGGCGGGCGCTGGAGGACGCGCCTTAGAGCACGCGGCGGATGTCGGTGGGCGATCTCCAGCCACTATAGCGACCCCGAAGGAGGTGTCTGTGCGGTTCACGTGCTTCCTGTTATGCCTCTGCGCGGCGCTCGTGATCGGCTGTGGCGACGGCGCTGTGCCTCCCCCCACGCCGACCGCCACGGTCGCGCCGCCCACGCCGATGGCCACGGTTCGACCCACGGCCACACCTACTGTTCGGCCCACGCCTGTCGCCATACCGGCGCAGCCGGACGACTTCGCAGCCTACCCTCGGGTCATCGCCGACTATCTTACTGTCGCGGGTGCGACGGCCCTCGGCCCACCGTGCCTGAAGGACCTATTGCGCGAGTGGGCCATGCCGGAGACCGACGACCCCTCCCGCTGTGTCCTGGGCAACACCGACTCTGACCCCACCGGTGAGATCGTCGCGATCCTTACGGCACCCCCCTTACCGTCGGGGGTGGAAGTGCGGGCCAACGTTGTCGTGTTCGATGCGCGCAATGGCCGCTACGATGTCGCCTTCGAGTCTGCATCCGTGCCCGAGCAGCCCGCCCTAATCATGCCGGAGAGCCGCGTCCTGCTCGCCGCCTCTGACATTAACGCCGACGGCCGGGGCGAATTGGCCTACGTCACTACCTGGTGCGGCGCCCACACCTGCTCCCACACCGTCCACATCTTCACGGGCACGGCCGAGGGCTACCACAGCCTCTCCGGCGAGGGGTTCACCATGGCCTTTGCCGACATCTCCCTGACCGACCGGGACGATGACGGCATCCAGGAACTCGTTATGCATGGGGGCTTTATCGGCTCCATCGGAGCTGGCCCGCAGCGCGCCCGCACGGAGGTCTACGACTGGGACGGCACCCGGTACACCCTCGTCGAGACCACCTACGACCCCAGCAGCTTCCTCTACCTGCGTCTGCGCGATGCCGACGATGCGTTCGCCGCCGGCCGCTACCTGGAGGCCACCGACCTGTACCGCCGCGCCCTCGAAGACGCCAGCCTCGACCTCTGGAAGCCCGGGGGGCGGGCCGAACTGGACCCCTACGCCCTCTTTCGCATCGCCCTCTCCCTGCTTGCAGGGGGCGAAGCCCCGGGCGAGGCGGTCGCGGCCCTCGACAGGGCCATCGAGGGATATCCGGGAAGCGCCCACGGCGAGCTAGCGCGGGCCTTCAGAGATAGCTACCTCGCTCGCGGCGACCTTTCAGCGGCCTGTCAGGCCGCCCGCGACTATGCTGCGGCGAACCTCGACAGATTCACCACCCTTTGGGACTATGGTTACGCCAACCCAGAGTTCGACGTGGTCCTCCTCTGTCCTCTGTAGCCATCCCTGCACCCTTCGTAGTGATCCATCAAGTGTGCAAGATGGGTCCCCTTGAAGGATCACCTCCGAACCAGTACAACTCGTTGCTCCCGCCTACCGCCTGTGCTATACTCCCGTAGCGCCGTCTTCACGGCGCCAATTCACAGAGGGGGCTTCGTCCGCCCCGCGATGTGAGCGGTTGGGCTGTGGTGTATCCCTGGAGGGCTGGGGAGGCTTTGATTACACCGGTAACCATGAAGGCGTTGCTGGAGGCCGGCGTTCACTTCGGTCACCAGACGCGTCGCTGGGACCCGCGGATGCGGCCCTTCATCTTCACCGAACGCAACGGCATTCACATCATCGACCTCCAGCAGACTGTGGCGCGTTTGGCCATTGCCACTGATTTCGTGCGCGACCTGGTGGCAGGTGGCCAGAACATCCTCCTCGTAGGCACCAAGAAGCAGGCCCGGGACAACATCCAGGCGGAGGCGACCCGCTGCTCCATGCCGTATGTTACTAACCGCTGGTTGGGCGGCACCCTTACCAACTTCGCCACCATCCAGAAGCGCATCGACCATTTGGTGCGCCTGGAGGACGGGCGTTCCCGCGGCGAGTACGACCGCCTGCCCAAGAAGGAAGTACTAAGGATCGACCGGGAGATCGAGCGGCTCAATCGCCATTTCGGTGGCATCAAAGAGATGACCCAGCTCCCCGGCGCTCTCTTCATCATAGACCCCACTATGGAGTACATCGCTGCGGCGGAGGCACGGCGTACGGGCATCCCCATCGTGGCGATGTGCGACACCAACTGCAATCCTGACGAGATCGACTACCCTATCCCCTCCAACGACGATGCCATCCGCGCTATCAAGCTCATGACCATCTGTACTGCCGAGGCAGTGCTGGAAGGCCTGGCCCTACGCGAGTACGTCGCGGAGGGCGTGGTGCCGGGGGAAATGGCGGCAGAGATCGCCGCTAAAGGGATCTTCTCGGTTTCGCCCGATGAGCCCCCGCCCGCCGAACAGAAGGAACCTGCTCCCCAGGAGGGGGAATTGGTTCCACCGGCAGCCAAGCCAGAGCCCCGAGCAGAGTAGATAGGCAGTAGGAGGCTTCGTGACCATCTCCACATCCGCTGTTAAGGAACTTCGAGAGCGCACCGGCGCTGGCATCATGGACTGCAAGAATGCGCTGGAGGAGGCCGACGGCGACATCGAGCGAGCCGCCCAGCTTCTGAAGGAGCGAGGTGCCATCACCGCCGAGAGGAAGGCCCACCGCGTCACCCGTCAGGGGCTGGTGGAGTGTTACATCCATGCCGGCGGACGCATCGGGGCTATGGTGGAGGTGAACTGCGAGACCGACTTTGTGTCCCGCACCGATGCTTTCAAGACCCTGGCCCACGACCTGGCCATGCAGGTCGCGGCCACCGGCCCCGTCTCCGTCAGCGAGGAGGACCTACCGCCAGACGCTGAGGGCAACCCGGAGGAGATCTGCCTGCTGCGCCAGGCCTTCATCAAGGACTCCACCCGCACCGTTCAGGAGATCGTTCAGGACGCCATCGCCCTGACCGGCGAGAACATCCAGGTTCGACGCTTCGCCCGGTTCGAGCTGGGCCATTAGGAGGCGTGCCCGCTATGGCTGGCGCCGCCTATACCCGCACCCTCCTCAAGGTGAGCGGCGAGGCTCTCATGGGCGACAGCAGCTACGGAATCAACGCCGCCACCCTGGCCGCCGTGGCCTCCCAGATCAAGGAGGCCCAGGCCCTGGGCACCGAGATGGCGGTGGTGGTAGGCGGCGGCAACATCTTCCGCGGCACCGAGGCCAGCGCGGCAGGCATGGATCGGGCCACCGCCGACTATGCGGGCATGCTGGCGACGATCATTAACGCCCTGGCCCTCCAAGACGCGCTGGAGAAAGCGGGCCTGGCCGTGCGCACCCAGGCAGCCATCGCCGTGCAGCAGGTGGCCGAGCCATACATTCGCCGGCGGGCCATCCGCCACCTGGAGAAGGGACGGGTGGTCCTCTTCGCGGCGGGCACCGGCAACCCATACATGACCACCGATACCGCCGCCGCCCTGCGGGCTATCGAGATCGGCGCCCAGGTGCTGCTGATGAGCAAGAACCGGGTGGATGGCGTGTACGAGGCGGACCCTCGCAAGCAGCCGGGGGCTCGCCGCTTCGAGTTTCTCAGTTACCTAGAGGCCATCAACCGTCGTCTGGAGGTGATGGATAGCACCGCCCTCTCCCTGTGCATGGAGAACGATCTGGCCATCATCGTCTTCGATATCGCTGCTCCCGAGGGCATCGTGCAGGCCGTGCGCGGGGAGCGTATCGGTACCTTCGTGAGCAATCATGAGACAGTCCTGGCGCCTGCGTAGTACACTGGTGATGTAGCCATGATCGAGGAGACACTTGCCGACGCCGAACAGCGCATGGGTAAGGCCATCGAAGCCCTGAGGCGGGAGCTGGCTACCATCCGCACCGGCCGCGCCCAGCCAGCCCTGGTGGAACATCTGCGGGTGGACTACCATGGCACGCCCACTCCCCTGAACCAGCTTGCTAGCATCGCTGCCCCGGAGGCACGGCTGCTCACCATCCAGCCCTGGGACAAAGGGTCCATGGGAGCTATCGAACGGGCCATCCAGACGTCCGACCTGGGCCTGAATCCTACCAACGATGGCAACGTCATCCGCCTGGTCATCCCTCAGCTAACCGAGGAGCGCCGCAAGGAGCTGGTGAAGGTGGTGCATCGAAAGGTGGAGGAGGGCCGGGTGGCTGTGCGCAATGTCCGGCGCGACCGCCTGGAGGAGCTCCGCCGGCTCCAGCGAGACAAGGAGGTCTCGGAAGACGAGGAGCGGCGCGCCCAGGATCAACTCCAGAAGCTCACCAACCGCTTTGTCGCTGAGGCCGACCAGGTAGGCCGGGAGAAAGAGCAGGAGTTGCTGGAGGTCTAGCGGGGGTTCGCACGCCGCCTACAAAACAATGATCGCCGAACCGGTCAGCCCCACCTCGCCCAAAGTCAAGCTCGCCACGCTCCCCACGCACGTGGCCATCATCATGGATGGCAACGGCCGCTGGGCGGAGGAGCGGGGCCTCCCTCGCCAAGCTGGCCACCGCGCGGGCACCGAGAACATCCGGCGCATCATCGAGACCTTCGGAGAGTGGGGGGTCCGCTACCTTACGCTCTTCGCCTTCTCCACCGAGAACTGGACACGTCCCCGGACCGAGGTGAACATCCTCATGCGCCTGGTGGGCCGTGTGGTGAACCGGGAGATCAAGGCGCTCCATAAACAGGGGGTGCGCTTGGTGCACCTCGGCCGCCTTGACCGCCTCCCGCCCCAGATCCGGAAGAAGGTCGAGGATGCCATCGAGCTCACCAAGGACAATCAGCGGATGACCGTCTGCGTGGCCTTCGACTACGGGGGGCGGGCCGAGATCCTGGAAGCGATCCGGCGCATTCTGGCGGACGGCGTGCCGCCGGAGCGCATCGACGAGGCCGTGTTTAGCTCCTACCTATACACTGCGGGGCTCCCTGACCCGGACCTCATCATCCGCACGGCCGGCGAGGTGCGGATGTCCAACTTCCTGCTGTGGCAATCAGCCTACGCCGAGTACTACGCCACCCCCACCTACTGGCCCGACTTCGGGCCCGAGGAGATCCAGCGGGCGCTCGAGGCGTACAGTCAGCGCCAGCGTCGTTTCGGCGGCGTGCTGCCCAGGGAGAGGCCTCCCGGCCGCTCCTCGGGACGGCGGGCTCCCTAGGTTCGCTCAGCCCGGGATGCTGCCCCATAGGATCGCCACAGCCGTCGCTGGCATCCCCATCATCTTCCTGCTCATCCTGGCTGGCGGCCGATGGTACGCGGCCGCAGTCGCTCTTGTACTCTTCGTGGCAGCCCTGGAGTTTCAGTCGGCCCGTATGGGCTGGCGCAGCCCCCTGGCTCTGCTGGGCGCGGCCCTCTGCGCCGCCCTGGCAGGAGGCGCCCTGGTAGGGCCTGAGTGGGTATTGTGGTTCGCTCTGGGGGCAGTGGTGGTCCCCCTGGCCTGGGTGACTCTGCGAGGTGACCCAGGCACCGCCCTCAATGACTGGCTGTGGACGTTAGGCGCCGTCTTCTACGTGGGGCTGCTGGGGAGCCACCTGGTGCTCGCACGCGGCCTGGAGAACGGCCGCGACTGGGTGTACTTGGCCTTGTTCGCCACCTTCGCCAGCGACACCGCCTCTTACTTGGTGGGGCGGGCGGTGGGCCGGCAGGCCCTGGCACCCCACATCAGCCCTGGCAAGACTGTGGAGGGGGCCCTGGGCGGCTTTGCCGGGGGCATCGTTGCGGCGGTGCTTCTGAACTACCTGCTGGGCCTGCGGCTGGAGGCGGCTCTCATCGTGCCCCTGGCGGTACTCATCCCCCTGGCAGCCCAGCTCGGCGACCTGGCAGAGTCCATACTGAAGCGGGGGATGCAGGTTAAGGACGCCAGCAAGCTCCTCCCCGGCCATGGCGGGTTCATGGACCGGCTGGACAGCATCCTGTTCAGCTCGGTCGTGGTATACTACTTTGTGGTGTGGGTCCTGCCCTGAATCGCTCCCACCCTGTTGAAGCAGAAGGCGTCGTCAACGCAGTATGCCGCGGGCCCCGGCCCGCGGCGTTGACCACAAAGGGATGAATCCGCTCCGTCTGGCCGTTCTCGGCTCTACCGGTTCCATCGGCCGGCAGACCCTGGAGGTAATCCGCTCCCTGGGCGAGCGCTTCCGGGTGGTAGGCTTGGCCGGCGGGCGCAACGTGACCCTCCTGGAGGAGCAGGTACAGGAGTTCGCGCCGGACCTGGTGTGGTCGGAGAACGAGGCGCGCCGTTCGACCCTTACGGCGGCTTCCCGCTCGCCGAAGGCCCGCTGGGCCGCCATGACCGAGATGGCCGTTGACCCCAACGTGGACCTGGTAGTCATCGGCACGGTGGGTAGCGCCGGCCTGGAGCCCACTCTGGCCGCCCTTCGGGCGGGCAAGGTGGTGGCCCTGGCCAACAAGGAGGTGCTGGTGATGGCCGGGCCCGTGGTGATGGAGGCGGCCGCCGAGGGGGGCGGCGAACTCCGCCCCGTCGACAGCGAGCACAGTGCCGTCTGGCAGTGCCTGTGGGGCGAGGACTGTGGGGGCATCCGCCGCATCATCCTCACCGGGTCCGGTGGGGCCTTCCGCGACCGGCCCCTGGAGGAGCTGGCCAAGGTAACCCCGGAAGAGGCTCTGCGCCACCCCGTCTGGCAGATGGGGCGCAAGATCACCGTGGACTCGGCCACCCTGATCAATAAGGGCTTCGAGGCCATGGAGGCCCGCTGGCTCTTCGACGTGCCCTTCGAGCGCATCGACATCGTGATGCACCCAGAGAGCGTTATCCACTCCCTGGTGGAGTTCGCCGATGGTTGCGTGAAGGCCCAGATGGGCCCGCCGGACATGCGGCTGCCTATCCAGTGCGCCCTCTGCTACCCGGAGCGGATCGCTCTCTCGGCAGCGCCGCACCTGGACCTAACTCTGCTGGGAACGCTGCACTTCGCGCCGCCGGACTTGCGACGCTATCCCTGCCTGGGGCTGGCTCTGGAGACCGGTCGTCGCGGCGGCACCTATCCGGCGGTGCTGGCGGCAGCCGATGAGGTAGCAGTGGAGCACTTCCTGGGGGGGCATATCGGCTTTATGGATATTCCCGTTGCGCTGGAGGACGTCCTCTCGGCCCATAGGGGAACTGCCGACGCTTCCCTAGAGGCGGTGCTAGCCGCCGACGCCTGGGCGCGTCGGCGGGCCGACGAGTGGGTGAAGGCCCGGGCATGAACGCGTTTCTGCAGGCCCTGCTGCCCTTCCTGGGCATCATCGTTGTCCTCATCATCGTCCACGAGATCGGGCACTTGGTGGCCGCTAAGCTGGCGGGGGTGACGGTGCCGGAGTTCGGGCTGGGCTTCCCGCCGCGCATCTGGGGCTTCAAGCGGGGCGAGACCGAGTACACCATCAACGCCATCCCCCTGGGCGGCTTCGTGCGCATGGCGGGGGAGGAGGACCCCAGCGACCCCCGCAGCCTCGCCGCGAAACCGCGCCCCATCCGGCTGCTGGTGCTGTCGGCGGGGTCCTTCATGAACCTCCTGATGGCGGTCCTCCTGTTCGCCCTGGCCCTGATGATCCCGCGGGAGGTCTCTGTGGGCCGGGCTGTCATCATGGAGGTCGTCCGCGGAGGGCCTGCCGAGGCGGCGGGCCTTCAGAGCGGCGACGTCATTTACGAGATTAACGGTCGTGACATCCAGAACGTCCAGGAGGCCGGCTACAGCATCCGCCTGAACCTGGGCGAGGACATCGACATCACAGTGAAGCGCGAGCGGGAGTTCGAGACGCTCCGCACCTATGCCCGCTGGGCGCCGTCCGACATAGTGCACGTCGTTGACCCCGGCGAGGATGTCCAGGCCGTCGCGGAGCGGCTGGGGTTCAGCACGTCCAGCGTGAGGCAGGCAGCGGACATCAAATCGACCCTAGAGCCCGGCCGAGATCTCACGATCGGAGACGGGCCCGACGCCATAACCTACACGCCCGAGGAGGGTGAGACCGTCACCTCGGTGGCCCGACGCCTAGGCGTGAGCGACGAGGTGGTTAGGATTGCGGCGGGCTTGCCTGACCAGAACAAGCTGGAGGTCGGGCAGGAGCTGCGCTTTCTTCAGGGTCCTACAGGCATCGTCATCACCCCCGAGTATCCCTTTACCGAGACCCAGGCCCTGCCGCCCTGGGAAGCGCTGCCCCAGGCGCTTCAAAAGAGCTATGAGTCCTTGATCCTAGTGCGCAACGAGGTGATCTCCTGGTTCAGGGGTGCTGGCCGGCCCGATGTCGCGGGTCCCGTGGGGATCGCCCAGGCGACCGGCGAGGTGATAGAAGAGGCGGGCTGGAAGTCGCTGACCGACTTCGCCGCCCTCATCAGCGTGAACCTGGCTATCCTGAACATCCTGCCCCTGCCCATGCTCGACGGCGGACGGATAGTGTTCGTTTTGCTGGAGATCGCACGGGGAGGCCGACGGGTCGCCCCCCGAAAGGAGGCCCTGGTGCACCTGGTGGGGCTGGTGGCCTTGCTTACCCTGGCAGTGGTGATAGGTTACTTCGACGTGGTTCGTATCTTCAGCGGCGAGAGCATCCTCCGATGATCGAGAGGCGGCCCTCCAAGCCCCTGCACATCGGCGACGTCACCGTGGGCGGCGAGGCCCCTATCGTCGTCCAGTCTATGACCTCGACGGACACGGCCGACCCGGCCGCCACCCTGCGTCAGATCCAGGAGCTGGCCGAGCTGGGCTGCGAGATCGTGCGGGTGGCCGTTCCCGACAAGGAGGCCGCCGCCGCCCTGCCCGAGCTCATCGCCCACACCCCGGTGCCCCTGGTGGCGGACATCCACTTCGACTACCGCCTGGCACTGGCAGCCCTGCGCGCGGGCATCCATGCCCTGCGCCTCAACCCCGGCAACATCCGCGACCCGGAGAAGGTGCGAGCAGTGGTCCGGGAGGCCCAAGAGCGGCAGACTCCCATACGGGTGGGGGTCAACGCGGGCAGCCTGCCCCCTCTGCCTCCCCTGGCCGAGGGTGAGATGCCTCCGCCTGTACACCGGCGCATGGTAGACGCGGCCCTCTGGGAGATCAAAGTCCTGGAGGAGATGGACTTCGACCTCATCAAGGTCTCCCTGAAGGCCTTCGATGTCCCTACCATGGTAGCGGCCTATCGCGACATCGCCGCCAGGATCCCGTATCCCCTGCACCTGGGGGTGACCGAGGCGGGCACGCCCCGGGCGGGCTCGGTGCGCAGCGCTATCGGCATCGGCATTCTCCTCTCGGAGGGCATCGGCGACACCATCCGGGTGTCCCTGGCCGCAGACCCGCGCGAGGAGGTGCCGGTCTGCTGGAACATCCTGACCTCCCTGAACCTGCGGCAGCGCGGGCCCACCATCGTGGCCTGTCCCACCTGCGGCCGCATGGAGATCGACCTCATCCCCCTGGCCCAGCGAGTGGAGGAGCACTTCACCCGGCTGGGGAAACCCCTGACTGTGGCGGTGATGGGCTGTGTGGTGAACGGCCCCGGCGAGGCCAGGATGGCCGACCTAGGCATCGCCGGGGGCAAGGGCCGCGGGGTCATCTTCCGCAAGGGGCAGGTGGTGCGCACAGTGCACGAGAAGGACCTCCTCGCCGCACTCATCGAGGAGGGAGACAAGGTCGTGGCGGAGATGGAGGGAGCCCCCGCCTCGCCGCCCGATGAGGCTCTCATCCCGCTGGAGGAGCTCCCGGCCAAGGGAGGGGCATAGCCCTGCCCGAGTGGACCTGGCACCTCTCGGCGTGCTCGGTATGCTGGCCCTGTGGGGCCTGCTCGGGTTTTTCGCCTGGACCGCCGCGACCGTGATCAGCCGAAGGCCCGATATGCTGATGGCGCTGCCGCTCTGTGTGATCGCGGGCGTAGGCGGCGGCGCGCTGGTGCCGGCCCTGGGACGCAAGGATGGCCTGGGCTTGGGGCTCAGCCTGCTCGCGGCCCTGCTGGGCGGCGCGCTGGCTGCTATCCTCTTCCTGCGGCTGTCCCGGGTAAGCTAGAGTGGACTGGAAGGAGCAGGCATGACCGTTGTGGCCCTCTCGACCATGTGGGCGCACTATCCCCGCGTCAGCGCTATGCTACAGACGTGGGCATCGGAGGTGGATGGCTAGGAGCGACTCGAAGCAGCGACACGCAGTGCTAGGAATTCGATCTGCCCCGTCCGCCAGCGTTCATAGTTGGCCATAGGGGAATCTACGACCGGCCCAGAGTAGGCTGCCATGTCCACCTTTGGCGTGCTATACTGATAATGAGGGAGTGGTTGACGTCTTTCGAAGGTATGCTATAGTAGCGGCCACGAATCGGCATCGGGGTCCCGCCACCGCCAAGTTTCGCCCCGCACAAGTCAACCGATATCCACCGCAAGAACGGCTTTGCATGCACATTCGTAGGGCCGTCGCGAAATGCGGGCAAGGAGCTCCAAATGGCTCAACAACAGCGTCAAGAACCTGAGCAAGAACCCAACCCGGAAGACAATTTCGAGGTGCCTGAGGATACGCCGACAATCTACTGTGACAACATGCACATAAACACAGGCCTTTGGGGCTCTACCCTCTACGTCGGTGAGGAACGGCCTGGCCAAAAACCGTTGCTTCGGGCGAAGGTGAAGGTGAGCCCTCAGATGCTTCGCGCCATCAGCATGCTCACGGGAAAGCATCTTCGGGATTACCAGCAGAGCATCGGCCCCGTGCCACTCCCGAACGCCCTCATTCACGGGTGGGGGATTGAGGAGGAAATACAATGACCATGGACGTCGCTGTGAAACAGAGCTCAGCTGGCAGTCAGATGGTGGCTGCGCGGACATTGGAGGACAGGCCACCAATTGCGGCTACGGGAACTGGCCAATGGTACGTCTCACCCGTGCGCCAACTGCTGAGTGTCATTGATGAGCTTCTTCCCAACCTGCCACCGCCAATGTCTGAGAGCCATGTGGCCGACCTTCGAACCCACTATCCTCCTCTGTCTGCTTCGGAAGACCCCGCCACCCTTGAGTTTGAGAGCAGCTAGCGCGGAAGCGGACGGCACTTTGCATGCCTTTTCCCAACGTGCCCTTGCACCAGGGCACACGAAATAGGAGCGTGCACTGGGCTGACTTGTACTGGTTTGACTTTGGGGCACCGGCATCGAATCAGTACACCATTGCAGGGCCCAGGCCTTGTCTGGTGCTGTCGAATGTAGCAACTATCCACGGCAGTACTCTGGTCGTGTCTCCGCTCACTGGAGCCGAGCACGCGATTCCAACGTATTCCTACCACGTTCTCGTTACGACTTCCGAATGTCCGGCTCTGGACAAGGACTCCGTAGTCAAGATTGACCATCTCTACAACATCCACCGCGCCGACCTCATCGACCAGCATTACATTGCCACTCTTCCAGACACCGTGATGCGCCGCGTCTACCTCCAGCTGGCGAACGCGCTGAATTTCCGGGCGGCCTTTCAAGTCTCCGCGTCGCCGTAGTTCGGCGACCGCCTACGCCATGACCATCCTCGCCCTCTCCACCATGTGGGCGCAGCAGGAGCGCTTCGCCGACATGGGCGAGTTCGTGCGAGCGGTGCATCGCCTGGGCTACGACGCCATCGAGATCAGCCACCTCACCCCCACCGAGCCCTTTCAGCAGCTTCTAGGCCACCGTGATGCCTTCTTCACCTCCATCCATGCGCCCGCGCCGCTTTCCCACGATGGGCGCGGCAGGGCCAACAGCGCCCTGAATCTGGCCTCTCTGGACGAGGAGGAGCGCCGTGCCGCCATCGACCACACCCGGCGCAGCATCGACCATGCAGCCCGGACGGGCATCCACTTCGTGGTGGTGCACCTGGGCAGCGTGGGCAGCGCCATGCTCGACTCCGAGCGCAGGCTCCGCCGCCGCTTCGACTCGGGCGTCCGAGAGGGGGCCGAGGTGGAAGCCCTGCGCGCCGAGACTCTAAGACGCCGCGCCCAGCAGGCTCCCCCCTACCTGGAGAACGCCCGCCGCACCCTGGAGGAGCTGGCGGCCCACGCCTCGCTGCAGGGTGTGGCCCTGGGTATCGAGAACCGCTATCACCTCCACGAGATCCCTCTGCTGGAGGAGACGCCGGACCTGCTGGCCGAGCATCCCGCCGACGTAGTCGGCTACTGGCACGACGTGGGCCACGCCGAGGTGCTACACCGCCTGGGGCTGGCCGACGCTCGGGCCTGGCTGCCCGCCCTGAGGGACCGCACCCTGGGCGTCCACCTCCACGACGTGGATGGCATCGGCGACCACCGGGCGCCCGGTCGCGGCGACGTGGAGTGGGAGCACATCGCCCGGGGGCTCCCCGCCGACGCCCTGCGCGTCTTCGAGATCGACCAGGGGCAGCCGGACGAGGCGGTGGCCGGGGCCATCGAGTTCCTTCACGCGCGAGGGGTAGTGCCCTAGCCTATGGGGCTGCGAGGTCGCCGCTCAGCTCTGAGGCGCGGCCGGGGGACTGACCTGCAGCGCATCGAAGTGCACCCTTCTGAGCACCTGTCCTTCGACTTTGGCTACGACCTCGTATCTACCGGCCTTTGGTATGGGCAGGATTGCGTTGACAGCAATTATGACCCGCTGAGGTGAGCCGGGTTTAATGCCCGGAGGCCTTCCCACTTCAACCTGGGCATTCATAGGTGGAGCTATCGAGTCCCCATCCTCGTTGATAATCGAAAGCTCGACGTTGTGTTTCTGATTGGTCTCTTGCCAGGGCACGGCCAGACCAAGGGCGATGCCAAGTGGCGCTTGGACGGGGAATGAGTGTGCCCTATACTGGTCCCAACCTCCACCTAGGAGGTAGAGCTTGCCTGCGACGGCTTGCGCTCCATCAGCGAGGATCAAGAATTCGACTTCCATCGTTGGTCTCCTATGTGGACATAGTTGTAATGCATTGGCTACAATGTAATACAAACTCTTCGAGATCGCAAGGGGGATGAGGTGCTTCTCACCACCCTCCAGTTCGACGAGGATAATGAGGAAAAGCTTGCTCGCCGCCAGATTTCCCCCTTTGACGCTTATGATGTGCTTCATGGGAAGCCGAAGTTTTTTCGCAACAAGCGACGCCGGTCAGGGATCTACAAGATGATTGGACCAGATCGGGGTGGCAGAATGCTTTCCATTGTGATAAGGCCAACCGGCGTGGCAGGTGTCTGGCAGCCGGTAACGGGCTGGCTCAGCACGAGGGCTGAAATTCGTGCCTACAAGAGGTAAGGGGGTATGGTAATGAAGCCTGCTAGACATTCCGCCGAGTACTTCGATTCCCATAAAGATGATCCAGACGAGTGGGAAGAACAGCCCGCGAAGGTGCAGGTGAGACCGACCACTGTGGTCTTCTCGGTGCGGTTTGCTCCTGCTGAACTGGAAGTCGTGAGGAGATACGCAAGAGAGAACAATGCTCGGCCATCTGCGGTAATCAGAAAAGCAGTGCTTGAGTTCCTCCGTGGTGGCGGGAAGCCGCAGCCTGAGATAGGGTTGCACATCACCTTCCCGGAAGGGCGGACGGTCAGTACCTTTCAGGGAGATGCCCTTGGAAGTGCGCACTGGTCCAAGGTTGCTATTGAGTCCGAATCCACTCCTGTCTTCTCGGCCTAGGAGAGAAGTTGGAGTGTAGAACGACGTCCATGCGCATGTCCCAGCTCTTCGGCAGGACCCTGCGGCAGGCGCCCGCGGAGGCAGAGACGCCCAACCACCGTCTCTTATTGCGGGCCGCCCTGGTGCAGCAGCTCGCCGCGGGCATCTATAGCTACCTGCCTCTGGGCTGGCGGGCCATCCGCAAGATCGAGCAGATCATCCGCGAGGAGATGGACGCCGCGGGCGGCCAGGAGCTGATGATGCCCGCCCTCCATCCCTCCGAGATCTGGCAGGAGTCCGGGCGCCGCCAGAGCATGCGGGACATCCTCTTCACGGTGAAGGATCGTCGCGACCGGGAGCTTGTGCTGGGGCCCACCCACGAGGAGATCACCGTGGAGCTGTTCAAGCGGCACGTCCAGAGCTACCGCGACCTGCCCCTGCTGATCTACCAGATCCAGACCAAGTTTCGGGACGAACCCCGCCCTCGCGGCGGCCTCATCCGCCTGCGGGAGTTCTCCATGAAGGACCTCTACAGCTTCGACGCGGACTGGGAGGGACTGGACTGGAGCTACCGCCGCATGTACGACGCCTACAAGAACGTCTTCGACCGCTGCGGCGTGCCCACAGCATCGGTGCTCGCCGATTCGGGGGCCATCGGGGGCAAGGACTCCCAGGAGTTCATGTATCTGACGGAAGTAGGAGAGGACGAGGCCCTCATGTGCTCCGCCTGCGGCTATGCCGCCAACGCCGAGAAGGCCGAGCTCCGCAAGCGCTCGCCCGAGCCCGAGGAGCCACTGCCGGTGGACGAGGTGTCCACGCCCGGCATCATCACCATCGAGGACCTGGCCCGCTTTCTGGACATCCCCCACTGGAAGACCCTCAAGGCGGTCTTTTACATCGGCGATGGTCAGCCCGTCTTCGTGGCCATCCGCGGCGAGCTGGAGGTGAACGAGGTCAAGCTGAGGAACGCCCTCGGCGTCACCGAGCTGCACCTCATGGACGACGCGGAGGCGGCCCGCGCGGGCCTGGAGGTCGGCTTTGCCTCGCCCATCGGCCTGAAGAACGTGCGGGTGGTCGCCGACGACTCCGCTCCCGGATCGCCCAACCTGGTGGCCGGCGCCAACAAGCCCGACACCCACCTGCGCAACGTCAACTACGGCCGCGACTGGACCGCGGACATCGTTGCGGACATCGCCCTCGCCCGGCACGGCGATCCCTGCCCCAACTGCGGCCATCCCCTGGAGCTGCGCCGGGGCATCGAGATGGGCCACGTCTTCAAGATAGGCACCGTCTACAGCGAGAAGATGGGCGCTACCTTTCTGGACCGCGACGGTAACGTCCGCCCTGCCGTCATGGGCTGCTACGGCATCGGGCTTGACCGGCTGCTGGCCACCATCGTCGAGGCCAACCACGACGAGCGGGGCATCATCTGGCCGCCCAGCGTGGCCCCCTACGACGCCCACCTGGTGGCCCTCAACATCGAGCAGCCGGAGGTCCACCAAGCCGCCGAGAAGCTCCACGAGGACCTGGCCGCGGCTGGCATCAAGGTCCTCTACGACGACCGGGAGGAGTCGCCCGGCGTCAAGTTCAACGACGCCGACCTCTTAGGTATGCCCCTGCGCGTTACCGTCAGCCCCCGCACCCTGGAGAAGGACAGCGCCGAGCTGAAGCGGCGGGCGGAGAAGGAGATAACGCTCGTTCCCCTCGGGCAGGCGGTGGAGGTGGTCGCACGACAGGTGCAGCATGCGCTTCATCGGGATTGATCTGGCCTGGTCGGAGAAGAACACCACGGCTGCCGCCACGCTTGAACACCATGGTGGCAAGACCTCTCTGCTCCATTACTGTTCCACCCTTTGTAGCACCGATGAACTGGTGTCCTATGCCAAGGCTGGCGTCAGTGGCACCACGCTGGTGGCGATCGACGCGCCGCTAATAGTCCCAAATGTGACCGGCCAGAGGCCATGCGAAAAGATGCTGGCCCACGACTTCGGAAAGTTCGATGCCTCGCCACATACAAGTAACCTCCATAGGTTGAAAGATCGCGTGCGCGGTGCAGACGTGGTTGAGGCACTGGCGCTCCTCGGCTTTTCCCATGACCCAAACCCGCGATGCGACCGGTGCACTGATCGCCGGCTGGTCTTCGAGGTCTACCCTCACCCCGGGCACATCGTCCTTTTCCAAAGAGAGAGGATCGTCAAGTACAAGAAGGGGACAGTCGCGAAGAAGCGGGTGGGCTTGCGTGAGCTGCAGGGCGAGCTGGAAAAGCTCTTCTTTGACGCCGGGGATCCCCGCCTGGAATCGACGCAGGCCCTACAAGAGGTTCTCCGCCGCCCGCTTCAGGAGCTGCATGGCAAGGCGCTGAAACAACACGAAGACCTGCTGGATGCGCTGTTCTGCGCCTACCTAGCCCTGTACTACTGGGCATGGGGTAGTGAGCGGTGCACTATGTACGGGGACTTGGAAACGGGCTACATCATTACGCCGAAGCTCCTCGACCATTAGTCTTGTCTAATCGCTTCCTCGCCACCGCCAGCAGGTTCACCCGCAGGCCCGCCAGGGCCTCGAAGCGGTTGACCAGCCGCTCGTAGGCCACGCCCAGGGCGTAGGCCAGCGGGTGGAAGGCCAGGTACTCCGGCTCCGTCTCGAAGCGCTCCAGCCGCTCCACCTCCAGCCCCGCCCCCTCCAGCAGAACTCGCAGCCGGCCCGCCGTGTTCGCTCGATAGACCGTGGGGAAGACGTCCCGCTCGTCCACGCCGCGCCAGCGGTTGAAGGCCACATGGAGCCGCTGCGGCAGCAGGCGGGCGCCCAGCGCCACGTAGTGCCAGCGATTGGGCGTGAGCAGCAGCAGTCGGCCGCCGGGCCTGAGCACCCGCGCCAGCTCGCGAAAGGACGCTGAAGGCTCCGTCAGGTGCTCGACCACCTGGCTGAGGATCACCAGGTCGAAGCTGGCATCGCGCAGGGGAAGGACGCTGAGGTCGCCCCGCACGGCCGTGTCGAGGTTCGGGTTCCCACGGACATCCTGAGTGACATCCACGCCCACCACCCGGCGCACCTGCCCCGCCAAGCGGTGCTGGAACACCCGGCCACTGCCACAGCCGGCGTCCAGCACCTCGACATCGGGGCGAAGATGCTCCTGGATAGCCTCCAGGAAGCGCTCATACATGCCCCGGAATGTCGGCGAGTAGAAGCGACGTCGCAGCTCCTCCTTCCGCCAGCCAAAGCCCAGCATGGATGAACCTCCCGAGACACTCCGTAGGGGCGGCGGCCATTATAAGAGCCCCGCCCGGCCTGAACAAGGAAGCCCGCTGCATTCGACCAGAAACATTGATACCTGGCAAGGTGTCACTGCGCGTATCATGGGTGCGATGGCGCCGCAGACTCGCTTGGCGGAGCCGCCCTGCTCGTGTACCATATCGGCGGCAGACCACTCCCACGGGGCCGAGCGTTGCCTGCTGCGGGAATGTGGACTGCTGGAATGAGACGTAACTTGAGGAGGGAGGACGCTTGGCGACTATTCGCGCTGTCCTGTTTGACCTGGGTGAGACCCTGTGGCACTTCCCGACCATGCCGCCTGTGGAGGTCATCCGCGGCGAGACGGTGCGCCGCATCAACGCCCTCCTGCTCTCCTGGGGCATCGAGCCGGACGGGGAGCTGTTTTTCCTGGGCCGGGACATCCGCTTCGCCCTGGAGGAGGCCGACCGCGAGGCCTACTACGGGGACCGCGTGAGCCCTCACTGCCCCACCCTGGCTAAGCAGGTAGCCGCTGAAAAGGGCCTTCATCTTACGGACGAGCAGGCCGAGGAACTCTGGCTTACCTGGAACCTGGGAGGGGCGTTCTTCGGGCGCGCCCTCTACGAGGGCACCCTCGATACCCTGAACTGGTTCCGGGAGCGCGGCTACCGCCTGGGGGCAGTCACTAATCGCCACGTCGGAGGCGAGCCCTTCCGGGAGGAGATGCGCCAGCTCGGAGTCCTTGACTACTTTGACGTGCTCTCCATCTCCTGCGACGTGGGCTACATGAAGCCACACCCCCGCATCTTCCAGCACGCCCTGGATGCCCTGGCAGTATCTCCGCAGGAGGCGGTGATGGTGGGCGACTCGCTCCGGGCCGATGTGGGGGGCGCCCAAGCTCTGGGCATGCTGACGGTGTGGCGCCGCAACCACCCCGCCGGGAAGGAAGGACACTCCTCCGTCCAGGACGGGCCCGCGGGGACCACTGCCGAGTCGGCTCACGCCCAGCCCGACTACGTTGTTGAGAGCCTCTGGGAGGTCATTCAGCTCCCCATCTTTCGTTGAGTGCGCACGCGCCGGTGGCGCATCTCCACCCTGGCGAATTACAATGGACCCCGAAGACAGGTCCGCTCCGAGTGACTCTATGAACAACCCGTGCACCCGCCGTAGCGGCATAGCGCAGCCGACCTCCCAGATGTGAGGCGAGAGACTGTGGCCAGGACCGCCAGGACGAAGCAAAGGACCAAGCGGGCGCAGACGAAAACGTCCGTCCGCTCTACCAAGCCCTGGGGCGGCCGCTTCCGGGCCGGGACCGACCGGCTGGTGGAGGCCTACACAGCCTCTGTAGACGTGGACCGCCGCCTCTGGCGCGAGGACATCGCCGGCTCCATGGCCCACGCCCGCATGCTTGGCCGCCAGGGCATCATCCCCCAGGCCGACGCCGACGCCATCGTCAGCGGGCTGGAGGAGGTGCGCCGGGAGATCGAGGAGGACCGCTTCCCCTGGCGCCAGGACCTGGAGGACGTGCACATGAACATAGAGGCGCGGCTGGCCGAGAAGATCGGCGCGGCCGCCGGGCGCCTGCACACGGCCCGCTCCCGCAACGACCAGGTGGCCACGGACCTGCGTCTCCACGCCAAGGAGGCCATCGGCCAGGTGCTCCGGGGCCTGGCGAGTGCTCAGGCCGCCCTGCTGGACCTGGCAGAGACCAACCGCAATGTGGTCATCCCTGGCTACACCCACCTCCAGCGGGCCCAGCCGGTCCTGCTGGCCCACCACCTGCTGGCCTACTTCGAGATGCTGGACCGCGACGCTGCCCGCTTCCGCGATTGCCGGACCCGCGCCGATGTCCTGCCCCTGGGCAGCGGAGCCCTCGCAGGCGTGCCCTACCCCATCGACCGTCAATCCGTGGCCCAGGAGCTGGGGTTCAGCCGCATCAGCGAGAACAGCCTGGACGCCGTTTCAGATCGCGACTTCGTGGTCGAGTTCCTGGCAGCCGCCGCCACCTGCATGATGCACCTCTCGCGCCTGGCCGAGGAGATAGTCCTCTGGTCCAGCGCCGAGTTCGGCTTCATCAACCTGCCCGACGCCTTCGCCACCGGCTCCAGCATCATGCCTCAGAAGAAGAACCCGGACGTGGCCGAGTTGGCCCGGGCTCGCACCGGCCGGGCCTATGGCAATCTTATGTCAATTCTCACCGTCCTCAAGGGGCTGCCCCTTGCCTACAACCGCGACCTCCAGGAGGACAAGGCCGCCTTCTTCGAGACCGAGGAGATCCTCCTCTCTACCTTGGAGGTGTTCGCGGCCATGCTCCCGCGCCTTCAGGTAAATGCCCGCCGCGCCCGCGCCGCCGCCGCAGCCAGCTACGCGCTCGCCACCGACCTCGCCGACTACCTGGTGCGCCACGGCCTCCCCTTCCGGGAGGCCCACGAAGCCGTAGGCAAGCTGGTACAATACGCCGAAAGAGAAGACAAGGACTTCGCGAAGCTCAGCCTGGCCGAGTATCGGCGCTTCTCGCGGCTGTTTCAGGAGGACGTCCTGAAGCTGGACCTACGCTCAGCCCTCGCCGCGCGCGATGTGCCTGGAGGCACTGCGCCCCGCCGCGTGGCCGCAGCCCTCCGCCGTGCCCGCCGTCGGCTCCGAGAGGAGGCCAGGCGCGCCTAGCGCAGTCAAGACCGCCCCTTCCCTGCTCACCGCGGACTTCGCCCGCCTGGGCGAGCAGCTCCGCGACGCAGAGCACGCCGGGGCCGACTATATCCACCTCGACACGGCCCGAGTGGCTGCGTGCACTGGAACACAAGGGAATCAGTAAAGCCCCTAAGGGATTCTGCCGATACCTATATGCAGGGGTGCCGGGCGGTTCTACCCCAGGGTTCTTACGCGTATGGGAAAGATCCCCAGTCGTGATATCCACGTTAAGTTCGCCCTGCTGAGCTTCGTGGCGGTGGCCGCCATCGCCGTGACCATCGCCTTTTTCGGTGGTCAGGCCGCCGAGGCGCGAGTGGAGGCAGCAGCGGGCAGGGCTGCCGCCGACGCCCTGGCCCCGGCGGTGCAGGCCCAACTGGCGGGACTGGACCTCTCCCAACCCCTTCCCCAGGGGGTCTCGGAGCGCCTGGGCGCCCTCGCTGACCCGCAGGGCGCCCTCCACATCAGGCTGTGGAACGACGCCACGCAGGCTCTCTACTCCAGCGCGGGCGAACCCCTCAGCGGGCTCTCTCCTGAGACCGCACCACCCCCGTCGGCCCTGGACAGCGGAGTGGTCAGCTCCGTCAGCGGCGGAGCGCAGGAAGGTGACGCGGTCAATCCCCCGGCCGAGAAGATGCTGGTGACCTATGCCCCGCTGGCCTCCGGAGCGCTGCTGGAGATCCGGCAGGACTACGCACCCATCGGCGCCGAAGCGGCCCAGGCTCGCCAAACGCTCTACGGGGCCGTCGGCCTGGAAATGGCCGGCCTGTACGTGGCTCTTCAGTTGCTCGTGTGGCTGGGCGGACGAGCTTCCAGGCGGGAGTACGACCGCCTGCATCAGATCTACCAGGCCGAGCGCGAGCTCCGTTCGTCGCTGGACCTGACAGACGTACTGGGGCGGCTCGCTCGCAACGCCACCATCTTCGCCGGGGGACAGGTAGGACTGGTAACCCTGCTGGATGAGAGCAACGACGACCTGGTGCTCCGAGCCAGCTACGACCATAAGCGAGGCGTCTCCGCCGAGCATCACCGCAAGGTAGAGGAGTGGTTCACGCGGCGCTGCGCGGCCACCGGCAAGACGGTCATCACCACCCAGCCGGACGCTCCCTACAAGGACATCTTGGACTATAAGCCTCCCAATGAAGGCCCGGTCACCATCCTCTGCGCCCCCATGGCCCTGCGCGGTCGCGCTATGGGCGTTATCAGCATCTTCCACTTCAACCGCAACGGCCGATACCAGCCCTCCGAGGTCTCCATGGTGGAAGACATGGCCAGCCAGGCTGCCATGGGTGTGGAGCAAGCCTCCCTCTTCGCTAAGGTGCGCGCCTACGCCAGCGAGCTGGAGCTGAGCTACGATGGCACCATGAAGGCCCTCATGGCTGCCCTGGACGCCAAAGACCAGAGCACCGAGGGCCACTCCGAACGGGTGGCCACTCTCACCGTGGCAGTGGCCAGGGAGATGGGCCTGGCCGGCGAACGCTTGCTGCACATCGAGCGGGGCGCCCTCCTGCACGACGTTGGTAAGATCGGCGTGCCAGACGCCATCTTGCAAAAACCGCACGCCCTCACCAGGCGCGAGCGAGAGACCATGCAGAAGCACCCCCTCATGGCGGGGCTCATGGCCTCCAAGGTGGATTTCCTGGAGGCGGCACTCCCCGTCCTCCTCTACCATCACGAGCGCTACGACGGCAGCGGCTACCCCTTCGGCCTCGCCGGCGACCACATCCCCCTCGAGGCCCGCGTCTTCGCCGTGGTGGACGCCTACGACGCCATGACCTCCGACCGCCCCTACCGCCAGGCCATGCCCCATCAGGAGGCCATGACCGAGATCAGGGCCCAGGCGGGCGCTCACTTCGACCCGCAGGTCGTCGAGATCTTCGAGCGGCTCATGGCCCGACAGATTGAGGAACTGGAGCAGCAGGCCGCCTAGCCGAGCCTGTTGAAAAACGCCTTTGCGCCACCCTCGTCATTCTGAGCGCAGCGAAGAATCTGCTTCATGGAGACCCTTCGCTTCGCTCAGGGTGACAGGGCAGAAGGGTCTATGAACAGACCCAGCCCACGGGCCCTATCGCTTCGGGAGTGTCTCCCTTGACCGCGGATCGGGCCTCTGCTAACGTGAAGGCAACCCTCCTGAAGGAGCAGCTCATGGTAGCGTCCGAGTTTGCCGAGCGCGTACATCAGTCTCAAGCCTACAGCGTAACCGGAGAGAACGTGGAGGTCTCGCAGAGCGCAGTGCAGAACCTTGCCGCAGGTAGCGCCTCGCTGCGGCAGACGGTCGTGCAGCGCATGGCCGCGGAGCGCGCCGAGGTGGGCCAGAGTGTCCTGCTGGCGGCAAGGGTCCAAGACCTGGCCCTGCGGAACAGCATGTCAGGCGTGCTGGTGGGCCGGTCCGTATCCGTGGAGAACGTGCGCACGCTGTTCCTGCTGTCGCCCAACGTCAGCGGCTCAGTGACGGCGACGTTCACCCTGCCCGCGGCCTTTGCCCTGGGCTTTGGTTACGTGCTGGGCCGCTCTCTCGTACGCCTCCTGGCGGGGCGGCGCTAGGGCCCTGGATGACTCTTTAAGATTGGGAGGGCTACCATGCCTGACCTCGAGATTCGCGTCGATCCCCGGACGGTGCTGGGCAAGAAGGTGAAGGCCTTGCGGCGTCGCGGGATCACCCCGGCCAACGTCTACGGGCACCGGGTGGAGTCTCAGGCCGTCCAGGCCGAGACCGCCACCATCGTCCAGCTCCTGCGCACCGGCGCGCGGAACGTCATCATCAACCTGCACGTTGAGGGCGAGGGAAAGCCCCGCCCGGTGATGATCCGGGGGATGCAGCGAGACCCCCCCACCGGCAGGCTGCTCCACGTGGACTTCTATCAGGTCTCCCTGGCGGAGAAGATACGGACAGAGGTCCCCCTGGTGGTGGTGGGGGAGGCACCCGCCGTCGGCGCGTACGGGGGCATCCTTCTTCACAGCATGGGCAGCGTCACCGTGGAGGCCCTGCCTGCCGACATCCCCTCTCAAATCGAGGTCGACGTGAGCGGCCTGGCGGAGATCGACTCTTCCCTCTTCGTCAGGGACCTGCCTATCGACGCCAGGGTGCAGGTGCTGAGCGACCCCGATCTGGTGGTGGCCAAGGTCGCCGCCCCACGCGTCGCCGAGGTTGAGGAGGTGCCGGAGGAGGAAGAGGTCGCTGCCGAGGAGGCCGCCGAAGCCGAGGAGAAGCGAGAAGCTCCTCCGGAAGAGGAGGCAGCGGCAGAGCGAGAAGAGAAACAGTAGTCCCCGCTTCGCGGAGCTTCGGAGAGCGCCCCAAGGGCCCGGGGCGCTCCCTTCGTTTCGAGGACGGGCCGGTCAGCCGTCCCCCAGGCGGCGGCCCAGCAGGCCCCGCTGGCCCCGCAGGAACTCAGCGCCGGACATGGCCTTGCGGCCGGCTCGTTGCACCCTCAACACCGCCAGCGCCCCCTGACTGCATCGCACCACGAAGCCTGCCTCGGGCGGGCCTCCGCCGGGCAGGGGCAGAACCGTGCCGGGCGGCTCCGAGCCCTCCCCTGCCAGCGGCTTCGTCTCCAGGATGCGCAGGGATTGACCCTCCAGTGTGGTGTAGGCTACCGGCCAGGGATTGTAGGCGCGTACGCGCCGCCAGATGTCCACCGCAGGAAGGCCCCAGTCGATGGCGGCCTCCTCCCTGCGGATGGAACGGATGTAGGTGGCCTGACTGTCGTCCTGAGGCTGGGGCCGGATGTCTCCCGCCAGCCAGTTCGGCAGGGTCTCCATCAGCAGGTCGGCCCCTTCGTCGGCCAGCCGCTCGCTCAGCGAGCCGGTGGTGTCCTCGTCAGAGATGGGCAGGCGTCGCTGGGCCAGGATGGGGCCGGCATCGAGGGCCAGCTCGGTCAGCATGATGGTCACCCCGGTCTCCTCGTCGCCCGCCAGGATGGCCGAGGCGATGGGCGCGGCACCCCGATGCCTGGGCAGCAGCGAGGGGTGCACATTGAGCACGCCGTGAGGGGGCAGGTCCAGCACGGGCTGCTTGAGGATCTGGCCGAAGGCGGCGATGACGATGACATCGGGGGCCAGGCGGGCCAGTTCGGCCACCGCCTCGGGGGAACTCACCCGCTCCGGCTGATGCACGGGAACGCCGTGCTGGATGGCTAGCCGCTTGGCCGGCGGTGGGTGCAGTGTGCGGCCGCGGCCGGCGGGCCGGTCCGGCTGCGTATAGACGCCCACGACCCCGTACTCGCTCTCGATGAGGCGACGCAGCGTGGGGACGGCAAACTCCGGCGAACCCATGAAGACGACACGCATGACCGAACCGATTCTAGCACACGCCGCCACCTCTGCCAGTATTTCCGCCGCCCGCGTGCCCCGCTATACTGGTGGCGACTGATCGCCTTGCGTAGAGGACAGCACGACATGAGGAGATGGCTCATCGCCGCGGCGCTGGCGCTGGCCGCTGTAGGCCTGGCCGCCTGTGGCGCCGGCGAGGAGGAGCCCCAGCCCACTCCTACGGGCCTCGCCGCATCGCCCACGGCGGTCCCTGAGGGGGATTTCATCGCCATCGATGCGCCGGCGCAGGGCGCCACCGTGACCGTGCCGGTGCGCGTTGAGGGCCGCGCGCGGGTGTTCGAGGGGGCGCTGCTGGTGGCGATCAGGGACGCCCAAGGAAGTGTGCTTTGTGAGATGCCAGCACAAGCTACCACGGCAGCACCGGGCGTCGGAACGTGGGCCGTGGACCTCGCCTTTCCTCCTCCCTCGTCGGCACCGGTGGATGCCACCATCGAGGCCTACAGCGAGAGCCCGCGGGATGGCAGCGTGGAGAACCTCGTGTCCGTTTCCGTCACCCTCTCGCCCGACCCGCCGCCCATCGTGGTCACCCAGCCGCGCTGCGGCGACCAGCTCTCGTCGACCTTCCATCTGGAAGGGACCGCGTCGGTGCCCAACGGCGAGCTGGTCGTGGTGGTCAGGGGCTACCCCGGCGCTATGGACCTGGCGAGGGAGACGATCCGCGCCTCCGACGTCGCTCCGGCCCGGGGCAGCTTCTCCGCGGACCTGATCCTGCCGCCGATATGGTCGTCTCCCATGCCGACGGTGGTCGAGGTCTTCAGCTTGAACCCGGATGACGGCAGCCCCGAGAACGTGTTCTCCGTACCCATCACCCTGGATGTGCGCTAGCCCGCCGCCCGCACCACCACCGCCTCGCCCACGCCCGCGCCCAGGCTCGCGGCCGCGCTGCCTCCCGGCTCCGCCACCTCCAGATAGCCTGAGCTTCCCACCATGGCCACGAGGCCTTTCGCATCCGCGTAGGTCCGCGCCAGCCCCTCCACGGTCTGGCCCCCTATCTCCACCCTCAGCCCTCCCCCGGGCAGGTCCTCAGCCCGCACGTCCGTCACCAGGTTGCCGAAGCGATCCACGTGCACGACGCGCCCGACCAGGGCGCCGTCGGCGCGGCGCCCGGCGCGGATAGGCGGTAGCGCCACCATGGAGTTCACCGCCTCGCCGAACTCCCCGGGCGGCACGCCCAGTGACAGATGGGCAGCCGCCGGCGCGAACACATCGCGACCGTGGAAGGTGTCGCTGACCGGCTGTCGGAGGAAGCGCGGCTCCGCGATAAGGAAGGCACGGTAGCCCTGAGGCAGCGGGACGGCCGCGGGGCCCTCGCCCCTCGCCATCGAGCGCGCCTCCTCCGGCAGGGCCGCCGAGAGCACCCCGTTGTCCGGCCCTACGTACAGCCCCCGTGGTCCCTCCACGATGATCGCCCGGCGCCCCGTGCCCACGCCAGGGTCGACCACGGCGAGGTGGATCGACCCCGGCGGGAAGTGCGGCCAGGCACAGCCGGCCAGATAGACGGCCTGCACGATCCGCTGCGGCGCCACCTCATGGGTGACGTCCACCACGGTGGCCTCCGGGTTGATGCCCAGGATAACCCCCTTCATGGCCGCCACGTAGGGATCAGCCAGGCCGAAATCGGTGGTGAGCGTGATAATGCGGCCCATGACGGCCATCCCCGCGGCTACTCCACGACGCGGGTCTCGGTGAACCACAGGTGGACATCGTGGAAGCGGGAGGCCGGCGTCACCAGGACACCCGGATTCATGCCCTGGAACCGGCGGTCCACCACGTAGCTGTAAGTGGGCGAGTAGAGGAGCAGCACCGGCAGCTCTTCGACGAAGATATCCTGGAGGCGCTGGTAGAGAAACACCCGCCGGGCCGCGTCCGTGGTCAGGCGCGCCTCCTCCATGAGCCTGTCCGCCTCGGCGTGAGAGAAGCCCGCCAGATTGCGGCCGTCCTCGCCCCTCTGGGTGCTGTGCCAGAGGGGATAGGGATCGGGGTCAGCCCCCGTCTCCAGGCCGAACAGGGCCGCCTCGAACTCTCCAGGCGCTAGGATTTCCTGGAGCAGCTCCGTAGAGCCGCTGGCGGCCAGCGTCACCTCCACCCCCAGCTCGGCCCACTGGCGCGCCACCTCCTGGGCGGCCGCCACCCGTGGAGGCTCGTCGTTAGTGACCAGGGTGAAGCGCAAGGCTTCCCCATCTTTCTGCCGCGGGCCCCGGCCTCCTCTCCTCCAGCCCGCCTCGTCCAGGAGAGCCTCGGCCTGTGCCCGATCGAAGCGAAAGGCGTCCGGCGCATCTCTGTACGCCCAGGTGCCCGGCGGGATGGGGCTATCCACCGGCAGGCCCTGACCGGCCAGGGCCGCTTGGGCTACCGCGCCGCGATCCAGGGCGTGCTGGAGAGCCCGTCGCACCAGGGGATCGCGGAACGGCTCGAACTCCTGGTTGAGGTAGACCACCAGGTAGCCGGTAGTGTGCAACTCGTAGCGGCAGAGGTAGCTCTGGCTCTCCAGGAAGAACACGTCGTCGGCGCTGAGGCCCGGCCGGAACAGCGCCCCGTCGATCTGGCGGCTGCGCAGGGCTGTCAGAAGCTCGCCCTCTTCGCGGAAGAAGCGCAGCTCCAGCCGTTCCAGGTGGGGCTGTCCCAGGTGGTAGGAGGGGAACCCCTCCAGCACGGCCGCATACGAGGAAAGCTCCAGCAGACGGAAGGGACCGGTGCCCACGGGCTGCTGATTGAAGCCGCCGTCATAGAGAGCGTCGGCGTCCAGGCTCCCCAGCAGGTGCTCGGGCAAAATGCCCACGGTGGCATGGGTCAGGAAGGGCGCAAAGGACTGCGGGAGGGTGAGCACGAGGGTCAGGCGATCGGGCATGCTGATATCGACCTCGCGGAAGAGCGCCGCCAGGGCAGGGTCGCCCCGGAAGTCAGGATCCTGGATGGCCTGCAGAGTGAAGGCCACGTCGGAGGCATCGAACGCTTCACCGTCGTGCCAGAGCAGGCCCCGGTGCAGGTGAAAGGTGTAGGTGGTACCGTCGTCGCTTATCTCCCAGCTCTCCGCCAGGTCAGGGACGACGTGGCCGTCGGCAGCCAGGCTCACCAGGCCGGAGAAGATCAGGGATGCCAGGTCGGCGTCCACAGCGTTGAAAGAGGCGAAGAGAGGGTTGACGCGACTCGGCGCCCCGGCGACCCCCTCCACATACGCCCCTCCCGGGGCCGGCATCTCCTGGCCGGAGGGGCGGGTGGCCGCATACCAGAAGCCCACCACCGCGGCTATGCCCAGGCCGAGGACGAGGAGTAGAGGCCAGCGGGAGGCGCTCGAAGGCATCTCAGGGGCCGCAGCCAGCTAGCCGCGGCGGACGTCGACCCGGGGACACCGGGCTAGGTGGAGGTGACGCTCCAGGCGGACATCGCCACGAAGATGACCGCCAGCACGATGGTGAGCTGGAACAGGGTCCGCTCAACGCCCCGGCGCGTGCGAAAGGAGGAGGCGGACGTCCCGCCCAGGGCAGCCCCGAAGCCCGACCCCTTGGCCTGGAACAAGATCGCCAGGATCAGCACGACCGAGATCAGGATCTGGGCCAGGTTCAGGTAATTGCTGAATTCCACCGTTGGTTGCCTCTGCCAGGTCGCCCTCAGAGGACGGCCACGCTCTCCTTCTCTCCCTCCTGGCCCACCACCAGGGTCTGCTGCAACTGATGGCGCTCGTAGTAGAGGCGGATGAGGGCGTCTGCCAGCTTCTTGGAGTCGTGATGATAGCGGTTCTCCTCGCTGACCACGTCCGCCGCTACTATCAGGGTGCCATCCAGCCGTGAGCGGTCCAGCCTCACCGGCTCCGAGCGCCACGACTCCGGCAACGAGCCCTCCACGTTGCTGTTGGCCAGAACGTAACGGAACAGGTTAGCCTTGACGTGCCCATAGAGGGTGTTGAAGTGGTCGCTGACGGTAAAGGCGTCGGTCTCGCCGCGCTGGGTGGCCACGTTGCAAACGTACACCTTGAGGGCGGGCGAAATCTCCACGGCCCGCCGGATGCCCTCCACCAGCAGGTTGGGCAGCACGCTGGTGAGGAGGCTGCCCGGCCCCACCACGATGATGTCGGCGCTGAGGATTGCGCGAATAGCATCGGGGTTGGCCTGGGCGTTGGCGGGCTGAATGTAGACCTCGCGGATGCGAGACCCGCTGCCGGTGATGTTAGACTCACCATGGATGGTCAGCTCGTCCTCCGTGGTGGCGGAGAGGGTGACGTTGGCCAGGGTGGAGGGCAGGATCTGCCCCCGCACCGCCAGCACCCGGCTTGTCTCGCGGATGGCATCCTCAAAGTTGCCGGTCACTCCTGACATAGCCACGATGAACAGATTGCCAAAGCTGTGCCCCTCCAGCCCGGAGCCCTCCCGAAAGCGGTACTGGAAGAGTCGGGTCATGAGCGGCTCGGCGTCGGCCAGGGCGGCGATGCAGTTGCGGACGTCGCCCGGCGGCAGGATGCCCAGTTCCCGGCGCAGGCGCCCCGAGCTCCCCCCGTCGTCTGCCACCGTGACGATAGCGGTCAGGTTGCCGGTGTACTCCTTGAGGCCTCGCAGGAGGACGGATAGCCCCGTGCCCCCACCGATCGCCACCACCCTAGGGCCCCGCCGCAGGTAGCGGTGGTTGTAGATGATGTTCACCAGGCTCTCGTCGCGGCCCGGCCGAATGAAGGCCGAGAGCAGGGAGCTGTTGAGCTTCCAGACGGCGAAGAGGATGATGCCAGCGCTGGCCACCACGAACATGGCGCCGCGGGCGTAGCGGGGCACGAACTGAAGGGTGAGGTAGTAGACGAAGCCGGGGAAGGTATAGGAAACGTAGACCTCGCGCAGGAAGTAGCCGAACCCCAGCCCCATGATGGCCACCCCTATCAGGAGCAGGAGCAGCCACCGCTTGATGTGCATCCCGAAGTAGAACCACTTGAGGAAGTTGGAGTCCCGCAACGCTCGCATGTTCTCCCGTATCTTGTCTAACATTGGGTGAAGGGACTCCCTTCCCTTGCAACTACTGCGATCTGCCCAGCTTCTCCCGCAGGATCTCGTTCACCAGGGCGGGATTGGCGCGCCCGCGCGTCTCCCGCATCACCTGCCCCACCAGAAACCGCAGCGCCTCCTCCTTGCCCCCCTGGAAGTCGGCCACCGGCTTCGGGTTGGCCGCCAGCACCCGCTCCACGATCCCTGCCAGCTCATCGGAGCCGCTGATCTGAGTCAGCCCCAGCCCCTCTACGATCTGGCGGGGCTCCTTGCCCGTGCGGAACATCTCCTCGAACACGCTCTTGGCGGCCTTGCCGGAGATCGTCCCGTCCTCGATCAGCGTAATCATATCATAGAGCTGCCTAGGCGCCACCTTGACCTCGCTGATGTCGGTCTCCGTGACATTGAGGAGATGGGCGAGATCGCCCAGCATCCAATTGCTAATGAGCTTGGCCCGTCTGGCCAGCAAGTCACCATCGCCGCGTGCGAGGGCCACCGCCGCATCGTAATAGTCGGCTCGGGCGCGGGTTTCCGTCAGCAGGTTGGCCTCGTAGTCGCTGAGGCCGCACTCCTCGCGGAACCGCCGCCGCCGGGCGTCGGGAAGCTCCGGCAGGCGGGCCCGCAACTCCTCCACGTACTCCCTGCTCAGGGTCAGAGGGGGCAGGTCGGGCTCCGGGAAGTAGCGGTAGTCGTGGGCATACTCCTTGGTGCGCTGGACGACGGTCCGGCCCTCCTCGTCGAGCCAGCCCCGGGTCTCCTGCTCGATGCGCTCGCCTGCCTCCAGCACATCCCGCTGTCGCTCCACCTCGTACTCCAGGGCGCCATAGACCGCGCGGAAGCTGTTGAGGTTCTTGATCTCCACGTACCCGCCGAGCTCGGGGTTACCCCTCGGCCTTATGCTGACGTTGGTGTCGCAGCGAAAGGCTCCCTCCTCCATACTGGCCCTGCTGACGCCGATGTACTGCAGGATCTGGCGCAGCTTCACCAGGTAGAGCCGGGCCTCCTCCGGAGAGCGGATGTCCGGCTCCGAGACGATCTCCATGAGTGGTACGCCGGCGCGGTTGACATCCACCAGGCTGTAGGTCTCACCGGACTGGTCCTGACGGTGCAGCAGCTTGGCCACGTCCTCCTCGAGGTGCACCCGGGTGATACCGATGCGCCGGGTTTCCCCGTCCACCTCGATCTCCAGCCAGCCGTTGCGCGACAGCGGCAGGTCATACTGCGAGATCTGATACCCCTTCATCAAGTCGGGGTAAGGATAGTTCTTGCGGTCGAACTTCGAGAATTCGGGGATCTCACAGTTGAGGGCCAGCGCGGTCATGAGGGTGTACTCGACAGCCTGACGATTGATGACCGGCAGCACACCGGGCATCCCCAGACATACCGGGCAGACGTGGGTGTTGGGGGGAGAATCGGCGTAGTCCGTGCTGCACCGACAGTACATCTTGCTCTTGGTGGCGAGCTGGACGTGCACCTCCAGGCCGATGATGGTCTCGTATTCAGTTCCGGTAAGCGGGGTCGTGGTCATAGCGAACCGGCCCAAAGTATATCAGCCGCGAGGGTTCAAGGAAAGCCCGCAGTCGTCATAGCCTCATGGCATGCCATTGGTGCCGGGGGTGGGGATCGAACCCACAATCCGCCAGAGGCGGAGGCGGATTTTAAGTCCGCTGCGTTTACCGATTTCGCCACCCCGGCGCGCTGCCCCTAGCTCGCGGCGACCTCACAAGAGAAAACTCAGAACGCAATGGTGGGCAGCCCCCTCCGCGTTCTGAGTTCCGTCTGCGATGTTTGGAGGCGACGACCGGATTCGAACCGGTGATCGGGGTTTTGCAGACCCCTGCCTTAACCACTTGGCCACGTCGCCAGCAACCTGAGCCCCCAACCCCCGAGTGCCGAGGGACAGCGCCCTCACCCTCACTGCGGCCGGGAGCCCGCAACCCCGCCGCTGCCTTTGCTGGTGCCGAGGAGGGGATTTGAACCCCTACGCCCGAAGGCACGGCCCCCTCAAGACCGCGTGTCTGCCTATTCCACCACCTCGGCGTATTGTGAGCTTCACTGGCAGGAGTGGAGGGACTCGAACCCCCGACCTGCGGTTTTGGAGACCGCTGCTCTACCAAACTGAGCTACACTCCTCCGCCCCGTCCGAAACGGAGTATAGCAACGGCCCCCAGGCCCGTCAAGAAACCGGAGAGCGCCTAACCCGCGCCCACGCCTCTCACATCCCCCACGCTCCAGGCTCGTCAACAACGCCGTGCTATAATCCAAACGATGCCCCCGACCGCACTCTTGGATGCCGTCAAGGAGCGCCTGCCCGTCCCCGCAGGCAACGCCCTGGGGCGGTTGCTGAACCTGGCCCGTAAGCGCAGCCTTAGCGTCTACCTGGTGGGCGGCAGCGTCCGTGACCTGCTCCTGGGCCGGCCCAATCTGGACCTCGACCTGGCCCTCGAGGGCGACGCCATCAGCCTGGCCCGAGAGCTGGCCGCGGCCACCGGAGGCCGCCTGACCTCCCACCGCCGATTCGGCACGGCTACCGTCCGCGCCGAGGGCTTCGCCCTTGACCTCGCCATGACCCGCACCGAGACCTACGCCCGGCCGGGCGCTCTGCCCTCGGTGCGCCCCGCCGACCTGCGCCAGGACCTGGCCCGGCGCGACTTTACGGTCAACGCTACGGCCCTGGGCCTCAGCGGCCCCGACGAGGGCTCGGTGGTCGACCCCTGCGGCGGCCAGGGCGACCTCGAACGAGGGCTTATCCGCGTCCTGCACCAGGCCAGCTTTCAGGACGACGCCACCCGCATCCTCCGCGCCCTGCGCTACGCCGGCCGCTTGGGCTTCCGCCTGGAGCCCCGCACCCGCGACCTGCTCCGCCGCGACCTCTCGTTCCTGGACACCATCAGCGGCGCGCGGCTGCGCCGGGAGCTGATCCTCATCCTGCGCGAGGAGAGGGCCCCGGATATCTTCTCAGCATGCGGGGCCGCGGGCGTACTCGGCGCCGCCCACCCCTCGCTGGGCCTGGACCGGCTCGTCACCGCGGCGCTTCGGAGCCTCGCCGAGGGGCCCGCCCTGGCCTCTCGCGAGGAAGCCATGTTCTGCCTGCTCGCCTCGGGGGCCGACGAGGACGGGCTCCGTGAGCTGATCCGGCGCCTGGGGCTGGAAGGCAGGGTGAAGGCGGCGCTCTTCGACTCGCTACGGCTCCGAGCGCAGGCGCCAGCCCTCGACGAGGCTGACCTGCCTCCCAGCCAGCTCACCGCACTGCTGGAACGCTATCGCCCCAGCGCGGTTTGGGCCCTCGCTCTGACCGCAGAGGGCCAGGCGCGCGAGCGCGTCCTGCGCTTCCTGAGGCAGTGGCGGTCCCTCAGGCCGCGACTGGACGGCCGCGCCCTTCGGACGCTGGGCGTTCCCGAAGGCCCGGCCATGGGCGCTATCCTGGCGCGGCTGCGCGAGGCCCGCCTCGATGGGCGCGCGGCCACCCGGGATGACGAACTCGCTCTGGCCCGGTCCCTGGCCATCGAGGCGCGGAATCAGCCCGCTGCGGCGACCGCCGGGAGGGACGGATGAAGGCGGCGCAGCAGTGGCCCTGCGTAGTGTGCGGGGAGCCGACCGACGAGACCAACTCTTCCATCTGCAACGGCTGCGGCCAGCGCTTCCATCTCAACCAGCGCAGCGACCGCCCCGGCAAGGACTGCGGCGAGGTCTGGGTCAACGAGTTCTACCTGGCGCTGGAGTTCGGGTGCTTCAACTGCCTGCGAGGCCGGTCCGCATCGCCTCGGGCCTCGCGCCGCCCTCGCCCCGTTCGCCGCCGCTATCGGAGGCGGGAATGATGATGCAATCGGCCCGGGCGGAAGGAGAAGCGTGCGCCGTGTGCGCCAGCGACATCCACCTCGATCTCCTCGCGATTAGAGGCATCTCCGGCAGGACGTGATTCCCCATGCCTAGGAAACGAAGAAAACGCCGCCCCGGCGCCAGCAGTCAGCAGGCCGAAGGCCAGCCCACCCTGGGCTGGGAATGGCGCACGTTCCCCGTCTTCTTCGCCTTCGCGGTCGGGCTCTTCATCATGGGCCTGGTCATGGGCACCATCGTGGGGGTGGTCCTCTTCTACCTGGCGCTCATGGGCGTGGCCTTCGGGTTCGCCCACATCTTCACCCGCTGGCTGGCGGTCCGGCGCGCTCGCCGCCAGGATCAGCGCCGCGACTAGCGGCGTGCCACCGGGGCTGCAGGGGCCCTGCCCCCTGCCGGGGTGCGCGAGGAGTGTCCCCTCGCCCGCGCTCTCGCTCGTCTCCCTCTCACCCTGTTTGCCTGTTTCCGTGTTTGCCTGTTTGCCTCCCTTCCCGGGCCAGCCAATCGCCTACCAGGCCGGTAAGCTCCCGCAGAGGCGCCTCCTGCACCGTGCACGACGGCAGAGAGCGCAGGAAGGCCGAGCCGTAGCTCTTGCTGCAGACCCGCCGGTCCAGCACCACCATGGCCCCCCGGTCGGTCTTGCGCCGGATGAGGCGGCCGAAGCCCTGCTTGAAGCGTAGGACCGCCTGGGGCAGAGCGTACTGCGTGAAGGGCTCGTCATAGAGGTCGGAGCGGGCCTGGAAGACCGGATCGGTGGGCACCGAGAACGGCAACCGCGCCATCACCAAAAGAGACAGCGCCTCCCCCACCACGTCCACCCCCTCCCAGAAGCTGGCCGTCCCCAGCACCACCGTGCGGGGATTCTCCCGCAGGAGGTTCAGGAGCTGCTTGGGCGAGCCATCGATGCCGTGCCCCTGCACCAGGATCTCTTCCTCCTCCAGGGTCCCCTTGATGCCGAAGCAGGCAGCCTTCAGGGCAGCGTACGAGGTGAACAGCACCAGCGCCCGCCCCTGACTGGCCCGGCAGATCTCGACCAGGGCCTCCTGAAGGGCCGCGGCGTAGCCGAGCTCATTGGGTTCGGGCATGTCCTGCGGGATCAGCACCACGGTCGAACGCGCATAGTCGAACGGGGAGCCCAGCAGCAGCTCGCGCGCCTCCGAAAGCCCCAGCCGCTCGCGGATGTAGTCGAAGTGACCCTCCGTGCTCAGGGTAGCGCTGGTAAGCACGCTGCTCTCCTTCCCGGCGAAGAGGCCCGCCTGGAGCGCGTCGGCCACCCGCAGGGGAGCGCTGGCCAGGGTCATGACGCCGGTGGTGCGATTGGCGGTCAGCCAGCAGATCACATCGGGGTCCTCATAGGCGATGATCGCGGCGAGACCCTCGCGGAGACGTTGCCCGCTCTGCAGGAGGTCGTTGACCTCGGCCAGCAGCGCCTCATAGTCCAGGAGGGCAGAGGCCTCCGGGTGCGTCAAGGTCGCCCGCACCTCCTCCAGCAGGTCCAGCAGCTCCTTCAGCCCGAGGTCCAGGCCTTCCCAGGCCGTCTCCACGCCGGCCCAGTCGGGCTGGACGCGCACGGCCCGGCTGATCAGGAGGCGCTGGTCGTAATCGCCCTCCTCCCGCGCCTGCTGACGCAGGAAGTCGGCCAGCAGGGCGAACAGGTCGGGCAGATGCCCGCGCACCCGCTCGACGGTGCTGGCC
>JBAUEL010000033.1:0-5591 GCA_049678585.1 Dehalococcoidia bacterium
TAGCGTATCATGGCCTACAGATAGTTGTAAAGTTTCTACAAACCTGCCTGACATCGGGGCCTGATCACCCAGGCTGTCTATACTTTCCATTGGTTGGTGGGTTAACTGCACCCAAACTGCACCGCTCATAAAGCTGGGAAAGGCGACTCGAATTCCTTAGTCTGGTAAGGGTGAAGGGTAATCATCTGCATAGGATGCTTTTCTTCGTTAAAGTATGCAGTTTAATTCTAAGAATGATGATGTGGTTTCATAACAATTTTGCCACAACAATGACACAAATGCTAACCCGTATTTACATGATCGTAATATAGATTTTAAATTACATTGAAAGTTTCATCGCGGCATAATTCGTTCGATTTCACTAATCGATCAGGGGATGCCACCATATAAGTTTTTCCAAAAAAACACCAAATAATTTATATGAAGTTTGATTGTTGAATCGGGGATCGCAAGGGGTCGATTTTCTTACTTCTCGTCATAACGAAGTTAGTAGGGATCGATTCTTGGGGGCCAGAAGCGAAACCAGCCACTTGGCTGGCTTTACAACTTTATACTGGATTCGCATATATCCAAGGATACTGATTGGTTCTCAATCAGTTGGAGGTGGATTGGCAATAGAGAAAAGCAGAATGAGGTCATAACATGTTAAATTTTCACACTCACTCTCTTTCCTAAAGGGGAAAAAAATAAATGAAGAAACGATTTTTATGGATCACACTATCTGCACTGGTGGTCTCGATATTTGTCCTAGCGCTGACCCATTCTGGAACAGCCCTGGCAGGCTCAGGCACAGTTACGGTGCAACTACTTGCCAGCGATAACTCTACCGGATTGGATGGTGCAAGTGTTTACTACAATGATGGTGGTTGGCAGTTTCTTGGTACAACGGGTGACAATGGTCAGGGGATTGTGTCTGGCAATGTTCCTAAGACGACCGACATCGAAATCCGATACATAGGTGGGAAATACAAGTGGGTAAATGTCGATCCATCCACCACCCCAGCCCTCACGATCAACACCGTTCTCGTGACGGTAAAGCTGGAGACATGTGGCGGCAGTCCACTCGTAAGCGAGGCAAAGTACTACTATGGCGGATTTACCACCATCGGAAATACACCGGCTACAATTGAACTCCTTCCCTATTCAGGCCTGGGACCCGGACAAGGAAACTACGACTTCCAGGTCAAATACGATGGCCGCACCAGCCCTATCCATACACAGGACATCTCTGTTGATCCAGTGGTTGTCTTCAAGACGACGAAGGTCTCACTATATGGCAGCAACGTCCTGTACTATAACAATGGCTGGAAACCGTTCACAAGTCCTAAGGAAATGATAGGCGGCACGAGCAATAAATATGGCAATACTGCATGGGCCGATTTCAAATTCGATGGTAGCCACAGCCCGACAGTACGTCTAAACATTGATGGCTGCAATCTCACTGGAGGGATGCTGACCTTGGTCGACGAAGCGGGCAGCCCATTGACCAATTACCCATCTGACTATCCAGGTGAGACGCGCAACCTGAAATATAAGTATCGCTGCGGCGGCAGCTGGGGTCCTACGACTTCGTTCCAGACTGATGCCAATGGCCAGACATTCTACAGCATTGGATGTGGCAACTGGGACAAGAAGATCACCATGACTCTCAATCAGACTACAATTGAGCAGAATGTGACGGTAAACTCCACTTTCCAGGCAGCCAAGGTTAATGCTAACCTAGAAACCTGCACGGGGCCTATCGCTGACGTACCCGGAGGCACTGTAGCTCAAGGCGGCGGTTACTGGTATACACATGGCAAAACAGGTCCTACAGGAACGGTCACCTTCTACACCTTCCCCGGGAACATCAAGCTCAGAATGAGTTATAACCATAACTCGCAGACGGTGTATCCATCCATTGTGGCTGGAACCAATGAAGTCGATTTCCAAGCGACTAGCGTTACGATCAACTATGGTGGTGATGTCAAGTCGAACAAGGGCGGGTCGTGGTGGTTGTTCAGCAAGCCTACGATGGACCTACTTCCTGGCGATTACAACTTTTGGTTCAAAGCTGGCTCCACTTGGATCGGTCCAGTCGTTGTCTCGGTGAGTGGCTGTGATATGAACACCATGCTCTTGAGATTGCTTGATGAAAATGGGAACGGTGTTGCTGGAGGTAAAGCAACCCCGGCGTGCGGAGGATCTTGGCAAACAACCGTGTCCGGAGAAACCAATGCGAATGGCAATCTCTTCGCAGAGGTCCCAACATGCACCACTAAGGTTAGGATGGTAGTAAACCAGGGGAGTGTAGAACAGACCAATGCCCAAATGGCTGCATCCAACTACACCTGGTACACCGAGATACTGCGCATCTGGTTGAATGACCACAGCGGTGCAGCTATCACCGACGGATTGGCGGTGCTCGACCAGGGTGGCGGAGACTGGTACAACTGGGGAAATCTGAATGCCTCCGGTTATCGCGATACCCAATTGTTTCCTGGGACGTACAAGTTCAAGGTGACCTACAACTATACCGCACAGCAGTTATTGCCTGTCGTGAGTTCGGGTGCTGGGATTCAGAACTTCTACTTCCAGACCGGCCAGGTCTTCGGTGCCTGCATCACGCAGTATTCAACAGGTGCATGGAGGACTTTCACCGATGGGATGGAACTGATGCCAGGTACCTACACCTTCAAAAACCCATCGCAGCCCGGTACGATTACTTCGGGAGGAACTACAACCCTCACATGCCCATAGTTGTGATGGTCAGGAGAGAGACGTAACACTACAACCGGAATAGTTCCCCTCTCTGCTAGAGAGGGGAACTCTCTTCTCACCCTGGTTTGGAATCAGGAATAACTGAAACAATCCATACCAGGCTTCTTGAAACATATCTTCGAAAGGAACAAACAGGATTTACATCCATAGGGCAACAATCACATTCAAGAGAAGAAACGGCATTTGAAAAGAGAGGAATGATATATCCCAGGATGTTATTTTGGAACCTCAACAATAGATTTTTGGGAACATCACGGTTCTCAGAGCAACTTTCTCATAACTTCGATGTCATATGAAACTGAGACAAATGCGCAAGCATCTATCGCCTTTGAGGTATGGGGTCAATCGCATAGGTCCACAATCAGGAATCGATGAACCGGAGATTATGCTTGGTCGCTCAAACTACCATGGCAAGAACCTTCGAAGAAGGTAAGAAAATATCCCTGGGGGACAGTAGAGAAACTGAACTTTATAACGGTTTTTATCTGTACTTCTTATCTTCATAACCTACTTCAGATTTGAGGAGGTGTTTTGAAAGAACTTTTCATCCAAAACATTCCCACATAATCAATATAAGTAATCCAGTACCATGATCGGAGAGGATGCAATGAATAAACGAAAACTATGGATAACGATTTTAACACTTGCTGGCTTAGTTTTGACTATGGCTTTGATCCAATCCGGAATTGCCCTCGCAGAAGACACTGACGTTCCTGTCACGAGCGGTAAATTGACCTTGTTCGACGAAGTGGGTAATCCCCTTGCCAATTATCCAGCAGACTATCCTTCAGAGACACGAAACCTTAAATATAAGTATCGCTGCGGCGGCAGCTGGGTTCCTACAACTTCGTTCCAGACTGATGCTAGTGGCCAAGTCGCTTACAGCATCGGTTGTGCCAACTGGGACAATAAGATCACAATAATACTCAACCAGACCTCGAAGGAACAGGATGTGACGACAAACTCCGACTTCCAGGCAGCCAAGGTAAATGCCAAACTAAAGAGCTGCACTGGGCTTATCACTGACGTGCCCGGCGCCTCAGTGGACCAAGGTGGTGGTTATTGGTACGACCACGGCAGCACAGGATCGACAGGAACGGTCACTTTCTACACCTTCCCAAGCAACATCAAACTCAGAATGAACTACAACCATAACTCGCAGACGGTCTATCCGACGATTGTAGCTGGCATCAATGAAGTCGATTTCCAGACGACCAAGCTGACGATCAACTATGTCGGTGATGTCAAATCCAACAAGAGCTCGTCCTGGTGGACGTTCAGCAAGCCATCGATGAACCTACTGCCCGACGACTACCCCTTCTATTTCAAGACCGGTTCCACTTGGGACGGTCCTGTAACGATCTCTGTAAGCGGATGCGCGTCCATTTATCCTCCAAGCACCAATCAAGACCCAGTATTAACTGTAGATCAAAGCAGCATAACCGTGGACGAAGGCCAAACTGCTACCAACGTAGGATCAGTGAGCGACCCAGATGGGGATCCTGTCACCTTGAACGCCTCGATCGGGACCGTGACCAACAATGGAGACGGCAAGTGGTCCTGGTCCTTTCCAACCATTGATGGCCCAGCAGAGAGCCAGAAGGTCACCATCTCTGGTGAAGACAGCAATGGAGGTACTAGCGACACTGCCTTTAGCCTGTCAGTCAACAATGTGGCACCCTATGTTGATAACATCACTATTCCCTCTGCCCCAGTCGACATCAACAGCCAGCCTATCAATGCCATAGCTACCTTCAGCGACCCGGCTGGCACCTATGATGAACCTTTTACCTGTGAGGTTAACTATGGTGATGAAGCAGGAGCTCGGGCAGGAACAATCAGCGGCACCACCTGCACTGGTCCAGATCAGACCTATGCTGAACCCGGTGTCTACCAAGTCACCGTATCTGTGACCGACAAAGACGGTGGAGTTGGGAGTCTTACAACCACTGGATTTATTGTTATCTATGATCCATCCGGTGGCTTCGTCACTGGCGGCGGGTGGTTTATGTCGCCTGAAGGCGCGTATGCCGCCAACCCCACCTTGACCGGCAAAGCCACCTTCGGCTTCGTCGCCAAGTACAAGAAAGGCGCTAACGTACCGGATGGTAACACTGAATTCCAGTTCAAGGCCGGGGACCTGAACTTCTACAGCACCAGCTACGACTGGTTGGTTGTGGCTGGCAACAAGGCACAGTTCAAAGGCGAAGGTACCATCAATGGACAGGGCAGCTACAAATTCAAGATCTGGGCTGATGATGACAACCCGGACACCTTCCGGATCCGAATCTGGGACGATACTGGCACAATCACAATCTATGATAATGGTTCACAACAACCACTAGGTGGAGGGAGTATCGTCGTCCATAATAAATAACATCATCGCAAGATAGGTTAGAGGGGAGCGCCAGGCAATAGCTCGCGCTCCCTTTCCGCATACGATTAATTACAGGATTGCTAACCAAGCGAGTAATCCGGCAAATGTCGGTCCACAATGGGAAAACCCCCTTATCAGGGGGCTTGTGGAGTGGGCGGAACAGGACTCGAACCTGCGACCTCTTCTGTGTAAGAGAAGCGCTCTAACCAACTGAGCTATCCGCCCGTAGCTATGATTATAGCCGCCACTCGACTGTCGGTCAACGCGCATCCCCTATTATGCAGTGTTCTCTATTATCGTAGTAGAAGGGATACCCGCGGATGAAATAGAATACCAGAAGGTTTCCCGCTTTGCCCGCTCTCGACGCATATGCTATATTGCCCCCATTCATGCCATTTGAGTTGTCACCGATAGACACCGGCAAGGGGTTGGTGCCAGGAAAAGGCAGAGTTGT
>JBAUEL010000034.1:0-8605 GCA_049678585.1 Dehalococcoidia bacterium
GGCGTTCGAGGCTCGAGCTCACCAGGGGAGACCCTCCGCAGAATGAAGCGGTCGGAAGCGCACCACCTACACTTTACGGTTCACCGTGCTCCTGGGCAACGGGGAAAAAACGGGTGACTGACTTGACAACTCCTGCCGGCGATGGTACAGTCGGGGCGTAGAACACAAGTTTCGAATACAAGGTCGGAGGTGTAGCTTGAAGGCATTGTCTCCGAAGCAGCAGAAGATCCTCCAGTTCCTCCGGCGGTTCATTCGCGAGAAAGACTATCCCCCCAGCATCCGCGATATCCAACTGGGCTGCGGCATCAGCTCCACCTCCGTGGTGGACTACAACCTGAAGGCCTTGGAGCGGCTGGGCTTGATCCGGCGCGACCGCGAGGTCTCCCGGGCTATCGAACTGCTCGACCGCACCGGGCGGCGGCCCCACACCCTGGCCGTCCCCCTCATCGGCACCATCGCCGCTGGTCAGCCCATCCCTGTGCCCTCCGCCGACACCTGGAGCAGCATCGACTGGGACGAGGTGGTGGAGGTCGCCGAGGAGATGACCCAGGGCAAGGAGTACGTCTACGCACTCAAGGTGAAGGGCAACTCCATGATCGACGCCCTGGTGAACGACGGCGATATCGTCCTCATGGAATCGGCCGCCTCCGCCCAAAGCGGGGACATGGTGGCAGTCTGGCTGAAGCGGGAGGGGGAGGCCACGCTGAAGAAGTTCTACCGGGAGGGAAAGCGCGTCCGCCTTCAGCCCGCCAACGCCAACATGAAGCCCATCTACACCGACCCGAAGAACGTGGAGATTCAGGGCAAGGTGTTAATGACGCTGGGCCGGCGGAGCTGAACCTGGCGAAATCCTTGCGCACATCCCTATAATGGTAACCGCGGGGGGCGGTGGAAAAGCTGATCGCCCTCGCTCTGTCTCTACCCCTGTGCCAGCCCATGGACGACGACCTCCTCCGCATCGAAGACCTGCGCGCTCACTACCTGGACGCCCAGAAGACCGTCAAGGCGGTGGACGGGGTAGACCTCTCCCTCCGTCGGGGCGCCACCCTGGCCCTCACGGGCGAGAGCGGCTGCGGCAAGACCACCGTGGGCCTGGCCGTGTTGAACCTGGTGCCCTACCCCGGCCGCATCATCAGCGGCCGCGTCCTCTTCGACGACCGGGACCTCCTGTCCCTGGGCAAAGAGGAGATGCGCCGGGTGCGTGGACACGACATCTCCATGATCTTTCAGGACCCCGTGAGCGGCCTCAACCCCGTCCTCAGCATCGGTGAGCAGGTGGAGGAGATCATCACCAACCATCTCAGCGTCTCCAGGAAGGAGGCCCGGGCCATGACCCTGGAGGCCCTTCAGCGCATGGGCCTCTCCGAACCCCACAGGGTGGCGCAGCAGTATCCCTTCCACCTCTCCGGAGGCATGTGCCAGCGGGTCATGATCGCTATCGCCACCGTCCTGAACCCCAGGGTGGTCATCGCCGACGAGCCCACCGCAGCCCTGGACGTGACCATCCAGGCTGCCATCCTCGACGAACTGGCCTCTCTCAAGAGGGAGCGGGGCGTTTCCATCATGCTTATCACTCATGACCTGGGCGTGGTAGCGCAGATGGCCGATGAGGTGGCGGTAATGTACGCGGGGCGGATCGTAGAGAGCGGGAGCGCCGCGGAGGTGTTCCGGCGACCCCTGCACCCCTACACCTGGGCCCTTCTATCTACGCTGCCCCGGCTGGATGGCTCCACCCGGCCGCTGCCCGCCATCAAGGGCACCCCGCCGGACCTGGCGGAGCTGCCGGAGGAGTGCGCCTTCCTGCCGCGCTGTTCCAAGGCCATGTCGGCCTGCCGCACAAGCCCGGCGCCGCTCCTGAAGGAGATGGCTCCCCGGCATCAGGCGGCCTGCTTCAACCCCGTCTACCACCACGACGACTAGCGGCCCGGGGGGCCGCGCGGGCCAGCCTGCCCAGGTCCTGCACCAGCAGGTGCAGAGCCGTTTCTTCGTCGCAGAGCCCTCGCTTGATGCTCAGGTCCGCCTCCAGGATGCGGCCCATCGCCGCCCGAAGACGGGCCATGGAGTAGCGGGGCACCTGCTGGAGAATGCGCTCCAGGGCGAAGCCGGGCACCCCCAGGCGGGCGCCGATCTGGGGCGGCGGAAGCCTCCCTGCCAGCAGGTCCTTGGCCACGATCAGTTGCCGATAGTGACGGGCAACGACTGCCAGGAGCCTCTGGGGCGACTCCCCCTCCTCCAGCAGGCGCCGGATGAGGCCGGCAGCGTCCTTCGTGCGGCCTTCCGTGAGCGCGTCGGCCATGGCGAAAACGTTGGCCTCGCGGATCGAGCTGACCAGGGCCCGTACATCCTCCTCCTCTACCCGGCGACCGTCGGCGTAGGCCGCCAGCTTATCCAGCTCATTGGAGAGGGTCCACAAGTCATTGCCCACAAGGCTGGCCAGCAGGGCCACGGCGCGGGGGGCAATAGTCAGCCCGTTCTGCCTGGCCCGCTGCACGATCCAGCCGGGCACATCGCCACGGGCCAGGGCGCGGAACTCTCGCACCTCCGCCAGGGGCTGGAGGAGGCGAAAGAGAGGATTGTGGGGCTGCACCTCCCCATCTCGCAGCACCAGGCTGGTGCTCTCGGGCATCGCCGCCAGGCCGTCGGACAGCGCCTGCCAGGGGGCCAGGTTCTCCCTGGTGACTTGCCGACGGCCGCGCCGGCCGCGACTAGCCGGGGGCTCGAAGCGGCCCAGCAGCCCCTCCACGATAATGAGGCGATGAGCGCTCAGGAAGGGCACGGTCTGGCAGAGGGCCAGCAGCTCCCCTGGGGTGACCGTGCGACCGTCGACCAGGGTGGTGTTGCTCGCCAGCAGGCCGTCGGTGTCGAGCCGCTGCTTGAGCGCGTTCAGGGCCTCCCGCTGGGAGAAGTCGTCTCGACCGTAGAAGATGTGCAGCATGGGCGCAGGGCCATGCTAGCGCAGGCGGCAGGCGGGCCACAAGGTGCTCGGAAGGGGCTCCGGGGCCGCCGGTAGCCGGAGCCGGGCTGTCAGCCACCCGCCCGATATCTCTCCCGGCCACGAAGCGAAGGCAGGGCGGCCCCTCAAGGTGAGGATTTCTTGGCCGAACCTACTCTCAGGGGCCACCTTGGGAGATCCTATGAACTCCAAGGCTGTCAAGCCGCCGCTGCAACGGTTCAATCTGGTACGGCCGCAGTTCTTCGACTTCTCGGAGAGCGACGCCTCCTCCCTGCCGGGGATGGTAGATGCTGGGCGTCGCTCCGCAGCGGCCCGCCGAAGAACCCTGGCGGCCTGGGTGGGCACCTGGGCAGTGGCCGCAGTGACCATCGTGCTGGCCAGCGCCAGGGCCGAGCTCAGCCTGGTCCTCCTCGAGGTGGGCGTGCTCACCGCGGCCCTGGCGGTCACCAGTCTTCTGGGAGTCCGGGCCGCCAGGACCGAGGCCGACACACTTAACACCTATCTCTGGGAGATGTGGCGGTACAACATGCGCCTGGAGCAATCGGCGGCCCGCGATTCCCTGACCGGCCTCTACCATCGTGTCCACTTTATGGACCTCCTGGCGGAGGAATTTCAGCGGGCGCGAGACGGCGGCCTCTCCTTCTCCCTGCTGGTCATGGACCTGGAGGAGTTCGGCGAGATCAACAAACGCTTTGGCCATGACACGGGTGATCGGGTGATGCAGGCAGTGGCCCAGCGGCTCTCCCACACGGTGCGTTCGGGCGACCTGGTGGCGCGCATCGGCAACGACGAATTCGCCGTCCTCGTCGCTGACGTCGGTGAGGAGCAAGTGGGGCAACTCGCCGAGAGGCTGTCGCAGGCGGCCCTGGCCCCGCCCTTCGTCGACCGAGAAAGAGGAGATACCAAGATCCACCTGAGGGCTTCCTTCGGGGTGGTCTCCTACGATCCGGAGCACGCCTCGCCCTCCCACCTCATGTCCGAGGCCCTGGCCAGGCTGCACCAGCAGAAGTCCAAGCAGGGCGCCGCCTAGCCCTCCCAGGGCAGATATGGCTTGCAGCCCTGGGACTGCCTGGAGGCCTAACGCGCCCCGAACCTTGACACCGTTCCCCTGCCGGGTTTAGGGTTACACTCTGAAGATGTCCGTTGCTGCTTGGACTACTATCCATGATTGACAAGAAGCGGACGCTTGCAAGGGTTGCGGCGCTTGCCTGCTGTGCCCTGGGCCTGGCGCTGGGGGGCTGTGTTTGGGGTCAGGTCACCGATGCCGTAACCGGCCAGGCCATAGAAGGAGCAACCATCACCTTTCGTGACGCCGCGGGGAACGTCGGCAAGGTGGTCACGGGAGAGGGCGGCCTCTACAGCTTCGACGGCGTTACCAGCCCCAAGCCCGTCCCCGGGCGGGTGAGGTTCCAGGTCTCGGCTCCCGGCTATCGCACCCTCACAGTTGAGCGGGACATCCAGTACGACGACAACGAGGAACGCACCTGGGAAATAGCGAACTTCCTTCTGTTCCTTGGAGGCGGCTGATCGTGATGACCTGTGGCCCTCGGGCAGGGCCAACACCCTCGGCACAGCCGCGTGAGCCAAAGCAGCCGGCCTCGGTCCGGGGAAAAACCTCGATCCACTAGGCAGACAGCCTCATGTCTTCCTTGAGCCTTCGCATCACCACCTGCAAGAGGACCGAGGCCTCTACCCCATCCTGAGGAAAGGCGGCATACCCCGCTTTCCAGGGACCCTTGCCGCTATGCACCCCCACCTCCAGGTCGCTCTTGAGGCGATATGCGACCACGCGGGCCAGGTCGCCCGGGGTCTCCACCAGCAGGGCCATGAACCGAGCGCGCTCTATCCGGGCGGCCAGGTCAGTGTTGCGCAGCTTGCTCCGGATGACCGCGGCCGCCCGCGCGACCACCTCGTCCGGCAGCGCCTCCCCGGGCAACAGTTGCAGCTCCCAGGCCACCACGGTGAAGGCGCGGTCGTACCGGGCGCACCTGGCGACCTCCTCACGCAGCCTGCGCTCGAAGTACCACTCCTGGTAGAGCCCGCTGTTCCCGTCAACGAGAGCCGCCTCCGGACCCTCGCCCTGTGGCGGGGCAGCTTCGTCGACATTCTTGGAGCGCCCTCGGAAGAACATGCCTGTAACCCTCACCGTATTATCGGCATGGCCCACGCGTCTGCCAGAATCGCGACCAGGGCCCGGCCAGCGGAAGGGCCCTACGCCTTGACTCGCCCCCTGGTGAGCGTGGGGCAGTTCCTCGGCCTTGGGAGCGGAGGTCCTTGGTCTCCTGCGCTTGCCGATAGGTGATATACTCGCTCTAGTGCCGATATGTTCCAAACGGCGGCGTTTGGCGTCCGTGGGATGGGGGACCCCATGCGACGTCAGCGGCCTGACGGCGACATCCACGCAGCCTGAGTCCCGCGCCCGAAGAGCCGAGAAGGCGAGAAAGGAGTTTCAACATGCCGTTCTTCTTCAGCGTGGTGCCGGAGTATCAGCGTCTGGTCCACTTTCGCTTCGGGAGGTGCATGGGGGAGAAAGGTCCCGGTTTTATCTTCCCCCTCTGGCCCATCATCGACCAGGTGAAGGTGGTGGACCTGCGCGAGATATTTCTGGACGTCGAGCCCCAGACCTGCATCACCAAGGACAACGCGCCTGTCTCCGTCGATATGCTCGTCTACATGAAGGTGATGCAACCCCAGCAGACCGTGCTTGAGGTGCAGAACTTCATCGGCGCATCGAGGGGGATGGCTATCACCACTCTCAGGGCGGTGGTGGGCGACATCGTTCTGGATGACGTGCTGGCCAAGCGCGACCAGATAAACCAGGTCATGCAGGGCAAGCTGGACGAGGTGACGGATCGCTGGGGGGTCAAGGTCACGGCCGTGGAGATCCGCGAGATCATGCCGCCACGTGACATTCAGGAGGCGATGAGCCGCCAGATGTCGGCGGAACGCAACCGCCGCGCCGTCGTCCTCGAGGCCGACGGCCAGCGGGAGGCCGCGATCAAGGTGGCCGAGGGTGACAGGCAGGCAGCCATTCTCCACGCCGATGGTGAGAAACAGGCTAAGGTCCTGGAGGCTGAGGGCTTCTCCGTCGCTCTTCAGAAGATCTACGACGTCGCCAAGAACGTCGATTCCAACACCATGGGCCTTCAGTACCTGGAGATGATGAAGGACCTGGCGGCAGGGGATTCGACCAAGTGGGTCGTGCCCCTGGAGTTCACCCGCTTCCTGCGCAGCGCCCTGGCCGGGGAGTCAGAACGCGAGGGGGCGAAGTAGCGTAACTCGGCCAGGCCAAGACGGGTCCTGATTGAGAAGCGCCCGGTGCCTGGCGAGCATTGCGCCGACCTCGTGCCGAACCTGGTAGAAACGATGCGGGGTTACGCCGAGCCACGGCTCTATAGACTTACCCCTGTTGCCCCCGCTGCAGCAGCTCTTCCCTGAGGGCCTTCTTGGCCACCTTGCCGGTGACGGTCTTGGGGAGGTCCTCGCGGAACTCCACCTGGCGCGGCGCCTTGTAGCTGGCCATGCGCTCCTTGCAGAACTCCTGCACCTCCTCCGGGGTGAGGGTCTGGCCCGGCTGGGGCACGATGACGGCCACCACCTCCTCGCCCCAGATGGGGTCGGGACGGCCTATCACGGCCGCCTCGACGATCTTGGGGTGAGTGAACAGCACCTCCTCCACCTCGCGGGGGTAGATGTTCTCCCCGCCGCGGATGATCATCTCCTTCTTGCGGTCCACGATGAAGAAATAGCCGTCCTCGTCCGTGTAGCCGATGTCGCCGGTGCGGACCCAGCCGTTCACGATGGTTTCGGTGGTGGCCTCGGGGTTGTTGTAGTAGCCCATCATGACGTTGGGGCCCTTGACCACGATCTCGCCGAACTCCCCGGGGGGCAGCTCGTTCATGTTGTCGTCCACGATCTTCATGGGCTGGCCCCGCAGGGGAAGGCCGATGGACCCTACCTTGCGGATGCCCCAGTAGGGGTTGAGGGAGGAGACGCAGGTGGCCTCGGTGAGGCCGTAGCCCTCCAGGATGCGCAGGTCGAAAGTCTCCTCGAACCGTTCGAAGATATCCAGGGGCAGGGCGGCAGCGCCACAGATGACATAACGGAGCGAACTGGTGTCCAGCCCCTCCGGCCTGGGTACGGCCAGCAGGATGGACAGCATAGTGGGCACGGCCGAGAAGGTGGTGGGCCGGTAGTGTTGCACGGTCTCCCAGAAGTCGCTGGGGCTGAAGCGCTCCCACATGGCCACGGCGCCCCCAACGTAGAGCTGGGACAGGCTGGTGACCTGGGCGTTGACGTGGAAGAGGGGCAGGATGAGTCCCAGGCGGTCCTGGCCAGGCTGAATGGGCATCACGTCTACCGCAGCCATGGTGTCCCAGACGTAGTTGAAGTGGGAGAGCATGGCCCCCTTTGGCCGACCGGTGGTGCCGGAGGTGTAGACGATGGCCGTCAGGTCGTCGCGGGCCAGAGCAACCGGCTCCAGCTCCGGCGGCTGCTCCATTAGCTCCTCGAAGGCCATGGCCCCCGGTGCCTGACCCTCCAGGCAGATCACCTCGCGCAGGGCCGGGCACTCTCCGCGAGCAGCCTTGATGGTGTCGAGGAGGGCCTGGCTGGTCACTGCCACCACCGCGCCGGAGTCGCTGAGGACGTGACGGACCTCGTCGCCCTTGAACATGGCGTTGACCGGGCCGAAGACCGCCCCCAGCTTGACGATGCCGAACCAGGTGTAGAAGAATTCCGGACAGTTGGGCAGATAGACCGATACGACGTCTCCCTTGCCTACGCCCAGAGCGCGAAGGCCGTTCGCCACCCGGTTGGCCCCTTCGTTAAGCGTCCGGTAAGAGATCTCCTCATCCCGCCAGTAAATGAAGGTCTGGTCGGGTCGGTCCGCCAGGTGAAGCTCGATGAGTTCCCGCAGATTCTCCGGGGTGGTCACCGCCATAGCCTGAGCCCTCCCTTCGTCCGACTGGAGTTGGCTGGTGTCCTAGGCGGGCCTGAAGTACTCGATGTCGCTGATCTTGCCCTCGCGCTCGTCGCGCCAGACGGCCTGCAGGCGCATCCCTACGCTGAGCGCCTTCTTGGCCGCCTCCAGGTCCTGCAAGTCCAGGCCGCCGATGTAGTGCATGAGGGCGGTGTCCGCGCCGTCGAGCTTGATGAGTCCTATGCAGTAGGGGGGAGGGGGCAGGCTGGTGAACTGGGCGTACACGATGGTGAAGGTAGACAGAGTGCCGCTGTCCTGCACCTCCACCCACTCGTCGATGGGCACGAAGCAGCGCTCGCAGAAGCCCCGGGGGGGCACCAGGACGCGCTGGCAGCTCGGGCAGCGTACGCCCATGATGCGCTTGTTCTCCTTGAGTTCGCGGAAGAAGCGGCTGGCGGCCTGGCCGGCGGTGTGCCGGTAGGGGATGTCCCACCTGCCGTCAATGATAAGGGGCTCTTCTTGTTGAGAGGTCATGGCAGTACCCTCCGGAGGCCTAAGGGGCCTCCCGGTCCAGGATCATGAGAGTGTGAAAGCCGATGGTAGCGCCCCAGGCGTGGGCCAGGGCGGTCTTCACGTCGGGCACCTGCCGCTGGTCCGCCTTGCCCATCACCTGGAGGGCGGCCTCGGCCACCCGGATGAGGCCGGAGGCGCCGATGGGATTGGTGCTGAGC
>JBAUEL010000035.1:0-1632 GCA_049678585.1 Dehalococcoidia bacterium
CCCAAGGTGTGTGGTCGGGGCCGTAGCCGTACGGGCCAATTTCCACCACTCTCGCTGTTTCGCCCCCGTTATTCCTAACATCGAACCAGAAATGCACCGTATTCCCCACAGGAATATCGCTTGGCTCAAAGTGAAGGGTTGGATATGACCCCCTAAACTTGGACACCACCATATTGTGGGGTTGACCTCAACGGGATTTGGTGTACGCTACGGTCAGGGCTGCGCTGAGAGGAGGCAACAGTCATGGCCAGAAAGCAGTATTCACCTAGGTTGAAGTTCCAGGTAGTCCTGGAAGCACTAACCGGGGAGAGAACCCCGGGACAGATCGCCAGGCAGTATGGCGTGCACCCGAACTCGGTCGGTCTGTGGAAGAGAGCCTTCCTGGAGAGAGGGCCAGAGCTCTTTGCCAGGGACAACACGGTGCAGGAATACGAGCGGCGCATTGCTGATCTCGAGCGGCTCCTGGGCAAGAAGGAGGTGGAGATTGCGCTGCTAAAAAACTTCTTGGGCCAGACCGGATGAGCACGAAGCGGAAGGTGTCCCTGGCGCGTGAGGCGAAGGGCAAGTACGCTGTTTCGTCCGTTCTGGCGGCCCTGGAGTTGCCCCGGTCGACGTGGTACTACCGCCGGAGGCACGGGGTAAGCTACACCGAGAAACATGCCGACCTGAAGGAGCCGCTGGAGACTATTGCTAGGGAGCATCCCGAGTACGGTTACCGGCGCACGACCGCGGAGCTGACACAGGCTTACGGGTACAACGTCAACCACAAGGTAGTGCAAAGGCTGCACCAGGAGTGGGATTTGCCCCTGATGCGGTCCACGCGTCCGCCGAGGCCAAGCGGCATCCGGCAGGCCATCACCGCCGCTGGCGAGCGGGTCAACTTGGTGGCTGGAAAGAAGGTGATCCAACCCTTTGAAGTAGCCTATACAGACTTCACGGAACTGGTCTATGCTGACGGACGACGGAAGGCTCACCTGATCCCCATCATTGATCACGCGAGTAAGTTGGCGCTGGGATGGGCGGTGGGGGAACGTGCGGTAACTGGCTTGGCGCTGGAGGTCTGGAAGCGAGCCAAGCAGGCGCTCAAGACTCAAGGAGTGGACCTGAAAGGGATGATCGTTCATCATGACCAGGATCCCGTGTTCACTAGCTACGGCTGGACCTCCCGCCTGTTGCTAAAGGACCACGTGAGGGTATCCTATGCCCTCAACGGAGCCAGAGACAATCCGCAGATGGAGTCATTCATTGGGCGATTCAAGACGGAGAACCGCTCCTTGCTTCTCGATGCCCGGACGCTGGAGGAACTCCAAGCCGTCGTGGCAGAAAGGATGGACTACTACAATAACAGACGAAGACACTCGACCATCGGGTATCAGGCACCGGTGATGTACATTGCGAGTCTGCAGCCATGGCCGTGACATCACAATTCCGAGAGGTCAAACCTGTCCAAGAAATGGGGTGCACCTCCTATCTCTACCTGAAGGGAGGGCAGTGGGATGGCGAGCAGGTGGTACCCGCTGCATGGGTGGAGGAGTCTACGCGCGAGCTCATCTCAGCGCGTACGCTTCAAGACGGCTACGGCTACCAGTGGTGGGTTGATGCTTCAGGCATCTACATGGCCCTGGGCTATGG
>JBAUEL010000036.1:0-14521 GCA_049678585.1 Dehalococcoidia bacterium
TACCGCCGCCGGAGACGGCGTGCAACGTGGTCAAGCCAGAGACAGACGATTCCCCATCCCGTTAGCGCGATTATGACAGCGGAGGCGCCGGGCGCAGGTAGTCCCATTTGGCCTGTCCAGAGCGCCCGCATTCCGCCGCGCACACAGGCGGATGAGCGCGGGCCAGTGTAAACTGTAATTGGAGGGTTGCCATGGCCTCGCTTAGGCTGCTTCTCTCCCGGGAAGAGATCGAACGCCGGGTAGACGAGCTGGCGGCACAGATCCGTCGCGACTATGCCGGGGAGATGCCCATCTTCCTGGGCGTCCTGAAGGGCGCTTTCATCTTCCTCGCAGACCTCTCCCGCCGCATGGACCGCTCGCCTGAGATCGACTTCATCCTTCTCTCCAGCTACGGCTCTCTGGCCGCCAGCTCCGGGCAGGTCAAGGTCCTCCTGGAGCCGCGGGCCGAACTCAAGGGCCGCGACGTGCTCATCGTCGAGGACATCATCGATAGCGGGCTGAGCCTGGAATTCATCCGCGACTACGTGGCCCGTCGCCAGCCCGCCCGCCTCCGGGTATGCGCCCTCCTGGCCCGCCGGCGCCTCCTCGACGAGGGGCTCCGGCTGGACTACCTGGGCTTCCCCGTGGGCGACGGATTCCTGGTCGGATACGGGCTGGACTGCCGCGAAGAGCATCGCACCCTGCCCGACGTCTACGCGCTGGAGGAGCCGTGAACCGCCAGCGCCTCATCGAGGTGGCCCGCGGCGATGCCCCCGGTGACCTGCTCTTCACCAACGGGCGTGTGCTCAACACGCTCACCGCCGAGATCGAGCAGACCGACGTGGTGGTGGCCGAAGGCCATGTGGCCGGCCTGGGCGCCGACTACCAGGCCCGCGAACGGGTAGACCTGCGCGGCCGCTACCTGCTGCCCGGCCTCATCGACGCCCACACCCACCTGGAGAGCTCCATGCTGTGGGTGGGCCAGTACGCCCAGGCGGTGGTGCCCCGCGGCACCACCGCCATCGTCACCGACCTCCACGAGATCGCCAACGTATGTGGCGTGTCCGGTGTAGAAGCTACGGTGCGGGCGGCGGCCTCGCTCCCCCTGGAGCTCCACCTTATGGTCCCTTCCTGCGTCCCCGCCACCGACCTCGAGACCTCCGGCGCCTCCCTGGGGCCCTCGCAGATCCGCCGCCTGTCGCGCCTGCCCCAGGCCCTCGGCCTGGGGGAGATGATGAACTTCCCGGGCGTGGTCAGCGGGCAGAAAGACATGCTGCGACGCATCGAGGCCGCCGGCGAAGGCGTCCTCGACGGCCACGCCCCCGGCCTGCGCGAGCGGCCCCTCAACGCCTACCTGGCCGCCGGCATGCGCTCTGACCACGAGACTACCTCCTTCGAAGAGGGTCGCGAGAAGCTCCGCCGCGGCATGTACCTCATGATCCGCGAGGGCACCACCGAGAAGAACCTCCAGGACCTCCTGCCCCTGGTCACCGACCTCACCTACCCCCGCTGCATGTTCGTGGTGGACGACCGCTCCTGCCACGACCTCCTGCACGACGGGGACATGGACGCCGTGCTGCGCAAGGCGGTTCGGCTGGGTTTGGACCCCGTCCGGGCCATCCAGCTCGCCACCATCAACCCGGCTACCTACTTTGGCCTGCGCAGCCTGGGCGCGGTCGCCCCGGGCTATGCCGCCCACCTGATGATCTGCGACGACCTCCGCGACCTACGCGCCCGCCAGGTCTACTTCGCCGGACGCCTCGTCGCCGAGGACGGCCGGGCCCTTTTCCCCGCCGAGACACCCATCAGCGACGAACTCCTGCACACCTTCCGCCTAGGCCCCCTGAGCCCCGAGAGCTTCGCCCTGCCCGCCCATGGTCCCACCTACCCGGTCATCGAGGTCGTGCCCGGTCAGATCGTCACCGCTCGCAGCATCGAGCCGGTCCTCGTCCGCGACGGCCAGGTGCTGCCCGACCCTGCCCGCGACATCCTGAAGATAGCAGTAGTGGAGCGGCACCGCGCCACCGGAAACGTCGGCGTAGCCCTGGTGCGCGGCCTGGGACTGAAGCGCGGCGCCGTCGCCTCCTCCGTCGCCCACGACTCCCACAACATCGTGGCCGCCAGCGCCGACCCGTCCGACCGCGACCTCTACGCGGCCGTCAGCGAGGTGGCGCGCCTGGAAGGCGGCCTGGCAGTGGCTGCCGACGGCGGCGTCCTGGCCTCGCTGGCCCTCCCCATCGCCGGCCTCATGTCGCCGGAGCCTCCGGAGGAGGTCTCGGCGGCCCTCAGGCGCATCGAGGACGCCGCCGCCTCCCTGGGCGCAGGGCTGCCCTCTCCCTTCGCCGTCCTCTCCTTCCTGGCCCTGCCGGTTATCCCCAGCCTCAAGCTCACCGACCGCGGCCTGGTGGACGTAGAGAAGGGCGCGTTCTTCGACTTCCGCGTCCTGGCCCAAGCCTAGGGCTCGACACCGCTGCCCGGCGCAGAGACACCCGCAGCGAATTGACACCTGCCGCGCCCGCGATATGATGAGCGCAGCCCTGTTCGGCTCGCCCCGAACCGGCATTCGCCAGGAGACCCCGCCCTACTCTAAGGAGGCCCTGTGAAAGTCGAGACGATAGTGGCCCCAGGAAACCTGTCCGATGTGCCCCAGGCGGCCCGCCAGGCCGAGGAGCTGGGCTACGACGGTGTAGTGACGGTGGAGACGGGCCACGACCCCTTCCTCCCCCTGGCCCTGGCCGCAGAGCACACCGAGCGCATCACCCTGGGCACCGCCGTGGCCATCGCCTTCCCCCGCAGCCCCATGGCCGTTGCCCAGATCGCCTGGGACCTCCAAGCCCTCTCCAGGGGACGCCTCCTCCTCGGCCTGGGCACCCAGGTCAAGGGCCACATCGAGCGCCGCTACAGCACCCCCTGGACCGCACCCGGGCCCCGCCTCCGCGAGTATATCCTCTGCCTGCGGGCCATCTGGGACTGCTGGCAGAACGGCACCACACCCAGCTTCCAGGGAGAGCACTACACCTTCACCCTCATGACCCCCTACTTCAACCCCGGGCCCATCGAGCACCCCCACATTCCCATCTACATCTCCGCCGTCAACGCCTACAACTGTCGCCTGGCCGGCGAGCTGTGCGACGGCATCCGCCTGCACGCCTTCAACACCCCCAAGTACCTGCAGGAGGTCATCCTCCCGAACATGGAGAAGGGTGCCAGGAAGGCCGGCCGCTCCCTGAAGGACCTGGACATCAGCGGCGGCACCTTTATCGTCACCGGAGCCAACCAGGAGGAGATCGAGCAGGCCAGACGTGCCACCAAGCAGCAGATCTCCTTCTACGGCTCCACCCGCACCTACAAGCCGGTCATGGACCTCCACGGCTGGGGCGACACCTGCCTCAAGCTGAACGCCCTCTCCCTCCAGGGCAGGTGGCAGGAGATGGCCGACGAGATCACCGACGAGATGCTCGAGCAGTTCGCCGTGATCGGCACCTATGACCAGATCGTTGAGAGGATAAAGGGGCGCCTCGGCGGGATCGTGACCACCATCGGCTTTGCCATGCCGCTTCGCAGCCAGGCCGACCGCGAGAAGCTACGGGCCATCCTCCAGACCCTCCGGGAGTAGCTCCCGCCCTGCGCCGAGGGCAGCCATGAGCCAGTTCAGCGGGCTTCACCTCCTCCTCACCTATCAGTGCCCGTTTGAGTGCGACCACTGCTTCGTCTGGGGAAGCCCCTTCCAGACCGGGGTCATGACCATCGCCCAGGTGCGGGAGGTCCTCCGCCAGGGCCAAGACCTGGGGCAGGTCAGCTACGTCGCCATCGAGGGCGGCGAGCCGTTCCTCTACTACGCCACCGTCCTGGAAGCCGTCCGCGAGGCCAAGGCCCGCCGCTGGTGGGTCGATGTCCTTTCCAACGCCTACTGGGCCCTCTCCGAGGAAGACGCCCTGCTCTGGCTGCAACCGCTGGCCCAGCAGGGCCTGGATAGCCTCACGCTGAGCGAGGACGCCTACCACGGCTCCGAGGGCGAGGACTCGCCGCCCAAGGTGGCCATGGAGGCGGCCAAGGGGCTGGGCCTTCGCACCAGCAGCATCAGCATCCTGCCGGCGCTACAAAGCGTGGGGCTGCCCGGCGAACGGCCGGGCGAGGCCATCGCCGGCGGGGCCGTGCGCTTCCGCGGCCGCGCCGCCGAAAAGCTGGTGGAAGGCCTGCCCCGCCGGCCCTGGTGGGAGCTAACCACCTGCCCCCACGAGAACCTCGCCGACCCCGTCCGCATGCACTTCGACCCCCAGGGCTACGCCCACATCTGCCAGGGACTCGTCATGGGCAACGTCTGGGAAACCCCGCTGGCAGAGATGCTGAGCTCCTATGAGGGCTCCAGGCACCCCATCTGCGGCCCTCTCCTGGCGGGGGGGCCCGCCGAGCTGGCCCGCGCCTTTGAGGTGCCCCATACCGAGACCTACGTGGACGAGTGCCACATGTGCTACGAAGTGCGCAGGGCCCTCCGCCGACGCGCTCCCCACCTCCTGGCTCCCGATCAGATGTACGGCGTGCCCGGACGCTAGGCGCGGCTGCGGGTGGCGCCCTCCTTCCCCTATGCGCCTCTTCCATGACCCGCATAGACAATACATAGTGATGAAGATAACAAATCCCCTTGACACACCCTCGGGGAAATGTCTAATATTTAAATGTCTCAGAAATTTAGACAATTCGGGGAAGAGCGATGCTTCTTAGTCGCCAGGCCGACTACGCGGTGCGCGTCGTCCTGGACCTGGCTATCACTGGAGAGGGCCCCATCCGAGAGGTGGCCCGCCGCCAGTCGGTTTCCCCCGCCTACGTGGGCCGCATCTCTCAGTCTCTGGTCAGGGCCGGCCTGGTGCGGAGCCAGCGGGGCCGCCTGGGGCGCCTGGCTCTGGCTCGCTCCCCCGAACAGATCACCATGCTGGACGTCATCGAGGCGGTGGATGGCCCGATTCGGGTGGACCGCTGCCTCCTGGCGCCCGGAGAATGTGGACGTGAGCTGTCCTGCCCAGCCTACCCGGTAGGACAGGACATCATAAGCTATGCGGTGGACCGGATGGGGTCCACCACGGTCGCCGACCTCTGTTGGGACGGGCCTCGCGCGAAGAAGCTAGCGCCTCAGCGCCAAGAGTGAGCGCAGCGACCTAGCCCCCCGCGACGCACTCGTCAGAGTGCCGTGCCAGAGCCTGTCTTGCGCCGTCGGCCACCGCTTTCGGAGGCACCGAACTATGGTGACGTTACAGACGCGCCAGCCCCTGGACGTAAAGAAGATCTCCATCCCGCGGGGGCAGTTGTACATAATCCCCGAGCGCTGCAAAGGGTGCAAGTTCTGCATCGATTTCTGTCCTCTAGATGTCCTTGAAGAAACCTCCGCCATAAACGCTAAGGGTTACCACTATCCGGTCGTAGCCGAAGGCAAAGAAGAAGAATGCATCGCGTGCCAGTTCTGCTCCGTCATCTGCCCTGATTTCGCTATCTATGTTGAGGAGATCACCGAATGAGTCCCGAAGAGCGCGTGCTAACCGGCAGCCATTTCCTACTGGGCGACTACGCCTGTGCTGAAGGGGCCATGGCAGCCGGCTGCGATTTTTTTGCTGGCTATCCTATCACCCCCTCCACGGAAACGGCTGAGAGGCTGTCCGCCCGCTTGCCGGCGGTGGGAGCCATCTTCGTCCAGATGGAGGATGAGATGGCCAGCGTGGCCGCGCTGGTGGGGGGTTCCCTTGCTGGGGCCAGAACGATGAGCGCCACGTCCGGCCCCGGTTTCTCCCTGATGATGGAGAACATAGGGATGGCGGCCATGATGGAAGCCCCCTGCGTGATCGTGAACATACAGCGGGGCGCTCCCTCCACAGGCCTCCCCACCCTGGTCGGGCAGGGTGACATGATGCAGGCCAAGTGGGGCTCACACGGCGACTACGAGATCATCGCCTACTCCCCCTCCTCCCCTCAGGAGTGCTTTGACTACGTGATCAAGGCCTTCAACATGTCTGACCGCTGGCGCGTCCCCGCGTTCGTGATGGCCGATGAGCTGATAGGCCACATGACGGAGCGGGTAGTGATACCGCCCGCGGACCAGATCCCGCGGGTCGAACGGAAGCGACCTCGATACAAGCCAGGCGATCCCAATTTCTTCCCCTTTCTGGCGGAAGACGAGGACCTGGTGCCCCCTATCGTCCATGCGGGCGAGGGCTACCGAGTGAACTACGACAGCCTGACCCACGACGAAAAGGGCTATCCGGCCACCTTCCCCGAGCCGCACGACAAGCTCGTGCGCCGGCTGGTGGACAAGATCCGCCTGCACGCCGACCAGATCATCGAATACGATGAGGTATTCCTGGACGATGCCGAGCTGGCGGTTGTTGCTTACGGCTCCACAGCCCGCTCGGCCCGCCGGGCGGTGAACGAGGCACGCCGAGACGGCATCCGGGTGGGGCTCCTGCGCCTCATCTGCGTGTGGCCTTTCCCCGAGAACAAGGTCAGGGAGCTGAGCAATCAGGTCAAGGCGTTTGTGGTGCCAGAGCTGAACTTGGGCCAGATTTCCAGGGAGGTCGAGCGCTTCACCTCCCTGCCGGTAATCGGAGTCAACCATGCCGGCGGGGTCATGATGGCGCCGGACCCCATCCTGGACACTATCAGAGAGGTGGCGAAGAATGCCTGAGATCAAAGTCGAGAGTCACCCCATCGACTCTGTCTTTCGCACGGAGCGCTTGCCCCACATCTTTTGCCCGGGCTGTGGCATCGGCCCTGCCACTCACGCCTATGCTCAGGCCATCCTGGAGTCGGGCATCCCCAAGGACCAGCACGCCTGCGTGTCCGGCATCGGCTGCACAGCGCGGGTCCCCGGCTACATGGATGTCGACTCCTACCACACCACCCACGGCAGGCCCATCCCCTTTGCCACGGCCATAGCCCTGGTCAAGCCGGAGATGGAGGTCACGGTGTTCAGTGGCGACGGCGACCTCTTCGGCATCGGCGGCAACCACTTCATCCACGCCGCCCGCCGCAACATAGACATCAATGTCATTTGCATCAACAACTTCAACTACGGTATGACCGGCGGCCAGCTTGGGCCGACGACGCCCCTGGGAGCAAAAGCTAGCACTGCCCCCTACGGCAACACCGAGCCGCCCTTCAACCTGCCCTATCTGGCGGCGGCAACGGGGGCGGTGTTTGTGGCCCGCTGGACATCCCTGCACGTCCGCCAGCTCAAGGAGGCCATCCTGCGGGCCATGGAGAAGAAGGGCCTCACCTTCATCGAGGTGTTGGCCCCCTGCCCGGTGGGCTTCGGCAGTCCCAACGACATTGGTGACGCCATAGAGGAGGTGTGGCTGTACCGCGAGCGCTGCATCGTGGACCACAACGCCTACCTGCCGGAGCTGGAGCTCGACCTGCGGCGCAAAGATATTCCCTTCGTCATGGGCAACTTCGTGGACATTGAGAGACCACCCTTTGACCCCCTGGCGATGATGAAGAACAAGGGAGAGTAGGCCATGCGACACGACATCAGGGTGGCCGGCTTCGGCGGGCAGGGCATGCTCCTGGCGGGCCTCCTTATTGGCAAGGCGGCCGCCCTCTACGATGGCAAGGAGGCCGTCCTCACCCAGTCCTACGGCCCCGAGGCCCGCGGCGGCGCCAGCAACGCCGACGTCATCATCGCTGACGAGCCCATTGACTACCCTCTGATAACGCAGCCCGATCACTTCGTGGCTATGTTTCAGGAGGCCTACGAGCGCTACCGCCCGAACCTGGTGAAGGACGGCGTGCTTCTCATCGAGTCGGACCTGGTCAAGCCCTATGAAGACGAGGGTCCCTACCGCGGCATCCCAGCCACCCGCATGGCCGAGGAGCTGGGGAGGCGCATCGTCGCCAACGTGGTCACGGTGGGCTTCTTTAGCGGCGCCACCGGCCTGATAAGCCCTGAGGCAGGGGAGCAGTCGATCCGCAATACGCTGCGACCCCGCCTAGTGGACCTGAACCTCAAGGCCTTCAGCGCGGGCTATGAGTATGCGAAGAAGCAGGAGGCGTCATGAAGGACACGGTGCTAATCATAGGTGGCGGCATCGCTGGCGTCCAGGCGGCCTTGGACCTGGCCGAGTCCGGCAGCAAGGTGATTCTGGTAGAGAAGTCGCCCACCATCGGCGGCAAGATGGCCGCCCTGGACAAGAACTTCCCCACCCTGGACTGTTCCATATGAATCGAGATGCCCAAACTCTCCGAGGTCTCGGAGAACGCCAACATCGAGGTCCTTTCCCCTGCCGAGGTGGAAGCGGTCGAGGGGGAGGCCGGCAACTTCCAGGTAACCATCAGAGAGCGCCCTCGCTTCGTCACCGATGAGTGCACCCGCTGCGACCTCTGCGTGGAGGCCTGCCCTCAGGCGACTCCCAACGAGTTCGATGTGGGCATGGCCACCCGCAAGGCCATCTATACCCCCATGCCTCAGGCTGTCCCCGGACCCTACCTCATCGACCTCGACCTTTGTCTAAACGACCCGCCCAACTACTTCCCCTGCGATCGCTGTATCCAAGTTTGCGCACCCAAGTGCATCGACTTCTTCATGCCCCGTGAGCGGGTGCTCACCCGCCAGGTGGCCTCCATCATCATGGCCGTCGGCTACGACCTGGTCGACCCCGCCCTCCTCCACCACTACGGCTACGGCAGACATCCCGACGTCCTCACCTCCATGGAGTTCGAGCGCATGCTGGCGCCGGCGGGGCCCACCGGCGGCGAGATCATCAAGCCCTCCAACCGCGAGCACCCCCACAACATCCTTTTTGTTCTCTGTGTGGGCTCGCGCGATCACAACTTCTACCGCCACTGCTCCCGCTTCTGCTGCATGTACTCCATCAAGGAGACCTACCAGGCGATAGACCACGGCGTTAAGGACGTCACCGTCCTCTATATGGACGTGCGAGCCTACGGGAAGGGGTTCGACGCCTTCTTCGACCGCACCCGCCAGCAGGGAGCCAAGTTCATCCGTGGCCACCCGGCCGACGTGCAACCCAATGGCCGCGGCCTGCTGGTGCGCTACGAGAACACTGACAGCGGCCGCGTGGAGACGGCCGAGGCGGACATGGTGGTCCTGGCCACAGCAGCGCGGCCGCCCGAGGGGCTGGAGAAGCTGGCCGAAGTGCTGGGGATAGAGGTTGACGAGGACGGCTTCCTGAAAACGATGGAGGCCCAGGGAGGAGCGATCACCACCACCCGACCGGCCATCTATGTAGCCGGCTGCGCCGCCGGGCCCAAGGACATCCCCGATAGCGTCGCCGAAGGGAGCGGGGCGGCCGCCTCCGCCCTTACCTACATCGACCACAGGGAGTGGCCCGAGCCGGAGAAGGGCGAGCCCATCGAGAACGTGGAGGAACCCCGCATCGGCGTGTTTGTCTGTCACTGCGGCTCTAACATCGCCGGGGTGATCGATGTGGAGCAGTGTGTCGAGTACGCCTTGACCCTGCCCGATGTCGCTCACGCCCAGAGCCAGATGTTTAGCTGCACCTCCACGGCCGCGCAGGAGATCGCCGAAGCCATCCGTGATAAGAAGCTGACGCGGGCAGTGGTGGTCGCTTGCTCGCCCAAGACCCACGAACCGTTCTTCCGCCGCGCCTGCCTCCTGGCCGGCCTCAACCCCTACCTCCTGGAGATGGTCAACGTCCGCAACCAGGATACCTGGGTACACAAGGACTATCCTGAGGAGGCCTACCTGAAGGCCCTGGACATGATCAGGATGGGAGTGGACAAGGCCCGTCTGCTCCAGCCACTGGAGATTAGCCACCAGCCGGTGGTCCAGCAGGCCCTAGTCATCGGCGGCGGAATCGCGGGGATGACCGCCGCTGCTAACCTGGCCCGCCAGGGGTACCGCACGCACCTTATCGAAAAAGGCCCCGAGCTGGGTGGCCTCCTGCGGAAGCTGGACGAGTTGGCGCCCGGCGGCGTGAAGGCAGCAGAAATCCTGGAGGAAAAGCGCCGCGAGGTCAAGCGGGCCAGGGTGAAGGTCCACCTGAGCACGGAGGTCGAGCAGATTGGCGGCTTCGTCGGCAACTTCACCGCCCGCCTGAGCGATGGCGAGGAGTTGCGAGCAGGCGCCATAGTCCTGGCCATGGGCGCCCGGCCTTACCAACCAACCGAATTCAATTACGGCCAGGACCCGCGCGTTGTTACCACCCTGGAGCTAGCGGGCATGATGCCTGACGTGCCTGGTGAGCATGTCACCTTCATCGGTTGCGTGGGCTCTCGCACCAATGGCATCGGCTGCTGCCGTTTCGGCTGTACAGCGATGATTGGCCAGGCGCTGGAGTTGCGCCGAGCGGGCAAGAAGGTGCGCGTCCTCTACCGCGATATCCGCACCTTCAGCCGCGAGGCCGAGGAGATGTACGAGGAGGCCCTGAGAGAGGGTGTCCAGTTCTTCCGCTACGACCCCGACAGCACGCCAGACAAGGTCATCTCCCGTTCCAACGGTACGGTGGCCCTGAGGGATGGCCTCACGGGCGTGGAGCTGGGCATCCCCACCGACCTGCTCGTGCTCACGGTGGGTCTTCAGCCTCAGGAGGAAAACGTCGCCGACCAGCTCAAGGTGGCCCGCAGCGAGGACGGCTTCCTCCTCGAGCGCCACCCCAAGCTCGGCCCGGCCGAGGCGCCCGCGCCCGGCATCTACCTGGCAGGGACGGTGCAGTACCCCAAGGATGTGCGGGAGAGCATCGCCCAGGCTCTGGCCGCGGCGTCCAACGCGGGAAAGCTCCTGTGTCGGGACACCATCGAGAAGGAACCCATCACTGCCCGCCTGGTGGAGGACAAGTGCATCGTTTGCGGCATCTGCGTCCCCGCCTGCCCCTTCGGCGCCATCGAGCTTATCGGCAAGGCCAAAGAGGGCACCATCATCTTCCACGAGGCGGCCTGTCAGGCCTGCGGCAACTGCGCCGCCGTCTGCAACTACGATGCCATCATCATGCCCTACTTCACCAAGGAGCAGATCATGGCCCAGATCGACGCCACCCTGGCCGAAAGGCCCCAGGAGAAGGTCGTCGTCTTCACCTGCAACTGGTGCTCCTACCCCGCCGCCGACCAGGCCGGCATCGAGAAGATCCAGTATCCGTCTTCAAGCCGCATCATCCGCATGATGTGCTCAGCGCGCATCGAGGAGGACTTCATCGCTCGCGCCTTCGATAAGGGTGCGGGGGCCGTCCTGGTCACCGGCTGCCGCCTGACCGAGAGCGGCGGCTCCGACTGTCACTACAACTACGCCAACGAGCACACCAAGAAGCGCTTCGAGTTCTGGCAGCGCAAGTTCACCCGTCAAGGCATCGAGCCGGAGCGCCTTCAGCTTCAGTGGGCCTCCGCCGCGGAGGGCAAGGTGCTTGCCAACAAGTTGCGGGAGATGCATGAGGTTGTCCAGAACTACGCGCGCAAACTAGCCGAAGGAGTGGCCAGTGGTGAGCCAAGTAGCTGAAAGCCTCCTGTTGGAGGACGAAACCTGGGAACGAGTCGATAAGGCCACCGGAGGAGCGGCAGCGCCCTGCTTCCAGTGCGGCGTGTGCACGGCCATCTGCCCCTGGGCGCTGGTGAGAGGGGAGACTGTCAGCATTCGGAAGATGGTCCGTCAGGCCCAGCTAGGGCTGCCCGGCTGGAGCGACGATCTGTGGCTCTGCACCACCTGCCTATCGTGCGAAAGTCGCTGCCCTCACGAAGTAGACATTACAAAGGTCATCCTCGGCTTGCGCCAGCTAGCCTGGAAGGAGCGGCAAGTACCCCACGGCCTGCCCTCCCTCATGTGGGACGTCTACCGCGACGGCAACCCCTGGGCGCGGCCCCCTTCGGAGCGGACCGCCTGGGCCAAGGGCCTGGACCTCAAGGACTTTGCGCCCAGCCAGGACATCCTCTTCTACGTGGGCTGCACCGGCTCCTATGACCCCCGCATTCAGAAAGTGGCCCGGGCCCTCGTCGGGGTCCTCGGCGCAGCCAACGTCGACTTCGGCGTCCTGGGCGAGCGAGAACCCTGCTGCGGCGACCCCGCACGCGAGTCCGGCAACTGGGGCTACGCCCAGAAGATCATCAACGATAACGTCGCCCTCCTCCGCGAAATCGGGGTGGGCACCCTGGTGACGGTCTCGCCCCACTGCTACGACATGTTCAAGAACTACCACACCGGCGTGGGCGAGGCCTTCCGCCCCCTTCACTACAGCCAGTACCTCGCGGAGCTGGTGGCCGAGGAGAAGCTCAAGTTCGAGAACGAGCTACCCCTTACCGTCACCTTCCATGACCCCTGCTACCTCGCCCGCCACAACGACGAAACCGAGGCGCCACGGCAGGTCCTCAGCGCCATCCCCGGCCTCAGCCAGGTGGAGATGCCCCGCAGCGGCATCGACACCCTCTGCTGCGGCGGTGGCGGCGGCCGCATGTGGCAGGAGACCCTCCCCGGCGAGCGCTTCTCTGACCTCCGGGTGCAGGAGGCGGCCGAGACCGACGCCGACATCCTGGTGACGGCCTGCCCCCACTGCATCTCCTGCCTGGAGGACAGCCTGGCCGGCGCCGACACGCGTATGCGAGTCATGGACCTGGCGGAGGTCGCAGCCGCCGCCCTCGGACTCGTGCCCGCGCCTCCGGCGCGACAACCTGCGGGAGCAACGCCATGAATGACATACAACCCTACGAAGCTGCCGACGCCAGCGGGCTCTGGGTCTTCCTGGAGCAAGATCAGGGAGAACTCGTGGGTGTCTCCCTGGAGCTCCTGGGCAAGAGTCGCGAACTGGCCGACCGCCTGGGCACCTCCCTAGCCGGCCTCCTGCTCGGCCACCAGGTACGCGACCTGGCGGACCAGGCCTTCGCTGCAGGCGCCGACCAGGTGCTCCTCGCCGACCACCCTGACCTCGCCGTCTACAACACCGAGCCCTACACCAGAGTCGTCTCTGAGGCGCTAGCCGAGCGCAAGCCCTCCATCTTCCTCCTGGGCGCCACCCCCGACGGCCGCGACCTGGCTGGCCGCCTGGCCGTCCGCGTCCACACCGGCCTCACTGCCGACTGCACGAGCATGGATGTCGACGCCGAGAGGGGCCTCCTCAAGGGCGACGTGGTCGGCTTCGGCGGAGGCATCGTGGCCACCATCCTTTGCCCCGACATGCGTCCCCAGATGGCTACGGTCCGCCCCGGCATCTTCCCTGCCCCCGAGCTCGCTCCCGGGCGCAAGGGGGCCGTGGACGAGATCCCCGTGCGCATCCGCGAGGAGGATAAGCGGGTGAAGGTATTGGAGCGCGTCACCGCTGCCGGCCTCGACCTCACCAAGGCACCCTGCATCGTGGCGGCAGGCCGGGGCATCCACGGCGACCTCTCGCTCATCGAAGAGCTGGCACGCCTCTTCGGCGGCGAGGTCGGCGCCACCCGGGTCGCCTGCGACGAGGGCTGGATCGAGCGCGAGCGCCAGATCGGCCAGACCGGCGTCGTCACCCGGCCCAAGCTCGCCATCTGCTGCGGCATAAGCGGCGCCATCCACTTCACCGTCGGCATCGAGGGCGCCGAGACGGTCGTCGCCATCAACACGGACGAGGAGGCCCCCATCTTCGAGGCCGCCGACTACTGCATCGTGGATGACATCTTCGCCGTCCTGCCACCCCTCATCGAACAGCTTCGCCAGGCCGCCAACGGAGGGCAGTCATGACCGACCAGCGACCGCACATCATCGTCTGCATGAAGGTGGTCCCTCGCTCCGAGGAGATCCACATCGAGCCAGAGACCATGACCATCGACCGCACCAGCGTGCGCTCTGAGATGAACCGGTCGGACATGAACGCCCTCGAGCTGGCCCTCTCTCTGCGCGACCAGCACGGCGGGCGGGTCTCCACCATCTCCATGGGCCCGCCTGTCTTCGAGCAGTACCTGCGGGTGATGATCGCGGTGGGCGTCGATCACGCCTACCTCCTGAGCGACCGCGCCTTCGCCGCCGCCGATACCCTGGCCACCTCCCTCACCCTCGCCAGAGGCATCGAGAAGATCGGCGATTACGACCTGATCTTCTGCGGCGAGGAGTCCTCCGACGGAGCCACCGCCCAGGTGCCCCCGGGCATCGCCGAATGGCTGGGCATCCCCCAGATCACCTACGCCACCGCCATGAAGCTCCTGCCGGAGGAGAACCGAGTGGAGGCCCACCGGGAGATCCGGGGCGGCCACGAGGTGCTCTCCGTCCCCCTGCCCGCAGTAGCCTCCGTGAAGCTCGCCATGAACGAGCCCCGCTTCATCGACATGGACCGCATCGACTGGGCTCAGACCGCCGACGTGGTCACCACCTGGAGCATCCAGGACCTCGGCATCGACCCCAAAACCGTCGGCCTGGACGGCTCCGGCACCATCGTCGAAGGCGTCTACGAGGCCGCCGCCGCCGAGCGCAAGCGCGAGTTCATCAGGGGCTCGCCCGAGGAAGAGGCCAAGGCCCTGTTCGAGCACATCAAGGAGTACCTCTCGCTCGGCGCCGAGGGCTGAGCCCGCCCTCTCCAAGCGCCCTCCTCAACCTCCAGGCTGACGAAACACTCCGCAGTCGGGGGTACAGGGG
>JBAUEL010000037.1:0-10860 GCA_049678585.1 Dehalococcoidia bacterium
GCCATGCAGGTGGTCCAGAGCCCCCAGCAGATCCAGGGGCTCGTGAACGCCCATGGTGACGGCCTTACCCTCGCTCTCACCTCGGTTGCGGAAGTCGAACAGGAAGACGGAGAAGCCGGCCCGATGGAAGAAGTCGGCGTGGGGGAGCAGCTCGCCGCGGCTCCGACCGTGACCGTGGGCCAGGATGACACAGGCAGGGCTATCGCCGGGGATGAACCAGCCGGCCAGCCGCAGGCCATCGCGGCTGGAGAAGCGCACCTCTTCGACAGGCAGCTCGAAGTCCAGGAGGTTATAGTCTTCCTCACGCCGCCATGGGTGGATGGCGCGCTCCGCCACGGCCCAAGCCGTCGCCAGCAGGGCCCCAGCCGAGGCCAGGGCGAACAGCAGCAGCGCGCGGCATAGCGAGCTCAGGGCTCGCTCAGGCTTGCCTGCTTCCATGCCTTGCTCTGGCTCCACCGCGGGGCGTTTGGACTCGCGGGTGGTCGGTCTCCTAAGAGGTCTCGGAGCTCCGTTCTCGCTCCTGCTGGATGAGTTCACGCCGCAGGATCTTGCCGGAGAGCGTCTTGGGGATGCTCTGCACGAACTCCATGACGCGAATCTTCTTGTAAGGGGCGACCTTCTCGGCTACGAAGGTCATGATCTGCTCCTTCGTGGCCTCCTGATCGGGGCGCAGGACCACGAAGGCCTTGGGGATCTCGCCCGCCTCCGGGTCTCGCTTGGGGATCACGGCAGCATCGAGAACCGCCGGGTGCTCCAGGAGAATCCCCTCCAGCTCGGCGGGGGCCACCTGATAGGCCTTGTACTTGATCATCTCCTTCTTGCGGTCCAACACGCTGACGTAGCCATCCTCGTCCAGGCTGCAGATATCGCCTGTGCGGAGCCAGCCGTCCTCGGTGAGTGTCTCGGCGGTAGCGTCAGGACGCTTCCAGTAGCCGAGCATGACCTGTGGAGCCTTGATCAGGAGTTCTCCCACCTCTCCGGCAGGTAGCTCCTCGCCTGTGTCCAGGTCCACCACCTTCTCGATGGTATCGGAGACGGGTGCGCCGCCGGTGGTGGGCTTGATCCTGTCCAGGGGGTTGGTATTGGTCAGGGCGCAGGCCTCGCTCATGCCGTAGCCCTGGAAGACCGGGCAGCCGAAGGTTCGCTTGCCCTGCTCTGCCAGCTCCGGGGCCAGGGGCGCGGCAGCGGAGAGGATGAACCGGAGCGAGGAGGTATCGTAGCTCTTTGAGCTGGCCACGTTCAGGAGGGCCAGCAGGGCGGGCGGCACCACGAAAAGATCGGTGACGCGGTGCTTCTGGATGAGGAAGAGCATCAGCTCCGGGTCGAAGCGGGACAGGATTATCTGGGTCACGCCACCGGCCACGCAGGCGTTGAGGAAAACGACCATCCCGTACATGTGGAAGTAGGGGAGGAAGTCCAGCACCACCGAGCGCTCGTTGGTGATCTCCGTGCCTATGGCCTGGCTCACATTGGCGCTCACGCTGTAATGGCTGAGCATAACCCCCTTGGGGAGCCCCGTGGTGCCGCTGGAGTAGGGGAGGAGAGCGATGTCCTTCTCCGGGTCTATCTCCACAGGCTCGGGCTCGCCCGATACACCTTCTATCATGTCCCAGATGTCCTCGATGGCCCAGGTGTGCCGTAGGGTGGGCACCTCCTTCCTGGCCGCATCTACTACCGGCATGAGATTCCGCGGGGCAAGCATGCCCACAGCATCGGTGTCCTGGAGCTGGTGGGCGACCTCCTGCTCCCGGTACAGGTAGTTGAGGCTGGTGATGGTGACGCCCGCCAGCAGTGAGCCGTGCACTGCTGGCACGTATTCAACGCAGTTGGGTGAGAGGATGGCGATGACCTGCCCCTTGCCGATGCCGGCCTCCTGAAGGAAGCGAGCGAACCTCCGAGAGTCCTTCCACATGCGGGCGAAGGTGTACTCCCGACCGTCCGGGTCGATGAAGGCGACCTTCTCCGGGAATTGCTGGGCGGCGTCCCCCAGGTAGTGAGCGAGGTTCCGCCGCGGATAGGGAGCGAGACTGGGCCAGGGGCTTGTGGCGATCATGTTGTACCTCCACCTAATGCTACGCCAAAGAGGCGACCGGCAGCATGATCACCCCAGGGCGCCCGATCTGTCAAGTAGAGCCCGTCTGCCGACAGCAGCAGGCGCGAGGAAGACGAGTCCCCTCAGCCTCCCGCGGTCGGCGGGAAGATGTACACTTCGTTCTCCGGCCTGACGGGGGTGTCGAGGCCCTGGAGGTAGCGGATATCACGTCCGTCCACGAACACGCCGACATACTGGGGTACTTGGCCCTCACCGTCGAGGACGTGGCCGGCCAGGCCCGGCCGAAGCTCGACCAGGCGAATCAGCACGTCCCGCACGGTGGCTCCGTCGGGTAGGAGCACCTCAACCGTCCTGTCGCCGGCCAGCTCCCGCAGGCTGGCGTAGAGGCGTACAGTGGTCATGGCTCTGAGAAGGCATCCTCCAACTAGGGAATCTGGAGTTCCTTCAGCTTTGATTCGGGCACCACCCCGTTCACCCAGCCGCGGGCCTCGTAGTACTCCTGGAGCATCCTGTCCAGCTCGCAGACGTGGCCCTGAGAGGCCGGGCTGGTGGAGGGCTCCTTCAGAAACCGCTCGGGCAGATAGTCGGAGCCCTCGCGGAAGCCCGCGAGGTTGTTGTAGTGGCGCTCCAGGTTGTAGATGCGCTCACCGATGGTGAGGAGGCCCTGGACATCCATGGGGATACCCACCACCGCCGCGTACTGCGCGGCGTACTCCTCCGCCCCCTGGGCGAAGGAGGAGAACTTGCACATGTCGAAGGAATCGGACACAGCGGCGAGGTCCTGGAACGCCTTGCAGAGCGCGCCCTTGCCCTCCCAGGCCAGCGGGTCGGTCTTCACGGGGATGCCCACGACCTCGCTGGCTACGGTATAGCCGCGCAGATGGCAGGCCCCGCGGTTGCTGGTGGCGTAGCTGAGGCCCATGCCCTTGAGGCCCCGCGGGTCGTAGGCAGGGATGCCCTGGCCCTTCACGGTCATGGCGATGTCCGGGTCGCCGAACGCCTTGGCTGCGCGCTCCGTGCCCTCGGCCAGTGTATCGCCTATGCCGGTGCGGCTGGCGATGCGGTGTACCAGCTCCACCATCTTGTCGGTGTCGCCCCAGGGGATGCGCTCCGTAATGAGCTCCCTCTCGCTCGCCTCCATGGCCATGGAGAGCAGAGTACCCATCTCAATGGTGTCCATGCCGTAGTCGTTGCAGAGGTCGATGAGGTAGGCGATGGCGTCGCGGTCGGCGTTCAGGCAGAAGCCTCCCAGGGACCAGGCCGATTCGTACTCCACGCTCTCCATGCGCACGTGGAACTTCCCCGAGGCGGTCTCCACCTCCTTCTTGCAGGCTACCGGACAGGCGTGGCAGGTAGGGTTACCCACCAGGATAGTCTCCTTGACCTTCTCCCCGCTGATCTCGCCTGCCTGGTCGAAGCTGGTAAGTTGGGCGTTCTTCGTGGGGTACCCCCCCATGGCGTTGAGGATGTTGGTCAGGGAGTTGGTCCCGAATACAGAGAGCCCGCCCTTGCGGGGCGCCAGCAGCCCGCTCTCCATGATGGTGGCGAGAGCGCGCTTGTGGGCCTTCTTGAAGGCCTCCCGATCCTTGGCCTTGGGCATGCGCTTGGGGGCCTTGATGACCACCGCCTTCAGGTTCTTGCTGCCCGCCACCGCGCCCGTCCCTCCGCGGCCGGAGGCCCGGTCGTTCTCATTGAGCAGGGAGGCGAAGCGGACGCGGTTCTCGCCGCCCTGACCGATGGCGATTACGCTCACATCCTCGCCATGGCGGGCGAGGAGGGTCTTGATAGTATCGTGAGCGCCCTTACCCCAAAGGTCAGAAGCGTCGCGCAGATCTATCTTGCCGTCCTCCACGTAGGCATAGACCGGACGTTCGCTGCGTCCCCGGAAGATGAGGCCGTCGAAGCCCGCCCAGCGCAAGCGGGCGCCCGACCAGCCCCCGTGGTGCGAGTCGGTGACCGTGCCGGTAAGCGGCGACTTGGTGACCACGGCCATACGGCCGCTCATGGTGACGTTGGTGCCCGTGAGGGGGCCGACCAGGAAGCACAGGATGTTATCGGGCGAGAGCGGTTCTACCTCCGGCCCGTTATCGAAGACATACTTCACCCCCAGCCCACGGCCCCCGATGTACTTGCGGGCGTCCTCCTCATTAATGCCTTCGTAGCGGACCTCCCCGCTGCTCAGGTCAATACGGGCGATGTGGTCTGCGTATCCGCCGAGCTGCATCGGAAACTCCTTTCCAGCAAAAACCGTATATCTCCGTGGCGCTCCTGCGGGCCCGGGTGCTGTGGCGCTAACTCGATGACAGACAGGGTTGCAGGAGCATTGTGGCACTCCCCTGCCGGCTCCCGAAAGAGCCAAACGGCCCGTGCGTCCCTGGGGCATATTAGCCCAGGGTGTGGTCCGACGCAATCATCGCTACAATGGTAGGGAGAATGCGCCGCCTCGCTTCGCAGAAAGAGGGTCATCATGATCCTGGTGGCAGGGGGCACCGGCTTCGTAGGGAGCGGCATCGTGCGCGAGCTGGCCCGCCGGGGCAAGCCGGTGCGGGTGATGAGCCGTGAGGCCGAGAGGGCCGCCCGCAGGTTCGCCGGCCTGGACGTGCAGGCCGTGGCGGGCGACGTGCGGGATCCTGAGAGCTTGGCCCGGGCGGTAGAGGGTGCCGAGACGGTCATCGGCTGCGCGCAGTTCCCTAACTCACCTATCGAGAACCCGCGCCGGGGCCTCACCTTCGAGGAGATCGATGAACGGGGCACCGTGCGCCTAGTGGAGGCGGCCAGGGCGGCCCGCGTGAGGCGATACATCTACCTGAGCGGGGCCGGCGCCAGCCCCGATGCTCGCTACCATTGGTTCCGGGCTAAGGGTCGCGCCGAGGCCGCTGTCCGCGATAGCAGCATCACCCATGTCATCTTCCGGCCCTCCTGGATCTATGGCCCAGAGGATCGCTCCCTGAACCGCTTCCTGGGCCTGGCTCGTCGGCTGCCCTTTGTGCCTGTCGTGGGCGCTGGCAGCCGTCAGCGCGTGCAACCGGTCTTCATCGATGACGTGGCCAGGGTGGTGGCAGACAGCGTGGAGCTCGCAGCCGCCGACAACAGGACCTTCGAGCTGGGCGGCCCGGAGGTGCTGACCATGGACGAGGTGGTGGGCACGGCCCTCCAGGTGATGGGCAAGAGGCGCCCTCTTATCCACATGCCGGTCGGCCTCCTGAAGGCATTCGGGCTGGTGTCGCGGTTCCTGCCCCGCCCGCCCATGACACCGGACGCCGTCGACTTCGTCACCGCGGACGCCCTGGCCGACAACGCGGCCCTCTTGGAGGTCTTCGACATCCGGCTCATCCCCCTGCGGGAGGGGCTGGCGACCTACCTGGCGCCCGAACGGGCTGCGGGCGGGCGAGATCGCTGATACGAGTTCATGTGGAGGTAGCGAGATGTCAGAGTTACGGCGGGATCCGACCACAAGGGAGTGGGTCATCATCGCCACCGAGCGCGCCGCCCGGCCTCACTCATTCCAGCGCTCCCCCGAGCGCCGGAGCACTTCCCGCGAGGGCTGCCCCTTCTGCCCCGGCCGGGAGTCCGAGACGCCGCCGGAGGTACTGGTCTACCCTCAGGACGGACCGTGGCGCGTCCGTGTGGTCCCCAACCTGTACGCTGCCCTGATTCCCGAAGGCAGTACGGAGCGCCGGATGGTCGACGGCCACTTCATGGCCATGGACGGCATAGGCGCTCATGAGGTGGTCATCGAGACCCCTGACCACGACCGACCCATCGCCCTCATGAGCGACGAAGAGGTTCTGGCCGTGCTCCGCGCGTATCAGGAGCGCTACCTCGCCCTGAAGGAGAGCCCGAGCGTCAGGTTCATCGTCATCTTCAAGAACCACGGCCCCCGGGCGGGCACCTCCCTGGAGCATCCACACTCTCAGATCGTGGCCACGCCTATCGCCCCTCTCCGTGTCCGGCGCAAGTTCGAGATCGCCACCGAACACTACGACGCCCGCGGCAGCTGTCTCTATTGTGACGTAGCGAAGTGGGAGCGACAGGCGGGACGGCGAGTGGTCATGGAGAACGATGGCTTCCTGGTCGTCCATCCTTATGCATCCCGCAGCCCCTTCGAGACGTGGATCTTCCCGAAGGCAGAGCGGCCCTGCTTCGCTGACATCGAGCAGGAGGAACTCCGCGAACTGGCGACGGTTCTGCGAACTACGCTCCGGAAGATCTACCGCGCTCTCGGTGATCCCGACTTCAACTACATCGTCCATACCGCGCCCGTGGAGGACGAGCGCAAGCTCTACTTCCTCTGGCATATCCAGATCGTGCCCCGCCTGACCACTGCCGCCGGCTTCGAGATGGGCTCGGGCATCTACATCAACACCGCCCTTCCCGAGGAGACCGCCCGCTTCATGCGGGAGTTTCCGGATGACTAGGCCCACGCTCTCTTTCCTCTTGACGAGGCGCTGAGGCGCGATCATACTGGTGGCGCCTTCCAGCGTGCCCGAGATGGCAGTCGTCCCCAGGAGAGCATTATGAAGACTCTGTATGTCGACCTGAGCCCTCAGCGCGTCTTGATCGCCGGCCGCCTCCTGGGCCCAGCCGCCAGGCGCATACCGCGGTTGAGGAACCAGGCCTACTTCGGTCGTTTCGCGCCGCTCCAGGAGGAGGATATTCCCTCACCGTCGTTGCCAGGGCCGAACTTCGTGCGCGTGCGCAACCGGCTCAGTGCCATCTGCGGCTCTGACCTCCACTTCGTGATGGCCGAGGGGAATCTGTCCATCGCCCCGGCCGCTCTGCCCGGCACCACCGGTCGCAACTACATGGGCCACGAGATCGTGGGCGACATCATCGAGGTGGGGCCGGAGGTCACGAAGGTGAAGGTGGGCGACCGGGTGGCCCAGCACAGCGGCGACGACACCTGCCTGGCCCGAGGCCTGCAGACGCCCTGCCGTCAGTGCGCCATTGGCAACTACAACCTGTGCGAGTGGGAAGCCCCGCGCGACCTCCCTCACAGCGTGGGCGGCGGCTGGAGCGAGGAGTGGGTGACCGTGGAGGGGCGTCTCTATCCCCTTCCCGACGATATCACCGATGAGCAGGCCGTGCTCATTGAGCCCGCCGGCTCGGGCGTCCGGGCCGCCCTCCGCCACCGGCCCAGCCCCGGCGACAAGGTTCTCGTGCTGGGCTGCGGCACCCAGGGCCTCATGACCTTGCAGTCGCTGCGGGCCGTTCAGCCGGACTGCGAGATCACCGCCCTCGCCCGCTTCGACTACCAGGCGGACATGGCCCGCAGGCTGGGCGCCAGGCACATCATCATGCTGGGCACCGATGCCTACCGGCAGGTAGCCGATCTCACCGGCGGCAGGCTCTACAAGGGCTTCATGGGTAACCGCCACATCATGGGCGGCTTTGACGCCGTGTACGACTGTGTGGGCCTTCCCCGAACCCTGCGGGACGCCCTGCGCTGGACCCGCAACCGGGGAACCGTGGTGTTAGTAGGCGTGTATCTGGCACCCATGCACATCGACCTGACGCCGGTCTTCTACCATGAGGTGAACCTTATCGGGGTCTTGGCCCACGGAGCCGAGGACTGGGAGGGAGAGCGCCTCTCAACCTTCGACCTCATCGTCCGCTGGCTGCGAGAGGGAAAGCTCAACTTCGACGGCTTCATCACCCATCGCTTCCCGCTCTCTCAGCACCGGGAGGCCCTTATGGCGGCCATCGACCAGCCCCGCAGCCGTTCCATCAAGGTAGTCTTCGATATGCGGGACCAAGCGCCCGAAGGGAGGTAGTGACCATGGCCGAACTGACCGCTGGCGCCGCCAAGGCGTCCATCACCCCCGCGGAGAACCTTAAGCTGGGAGCTCACAGCAGGACTGACACGTTCATGCTGATGCGATTGAAGCCCGGCTGGGCCACCGGCGTGCACGACGATATCTACGCACGTTGCCTGGCCCTCAGCGATGGCCAAACCCTCCTGGCGATGACCGCGCTGGACCTCCTCGGCTTCTTCCGCGATGACATCGAGCAGGTGCGGGCCCGCGCTCGAGAGAAGACCGGCCGGGAGGACCTCCAGCTCTTGGTGGGCTCCACCCACAACCACTGTGCCCCTGACACCTATGGCATGTACGGAGGGGTCCCTCAGAGCTACAAGCGCCTCATCTATGAGCGCGCCTCCGATGCCGTCGCCGCCGCCGTAGAGGCCATGGCCCCCGCCCGCATCGGGTTCGCGACGGCCCGCGTCCCCGGCGTGGCCGGAAACCGCTGGCGCCCTGACGGCGCGGTGGACGAGGAGGCCAGCATCATGGCCGTGGACACCCTCGAAGGCAAGAGTATCGCCACGCTCGTCAACTTCCCCTGTCACGCCGACATCGTCGGCCCGAAGAACATGCTGGTGAGCGCCGACTTCCCCGGCTACATGTGTAGGGACCTGGAAGAGGCCAGAGGCGGCACGGCCGTCTTCTTTAATGGGGCGCTGGCTGACATCTACCCTGTCCAGACCATCGAGGACCGGCACGAAGAGAAGGGCCTCCGCACCTACGAGGAGGCGGAAAAGGTCGGCACTACCATCGCCAGAGCCGTTCTGGAGGCGCTGAAAGGGGCCGAGGGGAAGGCCGACGTGCGCATCGGCCTGGAGCGCAAGATCCTCGACCTGCCGGCCACGAACAAGACCCTCTACTTCGCCAACCTGCTGGGCTACCTGGGCCGCAGACGGAAGCTGTACGGGGGGTTCCTCTTCTACAACAGGCGCGCGCGCACCGAGTCCTGGGCGATCGCCATCGACGGGGCGCAGATACGTACCATACCGGGCCAGACATTCTGTAAGGTCGGCCTGGAGCTGAAGCAGGGGATGAGCGCGCCCCATAAGTTCGTCTTCGGGCTGACCAATGACGAGGTGGCCTACATCACGCCGCCCGAGGAGTGGGACCCCGCCCGGAGCAACGAGGAGGAGCAGGTTGCCACGCTGGGCCCGGAGACCTGGCCCGCTCTGAAGGCTGCTCTGCCTCCCATGCCGCCCGCCGGCTCGTCATAGCGCTGCGGTCCGACCGCGCTCCGGGGACACCATATACCGGGCTGGTGGGCTTCACCCCGTGTTCTTCATGGCGCCGGCCACCCCGCTGATGGTGTGGAGGATGGCAGCCAGGGTTTCCTCATAGATAGGGTCGCCCCCGTCCAGGCGGCGGAGGCGCCGCAGCAGCTCCATCTGAAGGTAGTTCAGCGGGTCCACGTAGGGGTTGCGGAGGCGGATGGAGCGCTGCAATCCCGGCTCGTTATCCAGCAGCTCCTGCTGCCCGGTGATGGCCAGCACTATCTTCGTGGTCAGCCGGTGCTCGGCCTCGAGACAGCCGAAGATGCGCTCTCGCAGCCCCGCGTCCTCCACCAGGTCAGCGTACAGGCGGGCGACGGGCATGTCCGCCTTGGCCAGGACCATCTGAGCGTTGTCTATGACCGTGGCGAAGAAGTCCCACCCTTGGTACATCTCCCTGAGGCGGCCCAGTTGCTCGCCCGAGCGCTCCGCGTAGCTCCGCAGAGCGGTGCCCAGTCCGTACCAGCCCGGCAGCAGGGCACGACACTGCGTCCAGGCAAACACCCAGGGGATGGCCCGCAGGGCCCGGAAATCTCCCGTCTCCCGGCGGGGCGGGCGTGAGCCCACCATGAGCGCGCTGATCTCGTCGATGGGGGTGGCCTGGTAGAAGTAATCCTGGAAGCCCGGAGTCTCGTACACGAGGGCGCGATAGGCGCGGCCGGCCGTCTCGGCCATCTCCTCCATAGCCTCCTCCCACCGCGGCTCGATGGGCGGCCACTGGTGAGGCACGGACGCCCGTAGGGCCGCGTTGACCATCTGGGAGAGCTGGCGATAGGCGATGTGCGGGTTGGCGAAGCGCTCGGCGATGACCTCGCCCTGCTCGGTGACCTTCAGGCGACCGGCCACTGAGCCCGGGGGCTGGGCAAGGATCGCCTGATTCGCTGGCCCGCCTCCCCGCTCGATAGTGCCGCCCCGGCCGTGGAAGAGTTCCAGGGCTACCCCGTGCTCCCGGCAGGTGTGGGCGAGGGCCCGCTGGGCCTGGTAGAGCGCCCAGTTCGCTGCCAGGTAGCCTGCGTCCTTGTTGCTGTCGGAGTAGCCCACCATGACCTGCTGATTGCGATTGCGGGCTCGCAGGTGCTCGCGGTAGGCCGGGTTGGTGAACAGCTCGGCCATGATAGTGGGGGCCGCCCGCAGGTCCGCCACCGTCTCAAACAAGGGGACGATGTCCAGAGCGCCCTCCAAGCCAGCCTCGCGCGCCAGAAACTGGGCTGCCAGGATGTCGCTGGGGGCCTCGGTCACGCTTATCACATAAGCGGAGATGCTATCCGGGCCGTACCAGTCGTGAGCCTGGCGGATGGTGTGGAAGGTGTCGACGGTCTCTCGCGCCCGGGGGGAGAGTACGCTCACAGGCACAGGCAGCGCCGGTTCCTTGAGGAGTTCCCCGGTGAGAAGCGCCCTCCTTTGCGATTTGGGCAGGGCGAGATAGTCATCTGCCAGACCGCGCCGGGCGAAGATCTCGGCCAGGACCTCCGCATGGCGACCGCTGTGCTCTCGAACATCCAGGCTGGCCAGGTTCAGGCCGAAGACTTCCACCTGCCGGATGAGGCGCTGGAGACGGCCCTCAGCCAGGGCGCGAGCCCCCTGAGCGGCCAGGCTGGCCTGGATGACGCGCAGGTCGGCCAGGAGCCCTTCTGCCGAGCGATAAGAGGAGTCGCTGAGCTTCCGGACCACAAAGCCTAGCTTCTGTCGGTAGAGTTCCTGCGGGTAGCGCTCGCGGAGTGTACGGTCCAGGTACGGG
>JBAUEL010000038.1:0-3452 GCA_049678585.1 Dehalococcoidia bacterium
GGATAGGGCCGAGGGATGGCCCAGGGCTTGCTGGCTTGCCGCGGGCTCCGGCTCGCGGCGTTTGCGTAGAAGTGTCGGTTGCAATTCGGGATTGCCCTCTGTATGCTTCGTTCAGCGAAGGAGCGTGAGGCGCGTTGGCAGGTCAGCGGTACGTCATCGAGGGGGGTCGCCGTCTCGAGGGGACGGTGCGCATCAGCGGCAACAAGAACGCCGCCGTACATGCCGTAACTGCCGCGCTGCTCACCACCGAGGACTGTCGCCTGGAGAACCTGCCCGCCATCGAGGATGTCCGCTACATGCTGGACATCCTGGAGGCGTTGGGCGTGCGGGTGGAGCGGCGGGGGTCCTCGCTTGTGCTGAACGCGGCGCACATTCACACGTTCGCGGCGCCCAGCGAGCTGGCGGTGAGCCTGCGGGCCAGCTTCGTGGTGATGGGGCCGCTGCTGGCCCGTTTCGGGCGGGCGGCCTGCTGTCCGCCCGGGGGTGACATCATCGGCCTGCGGCCGCTGGACGTGCACCTGGCGGGCTTCACCGCGCTGGGCGCTCAGGTCCGGCGGGAGGGGGACAAGTTCATAGCGGAGGCTCCTCGCCTGCGGGGCAGCCGCATCTTCATGGACTACCCGAGCGTGCTGGGGACCCAGAACGTGATGATGGCGGCGACCCTGGCCGAGGGCGTCACGACCATCGTTAACGCCGCGGCGGAGCCGGAGGTGGCCAGCCTGGCGGAGATGCTGAACCGCATGGGTGCCCGCATCTGCGGCGCTGGCGGCCACACCATCGAGGTGGAGGGGGTGAAGGAGCTTGGGGGCGTGACTCATCGGGTCATGCCCGACCGCATCGAGGCGGGTACGTTCGCCATCGCTGCCGCGGTTACCGGGGGGGACGTGACCGTGGAGGAGGGGGTGCCCCGACACCTGGACGCGCTCATCTGGAAGATGCGGGAGGCGGGAGTTCAGATCGAGGAGGACGAGATGAGCTTCCGGGTGAGGCGAGCGGGGCCGCTGCGGGCGGTGAACCTGCAGTCGGTGCCCTATCCGGGCCTGGCGACGGACCTCCAGGCGCCCATGGCGGTGCTGCTGACCCAGGCCAACGGCGTGAGCATCGTGTATGAGCGGGTGTTCGACAACCGGCTGCTGTACGTGGGGGAGCTGCGCAAGATGGGCGCGGAGGTGGCGACGTCGGGCACCACTGCGCTGATCAGCGGTCCTACCCCGCTGGTGGGCACCAACGTGCGGGCCCTGGACCTGCGGGCCGGGGCGGCGCTGGTGCTGGCGGGGCTGGCCGCCCAGGGCAGGACCGAGATATCTGACGTGTATCATCTGGATCGGGGCTATGAGGCCCTGGATGAGAAGCTCCGTTCGCTGGGGGCAGCTATCGAGCGGGTGTGAACGAGTGCGGGGCGCCAGCCCTGTGAGGATGGGGGGAAGTCCATGCTGGGGAAACGGATCGGAATCGACCTGGGGACGGCCAACGTGCTGGTGTACCTCAAGGGGCGGGGCATCATGGTGAACGAGCCCGCAGTGGTAGCGCTGAGTAACCGCGACAATACGGTGGTGGCGGTAGGTGAGCGGGCGCGGGAGATGATGGGCAAGACGCCCTCGGCGATCTCGGTTATCCGGCCGATGCGAGATGGGGTGATCGCCGACTACATCATTACGGAGGCCATGCTCCGCTACTTCGTTAGCAAGGTAGTGGGGCGCTTCAGGGTGGTGCGGCCGGAGGTGATGGTGTGCGTGCCCGCGGGGGTGACCAGCGTGGAGCAGCGGGCGGTGCGGGATGCGGCGGTGCAGGCGGGGGCGCGGTCGCCTGCTAACCTGGTGCCAGAGCCGCTGGCGGCGGCCATTGGGGCGCGCATGCCTGTGGGTTCGCCGAGCGGGAACATGGTGGTGGACGTGGGCGGAGGCCGGAGCGAGGCTGCGGTGATCTCGATGTACGGGGTGGTGGTTAGCGAGTCGGTGCGGGTGGCGGGCGACCGTATGGACGATGCGATCGCCGCGCACGTCAAGCGGCGGCACAATCTCATCATCGGGGAGCGCACTGCTGAGGATCTGAAGATAGGCATCGGCAGCGCGGTGCCCCTGGAGGAGGAGTTGAGCATGGATGTGCGGGGCCGTGACCAGATCACGGGCCTGCCGAAGACTGTCAGCGTGTCCTCGAGCGATGTGACCCAGGCCATGCAGGACTGCCTGGTCAGTGTGGTGCAGGCGGTGCGGTCGGTGCTGGAGCAGACCCCGCCGGAGCTGGCCTCTGATGTCATCGACCGGGGCATCGTGCTGACGGGCGGGGGCGCGTTGCTGCGTCACATGGACGTTCTGCTGACGCAGGAGACGGGGGTGCCCTGTCAGCTTGCGGATAATCCCATGGAATGCACTGCCATCGGGGCGGGGATAGCGCTGGAATATCTGGACATCATCAAGCGCAGCCTGCCGACGGAGGAGGAGTCGCTGGTGGCGAGCTACTAGCCGCTGGCGGTTCACGGATGGACGGTTGGGAGACCCGGGCGCAGGCCCGGGTCTGCTGGTGAGGGCGGCCTTCGGGACTGGCGGGGCTAGTTGGCTGTGGGCGGTGACTGGTTCTTCAGGTGGAAGGTTATGCTCTGAAGAGCCAGCACGGGGTCGATGTGCTTAACGCGCACCCGCGCGGGTGCGTGGGCGGCGATGGGTGCGTAGTTGAGGATGGCCTTGACCCCACATGCCACCAGGGTATCGATGACGCGCTGGGCGCTGGCTGCGGGTACCGCTACGATGCCGATGTCCACGGGGCGACGTCGCAGTACCTTGGGTAGCTCGGTGCTGTCGCGGACGGTGTGGCCATCGAAGGTGTGGCCCACGATGTCCGGGTCGGTGTCGAAGGCTTCTATGATGCGGAAGCCCTGGGAGGCGAAGCCGGCGTAACCGAGGATGGCCCGTCCTAGCTGGCCCACCCCCACGAGGGCCATGGTCCACTGATACTCGAGGCCCAGGATCTGGCGCAGTTCCTCCAGGAGGCGCTTGACGTTGTATCCACGGCCCTGCTTGCCGAAGCGGCCGAAGTAGCTGAGGTCCTTGCGGATCTGGGCGGGTGTGACCCCCAGCGCGGTCCCTAACTCCTGTGAGCTGACCACCTCGCGCTCTTGCTCTTCCAGCACGGCCAGGGCGCGGGCGTATGTGGGGAGCCTGTCGATCACGACCTGTGGTATGTCGATGGGCATAGTTCTTCTGGGCGCAGTCGGCGAGAGGCCAGCAAACCTGTCGACGCGCCGGCCCTCCTGTCGGCGCGCGCTGTGCATTTGTGCACAAATGGTAGCCTTCCAGCCTGGCGGCGTCAACTGTGAGCAGCTCTGGGCAGGGCACGGGCGGGCTTCAGGGGCGGTGGGCCTTCATCAGCAGGAAATGAAGGGCGAGGGGTGTCCCCTCGCGCACCCCGGCAGGGGGCAAGTCCCCTGCACCCCCGGCAGCTAGAGCTTTAGGGCC
>JBAUEL010000039.1:0-17080 GCA_049678585.1 Dehalococcoidia bacterium
ACCCTCGACGAAGTCAAGGGTCTGCGTGATGAAGTCATGAAGATCGTTGGTGGCGCTGCAGAGCGAGAGAAGGGCACGGCAAAGGGCAGGAGCTACCAGGAATACGTTTTCGAGCAGGCGGAGCGCATAGCGAGGGTGTATGGCGACACAGCAGAGTATGTGGCCGATCGTGCTGGACAGAAGGGTAAGTCCAAGGCCGGGGATGTCGTGGTGGAGATCAATCCGGCTCAAACAGGCAACACACGAGTAGCCCTGGTCTTCGAGGCGAAGAATACCCCCAATCTCTCTGTGAAGAGCATCTTGGACGACTTGGAGGAGGCCAAGGAGAACCGGGTTGCGGTGGCCGCTGTCGCAGTGTTTAGCCACGTGGAATACGTTCCTGCCGGCCTGAGCAGTTGGCGCGACTACCCGGGTCACCGGTATGTCTGCGTGCTGCGCGAGGATGAGCCAGACCCCTATCAGTTGGAGTACAGTTATCGCATGGCCCGTGTGGATGCGCTTGAATCTATTGAGCCGGCCGAGGCAAGGCTTGACGTTCCGGCAATCAGAAGCCTGCTCAAGCAGGTCCGAGCGAGGCTGGGTGAGCTACAGCAGATGCGGACCAAGCTCACCGGGGCAAAGGGGGCGATCGAAGATGTGCACGGCCTCATAGAGAAACACCAGGAGGCCATGCGCTCTGACTTCGACGAAATAGATCGCCTGCTGTCCGTGCGGGAAAAGGAAGAAGTTGCACAGTGAGGCGTTGCCATGGCTAAGGTAATCGGAATCGACCTGGGGACCACGAACAGTGCGGTGGCGGTGATGGAGGCGGGCGAGCCCACGATCATCCCCAACTCGGAGGGTGGGCGGATCACGCCGTCCGTCATCGCCATCAGCAAGGCGGGCGAGCGGCTGGCCGGTCAGGTGGCCAAGCGGCAGGCCGTCACGAACTCGGAGAACACCGTCTACTCGATCAAGCGGCTGATGGGCCGCAGGTTCGAGGACCCGGAGGTGCAGCGGGACGTCAGCCTGCTCTCCTACAAGATCGACGCTGCCGCGAACGGCGACGCTCAGGTGCACATGGGCGATCGCGCCTACTCGCCGGCCGAGATCTCGGCCATGGTCCTCCAGAAGCTCAAGACAGACGCCGAGGCCTACCTGGGCGAGCCGGTCACCGAGGCCGTTATCACCGTCCCTGCCTACTTCAACGACAGCCAGCGCTCGGCTACCAAGGACGCCGGCAAGATCGCCGGGCTGGAGGTCTTGCGCATCATCAACGAGCCCACCGCCGCCTCGCTGGCCTATGGCCTGGACAAGAAGGGCGAGGAGACGATAGCGGTGTTTGACCTGGGCGGCGGCACCTTCGACATCTCCATCCTGGAGCTGGGCGAGGGCACCTTCCAGGTCAAGTCCACCAACGGGAACACTCACCTCGGGGGAGATGACTTCGACCAGCGGATCATCGACTGGCTGGTGGACGAGTTCCGACGCGACCAGGGCATCGACCTGAAGCAGGACCGCATGGCCCTCCAGCGTCTCAGGGAGTCCGCGGAGAAGGCCAAGGTCGAGCTGTCCTCGGTGATGCAGACGGATGTAAACCTGCCCTTCATCACCGCCGACGCCGCCGGCCCCAAGCACATGAACATCACCCTCACCCGGGCCAAGCTGGAGCAGCTGGTGGGCGACCTGGTGGAGCAGGCCCTGGGGCCCTGCAAGCAGGCCCTGGCCGACGCCGGCATGACCACCTCCCAGGTGGACGAGGTGATCCTGGTGGGCGGGCAGACCCGCATGCCCCTGGTCCAGGAGACGGTCCGCCAGTTCTTCGGCAAGGAGCCGCACAAGGGGGTCAACCCGGACGAGGTGGTGGCCATCGGCGCGGCCATCCAGGCGGGCGTCCTCAAGGGTGAGGTGCGCGACGTGCTGCTGCTGGACGTGACCCCGCTGACCCTGGGCATCGAGACGCTGGGCGGCGTGGGCACGCCCCTCATCCCCCGGAACACCACCATTCCCACCAGCAAGAGCCAGATCTTCAGCACCGCGTCAGACAATCAGCCCAGCGTGGAGATCCACGTCCTCCAGGGCGAGCGGGCGATGGCCGGCGACAACAAGTCGCTGGGGCGCTTCATGCTGGACGGGATCCTGCCGGCGCCCCGGGGCGTCCCTCAGATTGAGGTGGCCTTCGACATCGACGCCAACGGCATTCTCAACGTGAGCGCCCGCGACAAGGCCACCGGCAAGGAGCAGAAGATCACCATCACCGCAGGCTCCGGCCTGAGCAAGGAGGAGGTGGAGCGACTGAGCCAGGAGGCGGAGCTCCACGCGGAGGAGGACCGTCGCCGCCGCGAGGAGATCGAGCTGCGCAACCAGGCCGACAGCATGGCCTACAGTGCGGAGAAGACCCTGCGCGAGCAGGCCGACAAGATACCCGCCGACCTGAAGCCGGAGGTGGAGGGCAAGATAAAGGCCGTGCGCGACGCCCTCCAGGGGCAGGACGCCGAGCAGGTGCGGCGCGCCATGATGGAGCTTTCGGAGGCGATGCAGCGCATCGGTGCCGCCGTCTACGGGCAGCCCGGCGCCGAGGGTGCACCGGGCGCTGGTCCGGAGGGCGCTCCCGGCGCCGAGCCCGAGGGCGAGCCCGAGGGCGAGAAGCCGCCCGAGGAGGGTACCGTGGAGGGAGAGTTCCGCGAGGTGTGAGGCTCCGGCTTAGAACCAAAGAACCTTGGAACCGGGGCCGGGCGTTCGTCCGGCCCCCTGCTCATCGCTATCGGCACCTAGTTGTCGCTCTGGTACAATAGCCCTTGCTTGAGTTGACCCGGGCAAGGACGGCCGTCGCTGAGGGCTTCTATCGCATCCGCCGTCACGCAGGTGGCGGTTGGAGCGCCCGTGTCCTCCTGATACAATAAGAGGTTGGCGATACTGATCTGAGATACACCATGGCCATCAAGCACGACTACTACGACATCCTGGGGGTGCCCAGGAGCACGAGCCAGGAGGAGATCAAGCGGGCCTTCCGGCGCCTGGCTATGCAGTATCACCCCGACCGCAACCGCGAGGGCGGGGCGGAGGAGCGGTTCAAGGCGATCAACGAGGCCTACGAGGTCCTCTCCGACCCGGACCGTCGCGCTGCCTACGACCGCTTCGGCCACGCCGGGGTGGAGAGTCCCTTCGGCCGCGGCTTCGAGGGCTTCGGCTTTGGCGGCTTTGGTGACATCTTCGACGCCTTCTTCGGCGGCACGGGAGTACGGCGTCGTGGGCCTCAGCGGGGGGCGGACGTGCGCAAGAGGATCACGCTGAAGTTCGAGGAGGCCGCTTTCGGCTGCGAGAAGGAGATCGAGGTTACCCGGGCGGAGATCTGCTCGGCGTGCAACGGCCTGCGGGCGGAGCCGGGGACGGAGCCCGAGAGATGTGCCAACTGCGACGGCACCGGCGAGGTGCGCCGGACGCAGCAGAGCATCTTCGGTCAGTTCGTCAACGTGGCTACCTGCGGCCGCTGCGGGGGCGAAGGCCGTGTGGTGAGACATCCCTGCCATCATTGCGGGGGTATCGGGCGGGAAGAGGGCATCCGCACCATCGAGGTGAAGATTCCCGCGGGGATCGACGGCGGCTCGCAGTTGCGCCTCTCGGGTGAGGGTGATGTGGGCTACTATGGCGGCCCTCGGGGTAACCTCTACATCAGCGTCAACGTGCGGCCGCACAAGCTGTTCCGTCGCCACGATGACGACATTGTCCTCGATCTGGAACTTAACTTCGCCCAGGCTGCCCTGGGCGATGAGCTGGAGATCCCCACGCTGGATGGTCCCGTGAGCGTGAAGGTCCCCGCGGGCACGCAGGGCGGCGAGGTCTTCGTCATGCGGGGGAAGGGAATACCTCACCTACGCTCCAGCGGCCGGGGCGACCTGCTGATGCGGGCGCGTCTGGTAACCCCCAAGAGCCTGACTCCAGAACAGAAGCGGCTGTTAGAGCAGTTGGCCGAGTCCCTCGGTTCCCCGGTCACGCCCCAGGACGACAAGGGCCTCCTCGACCGCATCAAGGACGCTCTGGGCTAAGCTCATGCGCGCAGAAGCCGAGGGGATTGTCTCCTGGTGCCGCAGCGAGCTTGGCCTCGGCTAGAATCCTTCGTCTACGATTTCGCCCGCCGCCTCCGCGATGAGATCGATGCGGAGAAGATGAAGGAGGGCATCGAGCTCTAATGGCCGGGGAATGGCTGGAGATATCCGTTCCCGTCCGGCCGCATGAGGTGGAGCCCGCCGCGGATGTCCTCCGGCGCTACGCCCCGGCGGGCGTGGCTATCGAGGAGAAGATCCTCCCGCTGGACCACGAGGGCACCTATGAGGTGGACCGTTCCTGGCCCGTTGTTCTGCGGGTGTACCTGCCTCGCGACGGTTCGCTTCCCTCGCTGCGGCGCCGGCTTCGGGCCGACCTGCTGGCCCTGGGCCTCCGGGACGGGCTGCCCCGCCTGCGGGGGCGGGTGGTCCGGGAGGAGGACTGGGCAGAGGCCTGGAAGCGCCACTTCGACGTCACGCACGTGGGGCGACGCCTGGTAATCTGTCCCACCTGGCGCGAGTACGTACCCGCCTCCGGGGAGGTGGTGATCCGGCTGGACCCGGGGATGGCCTTCGGCACCGGAGATCACCCCAGCACCCGCATGTGCCTGGAGGCGCTGGAAGGGTCGGTCAGGCCCGGGCAACTTGTCCTGGACCTGGGCACCGGCTCAGGCATCCTGGCGGTGGCCGCCGCTTTGCTGGGCGCCGCTCAGGTGGACGCCCTGGACATCGAACCGCGGGCGGTTGCGGTGGCCCGGGACAACGCCCGCCGCAACGGCGTTGACGATCGCGTCCTGGCTGTGCCGGGCAGCCTGGGGGCCGCCTGGCCGCTCCCCCAGGCCTGTGCCGGAAGGTACGATGTGGTGGTGGCCAATATCAGCGCCGCGGTCATCGTGGAGCTGGCGCTGGCGCTGGTGAGCGCCCTGAGGCCGGGAGGGACAGGGATCGCCGGGGGCATCGTAGGGGAGTTCGAGATGGAGTGCGTCGGGGCGCTGGGGTCAGCGGGTGCCCGCATCGCCCGAGTGCTGCAGGTGGGCGAGTGGCGCACGCTGGTGTTCACGCGGGGGTAGCGTCGTGCGCCGCTTCTACGTGCCGCCTGACACCCTATCCGGCCGGGAGGTGTGCCTCGAGGGGTCCCTGGCCCGACGGCATTCTGATTGACCGTTTGTTTGTGGAAAAGATCGCGGTTCGTGGGCCTTTCAGATTCGGCTGACGGCCGTTGTGTTTGATTGATGTCGGCCGGGGCGGCTCACCCCTCGTGGGAAGGGACTGCCGGGCACCCGGTGGGTTGAACGCCTGTTGCAGAAGTGAGGTGGTTCTGCCCACCCACCCGCCCTCGGGATGTAGTTGGAATCTGGGGGACACCCCCAGACCCCCGGCCCGCTGCGCGGGCGCCGAATGCTCGGACGGGCAAGGCTGAGGGCAGAAACCTTGGGGGCTCTGCTCCTCTGCACTCCCCCTTGGCTAGCAGGCTCTGAAACGCAATGGGTTCTGGCGGCTTTGCCAACGCGCTGCCGGAGGGCGTTCCCTACGTTTTGTCCCGGGCGGCTTCGATGAGCTGCTGGGCGGCGCTGTGGGGATCGAGGGTGCGCTCGGCGACGGCCCGTACGAGGTCCTCGAGACGGCCGTCACGTTCGGTCGCCTCGAGCACCGCGGCCAGGAGGCGGTGGTGGGCCATTGCCAGGACCTGCTGGCGGGCCTCGGCGTGACGGCGACGGGCGAGCTCTCCGGAGTCGTCCAGGTAGCGGCGGTGGGCATCGATGGCGTCGGCCAGCTCCGCGGTGCCCCGGTCGTGGGTGGCGACGGTCTTGAGGATGGGGGTCTCCCGCGAACCGACCGGGGCCGAGGCTATGAGGGCCGCAAGCTGGGTGACCAGGGCGTCGCTGTTGGGGAGGTCGGCCTTGTTGACTACGAGGATGTCAGCGATCTCCATGATTCCGGCCTTCATGGCCTGCACGTCGTCGCCTGTGCTTGGTGTGAGGACGACCACGGTGGTGAGGGCGGCCCCGGCGACGGCCACCTCGTCCTGACCCACACCGACGGTCTCGATGAGCACCACGTCCTTGCCCGCGGCGTCTAGGACCGAGGCCACCTGGGCGGTGGCGGCGGCGAGGCCGCCCTGGGCCCCTCGCGTGGCCATGCTGCGCACGAACACCCCGGGGTCAGAGGTGAGATCCTGCATGCGGATGCGGTCGCCCAGGAGGGCGCCGTGGCTGAAGGGGCTGGAGGGGTCCACGGCCACCACACCGACGGTGCGGCCGCGAGAGCGATACCCGCGGATGAGGCAGGCCACGAGGGTACTCTTGCCCGAACCGCTGGCGCCGGTGATGCCCACGGTATGGGCACGGCCGGTACGACTGTACAGAAGGCGAAGGGCCTGGTGGCCCTGGGGGGAATCATTCTCTACCAGGCTGATGACGCGGGCCAGGGCGCGGCGGTCGCCGGAGAGGAGCCGCTCTACCAGGTCCTGCACGGGCCTCACGCCCCCCGGGCGCCTCCGGGGCTTTGCCGGCCTCGGGCCCAGGAGCGCACGAACTCGATGATGTCTTCAGTGTTGGCGCCGGGGCGGAAGATGGCCTGGAAGCCCAGCTCCTTCAGCGCGGGGATGTCCTCGTCGGGGATGATGCCACCGGCGAAGAGAAGGGTCTGGTCGGTGCTGATGCCGCGCTCCTGAAGAGCCCGCACTATCCTGGGAAAGAGTTCCATGTGGGCACCGGAAAGGATGCTCAGGCCCACCGCGTCGACGTCCTCCTGGAGGGCGGCCTCGGCGATCATCTCGGGGGTCTGGCGGATGCCGGTGTAGATGATCTCCATGCCGGCGTCACGGAGGGCGCGGGCCACGACTTTGGCGCCCCGATCGTGGCCGTCCAGGCCGGGCTTGGCGATGAGGACGCGGAGCTTTTCCTGTTCCACTATCAGTATCCCCCGGTTGCCGCATTCACTCCCGACACGCCAGTCGACGGAGCCGACCGCTGCGCCAAGATTATATAGCGCCTCTGCGGCTGGCTCTAGCTGCCCTGCAGTGCCTCAACCCTTGCCTTGAAGTTGAGCACGCTGCGGTCAAAGCTGCGCTGCATCATCCGGTTGATCATGAGGCGGTCGAGAAGGGCGCCCAGGGGCCCGAGCATGGTGTCGTAGCGGAGGGCCATGCTGAAGCGCGCCCCCTCGTCGGCGGGTTCGAAGCCCACGGTAAGCACGACGCGCCCCACGCCAGAGAGATGGCCTTCGTGGACCTGGATGCTGTGCGGCTGGAAGCGCGTTACTTTCCAGCGGCTCTCCGACTTCCAGGGGCCCATCACTACGCTGCGTTCGCGGTAGGTGGTGCCCTCGGCCAGTGGCTCGCCCTCTACGGAGAGAATGGCCACGGTGTTCTCGATCCACTCGGGCCAGCCGTAGGGGTCGCTGAAGGCCTCCCAGACGCGCTGGACCGGCGCCGCGATATCGACCGTCGAAGTTATCTGACCCATGGCTACTACTCCTCGGGTTTGTCCGCTCCTTCAGGTCCTGCCAGGCGGCTCACGAGCTCGATGGGCACGCCGTGGGCGGATTTCGGGCTGATGTGGGCGACTTGCGTGGCCGGCCAGGGCCCCTCCTGGGGGTCCGAGACAACCACGCCGCGGCGACGCAGAGCGGCTACGGCGGCGACGAGGTCGTCTACCTCTACGGATATGGAAAGCATGCCTTCGTCCGGCGCGATGGCGCCAGCGAGGGGCTGCACCAGCTCCAGGAAGGCATCGCCCACGGGCAGCCTGCCGAGACGCGGGTACGAGCCGTGGGGCTCGATGAGCGTGTCCGGCCTCAGGCCCAGCGTGCGCTGCCAAGTCTGGGCGGCCTCCTCCACGTCGGTGACGGAGAGGGTCACGTGGTCGAGCCGCTTCGCGTTGAACATAGCCTACTCCATGGGCTGGGCCAGCTCCACCAGCACGCCGTGGTGGGCGCCGGGATGGACGAAGCAGACACGGCCGGCCAGCCCGAGGCGTGGCTGCTCATCGATGAGCTGGACATCTCTGGCGTTCAGGCCGTCGAGCTCCCGGTCGATGTCGTCGGTCTCGAGGCAGATGTGGTGGAGACCCTCGCCGCGGCGCTCAAGGAAGCGGGCGATGCCGGTATCGGGCTGGATAGGCTCGAGCAGCTCGATCTCGCTCTCGCCGAGGGGGAGGAGCGCGGCCTTCACCCCCTGGTCTTCAAGGATTGTGATCTTATGTAAAGGAAGCCCCAGGGCGTCGCGGTAGAAGAGGAAGGCCTCCTCCATGTCCCGCACCACGATGCTGATGTGGTGGATCTTCTTGATCACAGCCCCTCCCGCTGCCGCCACTGACGGATGTCCTCGGTGTGCTCCTTGTCGTGGACGGTACAGATGGTGAGCATGCCGCGAGCGAACTGGCCTTCGGCCAGGGCGGAGTCAGGGAGCTGAGCCAGGGCACTCAGGAGGTCCTGGCGGCTCAGGTCGAGCTCCCGGAGAACCTGATCCAGGGGCAGGTTGCGCCGGAGGGACATCACCATGGCGTTCCAGTCGTCCGCTTTGCCGAGGTCGAAGCTGGCGAGGGTGGGAGTATCGCCGCGAGCGACCCGCTGCAGGTCCGGAAGCGCGACCTCTTCCCACGACGCTATGTGCGACAGCACGTCCTTCACCGACCACTCGCCTACCGCTCCCGCCTGGGTCATCTGCTCGTCCGACAAGCCCTGGTAGCTGGCGCGAAGCTCATTCTTGGCCTGTTCCAGGTCCTTCACGAACTGGTCCCTATTGCCACCTGATGTCGAAGTCATGGCGAACCCCTTCTCTATACTATCCGGCCTGTCCAGGGCACGAGCCCTCAAATGACCAGTGCTTCCTTCTGCTCGCCCCACACGGAGCGGAGGACGGCAACAACCAAGAAAGCCTCAGTCGCTGCCTCCGCCTGAATTATGGATGGCCAAGCCGGAGGGCGCTATGTCAACGAGGGTTACGGCGCCTGCGCAATAACTCTTCTTGGACACAACGCTGGAGAACTTGGATATCTCCTGCTCCGGCACCGGATCGGCACGGACAAGAAGCCCGCCCAACGGTGAGAGCCAGGAAGCAATGAACCAGCGGGCCTTCGAGTAGAAGAGCAAGAGCAGGTGCCCGTCGGCCGCAAGAAAGCGCTGAATATCGTTGACGCAAGCCGCGGATTCACGCACATGGTCAAGAAGCCACGTAGCGACGATAAGGTCGTAGCGCTCGCCGGTATCCCCGAGAGCGGTCGCGTCGCCTTCGCGGAAGGTGAGGCGGGGCAGATGTCTGAATCTCTTCCGGGCGCGCGCGAGCATAGATGGCGAGAAATCGACTCCCGTATAGTGTGCGAATGGGATCTCCAGCCGGAGCAGGCGGCCCAGGTTGGTTCCCGTGCCGCAGCCCACATCAAGGATCGTCGACTCGGCTGTGACGTAGCGCCGGAGCAGCGACTCCAGGTCGCGTTTCGCCCTTCTTGACGTGCACAGCTCCCAAACCACCCTGAAAGGATCCCACCAGCGCCCTCCGGCCACGGAGTAGAGGTTTACCACATCAGTCCTGGTCATGCCTTTTCCTTCTTCCGCCACTGGCGGAGGTCGTCGGCGTGCTGCCTGTCGTGTTCGGCGGTGATCTGGACGAGCATACGGCCGAACTGTCCCTCTGCGAGCACCGGATCGGGGAGGCGACTGACGGCCGTCATGAAGTCGGCACGAACGATGTCCAGCTCTCGGAGAACCTGGTCCAGGGGCAGGTTTCGCCGTAGGGACATGATCAAGGCGTTGAAGCCATCGAAGTTAGCGGAGTAGAGATCAATGCTGGCCAGGGTGGGCGTGTCTCCGCGAGCGAGGCGTGCCAGATCGGGCAGTGCCACCTCTTCCCACGACGCTACATGCGATAGCACGTCTTTGACCGACCACTCGCCTACCGCTCCCGCCCGCGTCATCTGCCCGTCCGACAGGCCCTGGTAGCTGGCGAGAAGGTCATTCCTGGCCTGTTCCAGGTCCTTCACGAGCTGGTCCCTATTGCCACCTGATGCCGAGGTCACGTCGTTTTCTCCTCTGTACTATCGGGCTTGCCCGAAGCACAGGCCCTCAAATGACCAGCGCCTCCTTCTGCTCCCCCCACACGGAGCGGAGGACGGCGCAGATCTCGCCGAGGGTGACGTAGTTCTCCACGCACTCGATGAAGAGAGGCATAGTGTTCTCAGTGCCGCGCGCGGCCTTCTCCAGACGGGCCAGGAGGGCGGCGACGCGGGCGTTGTCACGGTTGGCGCGCACCTCGCGGAGGCGCTGGCGCTGGCGCTCGCCCACCCGGGGGTCAACCTTGAGCAGGCCGGCCAGCGGGGGCTCCTCCTCGACGAACTCGTTGACCCCTACGACGATGCGACGCTCGGCCTCCAGGTCCTTCTGCATACGGTAGGCGTTCTCCTGGATCTCGCGCTGAGGGAACCCCTGCTCGATGGCCACGAGGGCGCCGCCCATCCGGTCGATGTGGTCGATGTAGTCCTGGGCCTCGGCCTCTATGCGGTCGGTGAAGTGCTCCACGTAGTAGGAGCCGGCCAGGGGGTCGACCGTGTCCGTCACTCCGGTCTCGTAGGCGATGACCTGCTGGGTGCGGAGGGCAAGTTGGGCCGCCTCCTGGCTGGGCAGGGCCAGGGCTTCGTCCTTGGAGTTGGTGTGGAGCGACTGGGTGCCGCCCAGCACTGCGGCGAGTGCCTGGAGGGCCGTGCGCACGACGTTGTTGTCGGGCTGTTGGGCGGTGAGGGTGGCACCGCCGGTCTGGGTGTGGAAGCGGAACATCACGGAGCGGGGGTCGCGGGCCCCAAAGCGATGCTTCATGATCTTGGCCCAGAGCCTTCTGGCGGCCCGGAACTTGGCCACCTCCTCCAGGAAGAGGCTGTGGGAGGCGAGGAAGAAGGAGAGGCGGGGGGCGAAGGCGTCGACATCCAGGCCCGCGTCCAGGGCGGCCTGGACGTAGGCGATGGCGTTGGCCAGGGTGAAGCCGATCTCCTGGCCCGCGGTGCAGCCGGCCTCGCGCATGTGGTAGCCGCTGACGCTGATGGTGTTCCAGGCGGGCAGGTGCTCTTTGCAATAGGCGAAGACGTCGGTGACAAGGCGCATTGAGGGTCGGGGCGGGAAGATGTAGGTTCCGCGGGCGATGTACTCTTTAAGGACGTCGTTCTGGATGGTGCCTCCCAGGCTGGACAGGTCGGCGCCCTGCTTCTTGGCCACGGCCACGTAGAGGGCGAGCAGGATGGGGGCAGTGGCGTTGATGGTCATGGAGGTGGTGACCCTGTCCAGCGGGATGTCCCGGAAGAGGGTCTCCATGTCGGCGAGGGAGGAGACGGAGACGCCGGTCTTGCCGACCTCGCCTTCGGCCAGGGGGTCATCGGCGTCGTAGCCGATCTGGGTGGGCAGGTCGAAGGCGACGGAGAGGCCAGTCTGGCCCTGCTTGAGCAGGAAGCGATAGCGGCGGTTGGTCTCCTCGGCGTCGGCGAAGCCGGCGTACTGACGCATGGTCCACAGCCGACCCCTGTACGTGGTGGGCTGTATGCCCCGTGTGAAGGGGTACTCGCCGGGGAAGCCGAGCTTGTCGCGGTAGTCCCAGGCGCTGAGGTCCTCGGGGGTGTAGAGAGGCTGGACCTCGGCGCCGGAGCTGGTTTCGAAGCGCTCCCGGCGCTCAGGGGCCCGCCTTCGGGTCTCCCGAAGGGTGGTCTCTTCCCACTCTCGCTTGTTCTCGCTGCTCACGGGCCTGCCTCGTCGGAGGGCAGATTCAGAATACCATGATGGCCGTACCCGACCTCGGCGCTGGCAGTGTAAAGGGCGCTGTCCCAGGGTGTCAACGCGAGCCGGGCGGTGCCCTCCTCCATGATATACTACGGCGGAATATGGCCTCAGCAGTCCACGGATGCCTGGCAGAGGAGATGCCTTCCCAGGTAGCCCTCGATGGTGCTTCTCCTCGTGACTGGCCCCCGATTCGTTCTGTCCGCCGCGTAAGGCAACCCTCTGCGGGATGGGTGAGTTGAACAGGTCCACGACCCGCCACTGGCTACTCATGGGCGTCACTGTGGCAGTGGCGGCTGTAGCGCTATGAATCTGAATCTCACCGTAGGTGCAGCAACCTAGCCAGGGAGAGACCGGATGCCCGTCTGGATTTGGCCCTGGATAGGCTTCAACGTCTTTGTGCTGGCGATGCTGGCCATCGATCTTGGGGTCTTCCATCGCAGGGCCCACGTAGTCAGCCTGCGGGAAGCCGCCATCTGGAGCGCCGTCTGGATATCACTATCCCTCCTGTTCAACGCCGGCATCTTCATCCTGATGGGGTCGCAGAAGGGGATGGAGTTCCTGACGGGCTACGTCATCGAGAAGTCCCTCAGCATGGATAACATATTCGTCTTCGTCATGATCTTCTCTTACTTCAACGTGCCAGCCCAGTACCAGCACCGGGTGCTCTTCTACGGCATTTTAGGCGCGCTGATTATGCGCGCCATCTTTATCGGCGCGGGCCTGGGGCTCCTCGAACTGTTCCACTGGGTCATCTACCCCTTCGGCGCCTTCCTAGTGGTGACGGGCTTGCGGATGCTGACCCAGCGCCACGCCGAAGTTCACCCCGAACGCAACCCCGTGCTCAGACTGACCCGCCGCTTTTTGCCCGTCACACCCGATTACGTAGAGCAGAGATTTATCGTCCGTCAGGCCGCCAAGTGGATGGCAACCCCGCTCCTCCTCGTCCTTATTGTCATCGAGACCACCGACCTGGTCTTCGCCGTGGATTCCATCCCGGCCATCATCGCCATCACCAGAGACCCATTCATCGTCTATACATCCAACATCTTCGCCATCCTGGGGCTGCGCGCCCTATACTTCCTGCTGGCTGGGGTCATGAGGCACTTCCGTTACCTTAAAGCCGGCCTCTCCGTGGTTCTCTGTTCTGTCGGTGTGAAGATGATGCTGGTGGACATCTATAAGATTCCGATCTATATGGCGCTGGGCGCCGTCTTCGTCATCCTGGGGACCGCCATACTGGCCTCCCTTATCGCGGCCAGGCGAGAAGAGCGGGCTCAAGCCCCAGCGATTCCCGGCGTGTCTGGAGGAACAGGGCATCCCCCTGATGGCCGACCCTGACCCGGAATCATCACTCAAAGGGGACAGGAAGCCTGCATGATTACCCCTGTCCGCCACACTTTCCTCCGTCACTGGCTGCTCATGGGTGTCACTGTGGCAGTAGCAGCGCCCGCGCCGGTGCTGCGTCTTCTGGAGGTCAGCGGGGGGCCGCACCCAGATCTGCCCAGCATGGCGGAGTCGGCGCTCTTCGGGGTGGCCATACTGGCGGCCGCGTTCCTCCTGACGTGGATGGCGGAGGTGGCGGAGAGGGAGATCTCGGCGACGCTGGCGCTGGCGTTCCTGGCGCTCATCGCGGTGCTGCCAGAGTATGCCGTGGACATCTTCTTCGCCTGGACCGCGCCGGGCAACCCGGAGCACGCAGAGTTCGCCCTGGCGAATATGACGGGGGCGAACCGATTGCTGGTGGGGTTCGCCTGGCCGCTGGTGTTTATCATCTTCTGGCTCCGCGAGCGGAAGGGGAAACTGGACGTGGGGCACCAGAACTCGCTAGGGGTGGTATTTCTGGGGGCAGCCACGATCTACAGCTTCAGCATACCGCTGCGGCAGCACGTCTCCCTCATCGACAGCGTGATACTGATCAGCCTGTTCGGGACGTACCTGTTTCTGTCCTCCCGGACGCCGCCGCGGGAGGCCGAGCTGATGGGGCCAGCGGCGACGATCGGGGCGCTGCCCAAGGTGGCGCGGTGGGGCGTGGTTAGCGCCGCGTTTGTGTTCTCGGCGGGGGTGATCTTCGCGGCGGCGGAGCCCTTCGCCGAGGGTTTGGTGGAATCGGGGCGCGAGCTGGGGATCGACGAGTTCATTCTGGTGCAGTGGTTGGCGCCCCTGGCCTCGGAGGCGCCGGAGTTTCTGCTGGCGGCCATCCTGGCGGCCCGGGGGCGGGCAATGGCAGGCATGACCGTGCTGATCTCGTCGAAGGTGAACCAGTGGACGCTTCTGGTGGGGAGCCTACCGGTAGCCTATAGCATTTCGGGAGGGACCCTGGAGCCTCTGCCGATGGAATCGCGGCAGGTGGAGGAGGTATTCCTGACGGCGGCACAATCGCTGTTTGCGGTGTCGATCCTGATGAGCCTGAGCATAAGCTCCTGGGAGGCGGCCCTGCTGTTTGTGATGTTCAGCACGCAGTTGGCGCTTACCGCCGAAGCGGTTCGCTATGGGTACGGTATCGCTTACCTGGTGCTGGCCCTGGGCTCGTTCCTGTACGACCGGCGCTTCATACCGCAGCTATTCCTGGCCGCCAGGGACACAGTGATACAGGCACCCTCGGCCAACCCGCAGGCTCCGAGGAAGGACAAGCTTCGCACCTGACCGGTCGCCGATCCTGGCACCCCCCGGCCACAGGGGGAGGGGAAGGCCTGGTCCCAGCTAGGCCGCGTCTTGCTTAGGCTGGACGCTGGCGGGGGGCTCGCTCTCGCCAGCTATGGAGACGAGGTGACTGCGGGCTGCCCTCAGGAGGTCCCCGGGTTCTGTGGTCTCCCCACCGAAGACGGCCACTCCCACCGTCAGGGTGGGCCGCTGATCAGGCTTGTCAGCCCATCCCTTCACCTCGCGCAACAGGATCCGGCCCAACCGGTGGGCAGCAGGCTCGGCCGCGTCCGGTCCCAGGCCCGGCGTGAGCACGACCAGCTCTCTCGGCCCGATAACAGCCACCAGATCGCTGAGGCGCGTCCGGCTGGCCAGCACCTGCCCGGCGGAGCGTAGGGCGGCGGTGGTGCTCTGGTCTTGCCGGGGGGAGCGCTCATGGACGGGCTCGAGGGCGAACAGGATGAGGGCGAATTGGGACCTTCGCTCCGCGGCCTGCTCGCACTCCAGCTTGAGGCGCTCCAGGAAGTAGCGACGATTGCGCAGGCCGGTGGTCTCATCGTAGAGGGTGGTCCAGGCCACCAGGGCCTGGCGGCGCCTGTGCGCGAAAATCCTCAGGGTGATGGCAACACCGCCCAGCAGGATGCAGGCGCCCAGCAGGGAGAAGGTGAAGGCGACCTCGGTGCTGTAGTCTTCCACGGACATGCCTGCGGGGAGCCAGGGGATTGCCCAGAGGAAGAACAACGCTGCCAGGGTCCAGAAGGCCACCATGGCCAGCCGGCTCCACCTGAGCGCCAGAAAGTAAGAGCGATAAAGCTGCGCAATGGGGCCGACGCGGGGTCCCACGGGGGTAGTTTCCGAAGTCTGGCTCATGGGCACCACCTTCGACACTCGTGCGAGCGCTTTGGGCCCGGGCTGAAACGCGGGCTACCCGGCCCTGCCTCTATTAACTACATCGGATCGGGACGGAAAGAGTGTATCCGCCGAAGGGATGATGGTGGAGGAGCGGAGCCCGCATTCCAAAGGGATAGGGGAAGGCCTTACAGCTAGGCGGCCCGGATGCTCCGCGGCTGCAAGGTCACCAGCACCGCAGCGGTGCGGTCGGAGACGTTCAGCTTGCGGAAGATGTGCCGCAGGTGGGTTTTTACGGTGCCCACGCTGACACCCAGGGCCGCGGCGATCTCCTTGTTCCGGCGACCCTCCATCAGGGAAAGCAGGACCTGGCGCTCCCTAGGGCTGAGCCTGCGCAGCGCCTCCGGCTGGAGCGACTCGCCGATGATGCCGGGACCCGTCTCGCCTCTGGCGATGAGATGCTGCAGCAGGTCGCGGACCAGGGCAGGCTCCAGGGGCCAGCCTCCCGCCACGGCGGTCCGCACGGCTTCAGCCAGGCGGGACACGCTGAGCCTCTTCAGGAGGAGCCCGCGGGCCCCGGCGGCCGCCGCCTCCAGGAGGTCGGGCACCGAGGCTTCATCGGCCAGGAGGATCACGTGGCAGGCGGGCAGCCGGCGGCGGATCTCCGCCACCGCGCGCAGGGTCTCGCCCTGGATGTGGTGGACGCCTATGAGCACCACGTCGGGAAGGTGGCGTAGGGTCAGATCCACGGTCCGGGACTCGCTATCGGCTTCGTCGACGATGGTGATGTCGCGCTGGCCCGCCAAGACCCGCCGGACGCCCTGGCGGACCAGTTCCACGGAGTCGGAGACGAGCACGCGGACGCGCGTCCTGGCTCCGGGCTCCGGAGCCGATGTCTGCGGCGTCGCAGCCTGGTCGGGCACCTGTAACCTCCTTCCCCCAGCCATGTCCATGAAGTCGCTTACCACTATCAGCGACGGGCTGGCCGAGGCAAATGAGGGTCGCGCCCTATTCTCCCCTCGAACCAGCCGAATCCGGGCTGCGGCGAGGCAGGAGGAGGGGGGGCTGTATCCCTGTAGCCCCCTGACGGCGAGAGTTTTTCGGCGCGCTGCTAGGGCTCAAGGGGGAGCTGGCGAAGCTGCCTCAGCACAGTCTCCCTGATGAGGGAGGGCTGGGGGAACTCTGCCACTGGGCGGCCCTCCTGGAGGAGGGGTTGAAGCAGGGCCTCCCGGGAGCCACCGCAGGGGCATGGCGGGCCGTTTGCATCCAGGGGCAGCACCTCGTCCTGGCCGCAGCGGGAGCAGCGCCAGACCTGTTTGGCGCCGGCCCATTTGCCTCGCTTGGCGAAGGGCCGGCCTTCCACCTCGGTGATGTCCATGGCGAAGTCCACCACGGGCGCATCGCTGATGCAGGTGCCCACGCCGAAGCCGTGGGCGTACGGGGCGAGCTCGGCGATCTCGCGCTCGCCGATGCCCCCGCTGACGTAGAGCTGGATGTGCTTGTAGCCGCGAAGGTCCAGCTCCCAGCGCACCTCCTGGAGGATCTGAGCGAAGTCGCCGCGGCGGGAGCCCGGGGTGTCCAGCCGGAGACCCTGTACCCGCTCGCCCAGGGCCTCGGCCACTGCCAGGGCCTCGAACTTCTCGTCGTGGAAGGTATCGATGAGCACGACCCTGGGCACGTCCGGCGGGATGACCTCATCGAAGGCCCGGGCGGCGGCTACGGTGTCGCCCAGGATGAGGATGAGGGCATGGGGCATGGTGCCGGTGGGGTCCTGGTGCACCAGGTCGGCGGCGGCCAGCGAGGAGACGCCA
>JBAUEL010000040.1:0-2685 GCA_049678585.1 Dehalococcoidia bacterium
GCAACTACGACATCCGCATCATGACCATCGTGGTTGTGCTGGTGGGGCTGGCGGCCCTCACGGCCGACTTCATGCTGCGCTTGACCTTGTGGGGAGCGGGCGGTCGGCGGGGCAACCGCGGCCGCAGCGGCGGCTCGGCCGCCCTGATCATCTATGGCGTGGCCCTGCTAGCGATTATCCTGACGCCGATCGCCGCCCAGCTCCTCCGCTTCTCCATCTCTCGCCAGCGAGAGTACCTGGCCGATGCCTCGGCTGCCCTCCTGACGCGCTATCCGGAAGGGCTGGCCCGCGCACTCGAGAAGATCGCGGCGGACCCAGACCCCCTGGAGGCGGCAAACAAGGCCACCGCGCATCTCTACATCAACAACCCGCTGCACGAGCACAAAAGCTTCCTGAACAAGCTTTTCTCTACCCATCCCCCCATCCAGGAGCGCGTCCGCCTGCTACGGGCCATGTAGAGATCGTTGGCCGGGCCATCCGCCTCACCGACCCGCTGGGCCCGGGGCCTCCTGCTCGCGCTCCAGCGCGGCCACGTGCTGTTCGATCACCCGGCCCGGGATGAGCCGCAACAGCAGCCAGGCCGCGGCGAGCACAATGAGCACGTCGTCGAGATAGCCCAGGAGAGGGATGAAGTCGGGGATGACATCCAGGGGCATCGCCAGGTACAGGACAAGGGCCGGCAGGATGGCCCTCGCCCGCAGGGGGACTCTACCATCTCTGAAGAGCCGCCAGGCAAGGCGGGCCTTCGCCGTCAGAGGCAGGGCCGCGATGCGCTTCGCCACCCGCCCCATCTGCGAATCGGCCAGTGCCGCCCTCCGCCGCCAGAGGAATAGCGACAGACCGGCCGCCGCCAGGGCAACCACGGCCAGGAGCGCGAAGAGGACAATCCAGAACAGGCCCACGGTCGGATGGCCCGGCTAGCTCTCCACGCGCACGCCCTGGCCCGCCTCGACGCGGCCCACCAGCCAGCCGCCGAAGCCGTCGGCGCGCAGCCGCTCCATCAGCGTGTCGGCCTGCTCGGGGGGGATGGCCATAAGCAGCCCCCCGGAGGTCTGGGCATCGAAGAGCAGGTCGTCCAGCTCAAAAGAGATGCCCTCGGCGAGGCTCACCTTATCCTGCAGGTCATGGCGGTTGCGGCTGGTGCCGCCGGGAACGAGCCCCTGCTTTGCGTACTCGAGGGCGCCGGGCAGGAGCGGGACGCGACTTGCCTCGATGACCAGTCGCACACCGCTGCGCTCTGCTATCTCGGCGGCGTGGCCCAGGAGGGCATAGCCTGTGACGTCGGTCATGGCGCGGACGCCCGCCTCGCGCGCCAGGTGCGAGGGGTGGCGGTTGAGCTGGAGCATGCAATCGATGGCCGCCTGGAGATGCTCCTCCGCCACCATGTCGGCTCGGGCGCCCGTCAGGATGATGCCGGTACCGAGGGCCTTGGTAAGAACAAGGGCATCGCCAGGGCGAGCGCCCACCTTGCTGATGATCGCATCGGGATGGATGACACCGGTCACACAGAGGCCGTACTTCGGCTCCTGGTCGTACATGGTGTGACCGCCAGCGATGACCCCGCCCGCCTCGGCCACCTTGTCGGCACCGCCCCGGAAGATCTCGGCCAGCACCTCCGGCGGCTGGTCCTCAGGGAAGCCCGCGATGTTGAGGGCGAGCAGCACCTCGCCGCCCATGGCGTAGATATCGCTCATGGCGTTCGCGGCGGCGACGGCGCCGAAGACGTAGGGGTCATCGACGACCGGCGGGAAGAAGTCCAGCGTCTGGACGACGGCCAGATCCTCGCCGATCCTGTAGACGGCGGCGTCATCCCCTCCCTCGAGACCTACGAGCAGGTTCGGGAAGTTCGCAGGGGGAAAGCGCTCGGCGATGGGGCGCAGGACCTGCGCCAGCGTGGCGATGCCCGCCTTGCCCGCTCAGCCAGCACAGGAAGCGAGGCTGGTCAGGCGCACCTGCTCTCGCGTCACCGGGCATCACCTCCCTTCGGTCCGCTCGCGCAACGGCTGGCCTTCCTTCGATTATACAGGCGTTGCGTCGCACGGTCGCCTCTGCTAGCGTTCGGTCGAGTGAGATGGGTCCGTTGGCACCGCAAGAGATCCTCGACCTGCTGAACGCGGAGTATGGAACGCCGTCCCCGCGTCCTCACCGGGACCCCCTGGCCGAGCTGGTCCTCACGGTCCTCTCACAGAACACTTCCGACGTCAACTCCGGGCGGGCCTTCGCCCGGCTTCTCGCCGCCTTCCCCGACTGGCAATCAGTGATGAAGGCGGACGCAAGCGCCGTAGAGGAGGCCATCCGGCCGGGGGGCCTGGCGCCCTCCAAGGCGCCGCGCATTCAGGCCATGCTCCGAGAGGTAGGGACCCGCAAGGGCTCCCTGGACCTCTCCTCCCTCCAGGACATGCCCATGGAGGAGGCGCGAGCCTGGCTGCGCAGCCTCCCCGGGGTGGGCCCCAAGACCGCCGCCTGCGTGCTCCTGTTCTCCCTGGGGAAGCCAGCCCTACCCGTAGATACCCACGTCCTTCGCGTGGCCAAGCGTCTGGGCCTGGCGCCTCAGAAGGCCTCGGCGGAGCAGGCGCACCACCTGCTGGAGGGCATGCTGGAGCCGGAGGAGGTCTATCCCTTCCACATCAACCTCATCAGGCACGGCCGACGCACCTGCCTGGCGCAGCGGCCGCAGTGTCCGGC
>JBAUEL010000041.1:0-4123 GCA_049678585.1 Dehalococcoidia bacterium
CTCCTGCGCAGCGCGAGCCTCCCTGATCAGGGCCAGGCGGGTGACCTCGCGCTGCGCGTCCTGTTGATACGCCTGCAGCAACTCTCTTTCCATCACGGCCACCCTCCTCAAATGAATCTCACCCCTCGCCTTCCACGGCGCCCCGCTCTTCCGGGACGAGTCTAGAGGAGGCCCGAACGGCCTACCATGAACCGGTTCACACTGCCAGCGGCCTTTCCCGCCATGGGCGGTCTAGACAATCTTTACAAGCGTTGCCCTCATGGGTATAATTTCAGTAGTCCTGAATCCGCGACTGAGGGCTAGGCCCCCCTCAGTTTCTTTTTTGGGATGATGCCAGGAGAAGCAGTCATGGTCGACAAACCAGTTCCATTAACCAAGGAGGGGCTGACCAAGCTCGAGCGGGAGCTCGAACACCTTCGCACTGTCCGCAGGCCGGAGGTGGCTGAGCGTATCCACCAGGCTAAGGAACTGGCCTCCACCCAGAACAACGCCGAGTACGACGACGCCAAGAACGAGCAGGCCTTTGTGGAGGGGCGCATCCTTACCCTGGAGAAGATGATGCAGAACGCCATGATCATCGACAAGAAGGAGGCGCACCGCTCCGGTCGGATAGAGTTGGGCTCCCGCGTGACTCTGCTTGGCCACGATGGAAAGCAGCAACACTTTACCCTTGTCGGCACCGCGGAGGCCGACCCCAAGCAGGGACGCATCAGCAACGAGTCGCCTTTAGGGCAGGCCCTCCTCGGTAAGAGCATGGGCGAGGAGGTGCAGGTGGACGCCCCCAAGGGCATCGTGCGCTTCACCATCACGCGCATTAGCTGAAGGCCAGGAGGGTCGGGCGAAGGTTAGAGGCGGGTGGGCCGGAAGCGAGGCCCCCGCCTTTACCATTATCGGGTGCTATGACCGAGCGATATCAGGCCATCTATCAGCAGCGACTGGCCAAGCTTCAGCGCCTGCGAGACCGGGGCATCGACCCTTATCCACCTCGGTACAACCGCAGCCATAGCACCGCCGAAGCGCTGGACGCCTTCCAGGCGTGGGAGTCCCGCGGCAGCGCGGGCGAGGCTCCCAGAGTCAGCGTGGCCGGTCGCATCACCGCCACTCGCGACATGGGCCGTGCCACCTTCATCGACCTGCGCGACGGCTCCGGCCGCATCCAGACCCACTTCCGGCAGAACACCCTGGGGGACGAGGCCTACGCAGGCCTGCGCGATCTGGACCTGGGCGACTTCCTCGGCGTGAGCGGTCCCCTCTTTCGCACCCGCTCGGGCGAGGTCACCGTACAGGCCGTCGACTACACCGTGCTGGCCAAGGCCTTACTGCCACCCCCCGAGAAATGGCACGGCCTCCAGGACGTAGAGACCCGCTACCGGCAGCGCTACCTGGACCTCATGGCCAGCCAGGAGGTGCGGGATCTCTTCGCCCTGCGCAGCCGGGTCATCTCGGCCATCCGCCGCTTCATGGATGCGCGCGGCTTCCTGGAGGTGCAGACGCCGGTGCTCCAGCCGGAGGCCGGGGGTGCTGCCGCCACCCCTTTCGTCACCCATCACAAGGCCCTGGATCGGGCCCTCTACCTGCGCATCGCCACCGAGCTGCACCTCAAGCGCCTCATCATCGGCGGATTCGACCGGGTCTACGAGATCGGGCCGGTCTTCCGCAACGAGGGCATCTCCACCAGACACAACCCCGAGTTCACCATGATGGAAAGCTACGAGGCCTACGCCGACTACCACGACGTGGCCCGCATGGTGGAGGACCTCGTCTCAGGGGTTGCCCGCGAGCTGCTCGGCACCACCAGCATCGTCCACGGGGACGCCGTCATCGACCTGGAGCCACCCTGGCGGCGCCTCACCATGCGCGAGGCGCTCATCGAGCACGCCGGCCTCGACTTCGCCGACTATCGGGACGATCCGGAACGCCTCCGCGCCCGCCTCCAAGAGATCGGCGTTCACGTCGAGCTGGGCTGGAGCTGGGGCAAGCTCATCGACGAAGCCGTCTCCACCTGCGTCGAGCCCAGGCTCATCCAGCCCACCTTCCTCACCGACTACCCCTGGGAGCTCTCCCCCCTGGCCAAGCGCAAGCCCGAGGACCCCGAGCTGGTGGAGCGCTTCGAGCCCTTCTGCGCAGGCATGGAGTTCGGCAACGCCTACACCGAACTTAACGATCCCGTCGAGCAACGCGAGCGCTTCAAAATGCAGGCACGTCTGCGCGACGCCGGCCTGGAGGACGTGGAAACCATGGACGAAGACTTCCTCCTCGCCCTGGAGCACGGCATGCCCCCCACGGGCGGCCTCGGCCTGGGCATCGACAGGCTCATCATGATCCTGACCGGCCAGACCTCCATCCGCGAGGTCATCCTCTTCCCCCAGCTCCGCAGCAAGGAGTAAACTCCTCGCCGTGGCCGACCGAACCTTCCACGCCGTCATCTTCGACATGGACGGCATCCTCGCCGACAGCGAGCCCACCTATCTGGAAGCGGCTAACGTCGTCCTCGCCCCCCTCGGCCGCCATCTGAGCGAGGAGCAAGGCCGGAAGTTTATAGGCAGCAGCGTCCGCCACGCCTGGCGGGGCATCATGGAGCTACTAGCCCTTGAGGGCAGCGTCGAGGACTACGTGCGCCAGTACGACAAGGTGCTGGTCTCGCTCCTCAGCCGCCCGCAGCCCACCCTCCCCGGCGTCCGTGAGCTGCTGGCTGAACTGGACCGCCGGGGCCTGCCCCGAGCCCTGGTCACCTCCTCCTGGCAGGGCTGGGTCGATGCCCTTCTCGGCGCCATCGGGCTGACCGGCGCCTTCCCCGTGGTCGTCACCGAGGAGCAGGTCGAAAACGCCAAGCCTGCGCCGGAGCCCTTTCTGAAGGCGGCGGCCCTGTTGCGAATCGAACCCGCGGCCTGCATCGCCATCGAGGACACCCCCTCCGGCATCCAGGCAGCCAGGGCGGCGGGAACGTTCGCCGTGCAGGTGCGGTCCGCCAGTACCGCCTTCCCGCCCATCGACGGGGCCGACCTGGTGCTGGACAGCCTGGAGGACTTCCCGCTACACCTGCTGTCCCTGGGGCCAGGCCCGCCCAACTCGACGCCTTCGCCCGGCGGCTGATACAATCCCTGCCAGAGGCGTAGTACGTTCGTGGAGCGACACTTCACCGCCACCGGCTTCGTGGTGCACGAGGACAGGACCCTCCTGCACTGGCATCGCAGGCTTCAGGCGTGGGTCCCGCCGGGAGGACACTTCAAGCCCAACGAGGACCCGGTCCAGACCGTACTGCGCGAGATCCAGGAGGAGACGGGGCTGCGTGCCGAGGTAGTCGCCCTGAACAGTGCATTCCCCTTCGACTACCCACAGCAGTTGCCGCCTCCCTATACCATCCTCATAGAGCGCAGCCCCGAGCCTGGGCCGCCGCACCAGCACATCGACCTCATCTATTTCTGCCGCTCGCTAGAAGGCGACGCCGTCCGGCCGCCCTCGCCCGATGACGCGCTGGTCTGGGTCACCGAGGCGCAGCTCCAGCGCAACGAGCCCCTGCCCGTGGGGAGCCGCGACCACGCAGCCGCCGTACCGGAGGACGTGCGCGTCCTGGCTCTGGAAGCCCTCCGCCTGGCAAGAAAGCGCTGACTGATGCTCGCCCTCCAGTTCATCCGCGAGAATCCCGATGTGGTGCGCAAGGCCCTTGCCGACCGCCACACCGAGGTCCCACTGGACGATATCCTCCGCCTCGACGAAGAGCGCCGCCGTCTCCTCCAGGAGGTCGAGGGCCTGAAGGCCGAGCGCAACGCCGCCGGCAAGCGCATCGGTGCAGCCCGCGACCCTGCCGAGCGCCAGCGCATGATCGAGGAGATGCGCGGCGTCTCCGAGCGCATCGACGCCCTGGAACCGCAGCTCCGGGAGGTCGAGGAGCGCCTCGAACGGCTCCTGCTGGAGGTCCCCAACCTGCCCGACCCCTCCGTACCCCTGGGGGCCGACGACAGCGACAACGTCCCGGTGCGCAGCGAGGACGAGCCCCGCACCTTCGACTTCACGCCCCTGCCCCACTGGGACCTGGGCGAGCGCCTGGGCATCATCGACTTCGAGCGGGGAGTGAAGCTCTCCGGCTCCCGCTTCTACGTCCTCAGGGGTGCCGGCGCCCGCC
>JBAUEL010000042.1:0-17024 GCA_049678585.1 Dehalococcoidia bacterium
ACTCGGATGAGCGCGCCCAGCGGGGTTGACAATACCTAGGTGTCCAAGGTATAGTTGTCCTAGGTTTCCATTAAGCAAGGTATTCTCTGTGGGCAAGGGGGTGAGCTTCGTTGAGCGGAGAGCTGAGCAAGGCGGCCTACTGGGAGATGCTCATCAACCGCAGTGCCTCGCGCCTCTTCCTGCTGGCGGCACTGAGCGAGCGGCCCATGCACGGCTACGAGTTGGGCCGCGCCATCGGTCGGGCCTGCGACGGCTGCTGCGAGCCCACCGACGCGATGATCTACCCGGCCATCCGCGACCTCACCGAGGGAGGTTACATGGTGTGTGAGGTAGAGACGCAGGGGGGGCGGCAGCGTAAGGTCTGCCGCCTGACGGACAAGGGACAGGAGGCATTTCGCGCCGCTGCGGAAGCCTGGGGGCGTATCCTGCCGCACATCGAGGAGGTAGTAGCTGCCGGCCTGAGCGCCAGGGCGGGCATTGAGACCAAGGAGGACTGACCATGGCAAGACCATCGGCCGAGGACATCAAGCGGGCAGTGAACCAGCGCTACGGGGAGCGCGCTCGGGAGATGCTGGGCCGCCGGGAGGCTGAGGCTTCGTCCTGCTGCCCCAATCCGAGCGCACCGCCTGGAAGCGAGGCCCCAGTGACCGACGCCACCTCCTGCTGCGGACCGGCGGAGGCGGCGGCAGCCCCCGAGGCATCGGCCCTGGCGGAGTTGCTGTACACGCAAGAGGAGCTGGGCGCTCTCCCTGACGAGCTGGCCGAGCAATCGCTGGGGTGCGGCAATCCCACGGCCATCGCCGAGCTGGCGAAGGGCGAATCGGTGCTGGACCTGGGCAGCGGTGGCGGGCTGGACTGCTTCCTGGCCGCTCACAAGGTAGGCCCGACGGGCCGGGTGGTCGGCCTGGACATGAACGTGGACATGATCCAGCTGGCCCGCCTCAACGCCCGAAAGATGAACCTCACCAACGCGGAGTTCCGCCTGGGCGAGATGGAGATCATGCCCTTCGCCGACGCCTCCTTCGACGTCGTCATCTCCAACTGCGTCATCAACCTTTCGCCGGACAAGGACGCGGTCTTCCGCGAGTGCCTCCGCGTGCTGAAGCCGGGTGGGCGCTTTCGCGTCTCCGACATCGTCTGGCTGCGCGAATCTACCGAGGAGGAACGGAGCAACCTGGCGAGCTGGGCGGGCTGCGTCGCCGGCGCTCTGACTGAGGAGGACTACGTGTCCAAGCTTCGGGCGGCTGGCTTCGATGATGTAAGGTCGGACCACGTTCCCGACGAGGGCCGGGGCTGGACCAGCGCGGCCATCACGGCAACCAAGCTCCTGGCTTAGACCGTTTGCCGTTCCCGGATGAGGCCCCTCCGCGGAGGGGCCTCTGTGTATTGCTGTCGGCCCTTGCAGGGAGCGTGCAGGACGCGCATCATAACCGCCGGTAGGTTGCTTGCCGTGGTGCGCAGGTGATGATGCTCGCCTCTGTCCGACGCCTCAGGTCCGAGCAGCGCGCCGCCCTGGTGCTCTCGGCGCTGCTCCTGGCATATGGGAACGGCGTATCGGGCTTCTCCGCGGGAGCCCGGGACCAGTTCCTCATCTGGTCTAACCTGGGGGTGCTGGCCGTCCTGCTGGGCTGGTCGCTTCGCGTGGACAGGCTGTCCGCGCAGGAGCTGGGCCTGGGTCCGGCGGCCGCGCTGCCCTCTGCCCTGGTGGGGCTGGCCCTGAGCCTGCTGGTCTCGGTGGTGCCGGTGGCCTTCATCGCCATCGCCCCCTTTGTTTCGGGGGAACCCATCGAGGTAGAGGGCGTCAGCGACCTGTCGGGCCCGGCCCTGGCCTACAGGCTTGCCTTCCGGGCGCCGGTGGGCACGGCCCTCTTCGAGGAGGCGGCCTTTCGAGGGGTGCTCTACGCTTACTGGGCCCGTGCCGCTGGGGAACGGGGGGCCTTCGTGTGGACGACTGTCTGCTTCACCTTCTGGCACGGGGTCATCACCAGCCGCACCGTGGTAGAGAGTGGCATGGCGGATTCGATCCCGATGCTGGTTCTGGGAGCTCTGTTCTCATTCGCCGGGCTGGCTCTGGGCGGGCTCATCTTCGCCTACCTCCGCTGGCACACCCGCAGCGTAGCCGCGCCGACAGTGGTGCACTGGCTGGTGGTGGCCCTCATGACCCTGACCGTCTGGGCGCGGGGCTAGTTGCCTGCGCAATCGGGTCGATGTTACTAGATGTGGGGAGTGTTTCGATACAAAAATGCATTTTAAGTCAATATTTCTTGACGTAGCCCACTGCCGCTGCTAAGCTGGGCTGTGAGCGCTGTTATGAGTGTGAGTGCATGGTAGCCAGCACCCGCGATCGCATCCTGATCTTACTCCGCAGCAAGGGCGAAGCTACCGTGGCCGAGCTGGCGGAGGCCCTGCAGTTGAGCACCGGAGGGGTGCGCCGTCACCTGGACGGCCTCCGCGCCGAGGGCCTGGTGGACGCCCGGATGCTCCGTGGGGGCGTGGGCAGGCCCTCCTTCGCCTTCTTCCTCACCGAGCAGGCGGAGGAGCGCACGCCTGCCAGCTATTCGCGGTTGCTTTCCCGCATGTTACAGCGACTGGTGGAGCTAAAGGAGTCGGACCTGCGCGGGCGCGATGGCTTGCAGGTGCTGGCCTCCGTCTTCGAGGGCGTCGCCAGGGAGGTGGCCCATGACCACCGCCTGGAGGTTGAAGGCCCTACCCTGGAGCAGCGGGTGGCTCAGGCCAGCCGCGCCCTTCGGGCTGAGGGCATCCTCGACCGCTGGGGCCGGGAGGCCGACGGATACCACCTGCTGAACTCGACTTGCCCCTACCGGCGCGCCGCCCAGGCCAGCCCTGCCCCCTGTCAGTCTGACCGTCTGGCCATCGAACTGCTGCTGGGGGCGCCGGTGGAGCAGATCGGCCGCCTAGTTGACGGTTCCCCCTGTTGCGAGTATGTAGTGCGGGTGCAGGCGGCTACGACTGGTGAGGGACCTAGCCGACAGGGAGCAGGATGTGATACCTAGTAGAGAGGACATGCCAGAAAAGCCCCTCTTCGTCATTGAGGACCTCCACGTCAGCGTGGAGGGCAAGGAGATCCTGAAGGGGGTGGACCTCGCCATCAACCGGGGAGAGATCCACGCCCTCATGGGCCCCAACGGCTCCGGCAAGACCACCCTGGCCAACGCCCTTATGGGTCACTCCCGCTACCAGGTGACCCGCGGCCGAGTGCTGTTCAAGGGGGAGGACATCCTGGGCCTCACCTCCGACGAGCGCGCCCGCAGGGGGCTCTTCCTGGCCTTCCAGTACCCCACGGCTATCCCGGGGGTAAGCATGGTGAACTTCCTGCGTTCCGCCCTCAAGTCGGTGCGCGGCGAGGAGATGCCCGTGCGCGAGTTCCGAGCCATCCTCAAGGAGACCATGGATACCTTGAAGATGGACGAGTCCTTCGCCCGCCGCTACGTGAACGAAGGATTCTCGGGCGGCGAGAAGAAGCGGGCCGAGGTCCTCCAGATGGGCATTCTCCGGCCGGAGATGGCTGTCCTAGATGAGACCGACTCCGGCCTGGACATCGATGCCCTCAAGGTCGTGGCCGATGGCATCAATGCCCTGGCTGGGCCCCGCCTGGGCGTCCTCCTGATCACCCACTACCAGCGTATCCTGAACTACATCCGGCCCGATGTGGTGCATGTCCTCTTCGACGGCCGCATCGTCAAGTCCGGCGGGCGCGGGCTGGCTGAGGAGCTCGAGGCCAAGGGCTACGAATGGATCGCGGGTGCACCCGCTTCGGTGGAAGGAGCGCCCCGATGACCACCAGGCCGCGGGACATCGCTTCTGAGGGCTACAAGTGGGGCTTCCACGACGAAGCGAAGTACCTCGTCAGAACGGAGAGGGGCCTCTCATCCAGGGTGGTGGAGGAGATCTCCCACATCAAGGAGGAGCCGCAGTGGATGCGCGACTTCCGTCTGCGCGCCCTGGCGGTCTTCCTGAAGAAACCTCTGCCCACCTGGGGCGGTGACCTCTCTCAGATCGACTTCGACAGCATTTACTACTTTGCCCGCGCCTCCGAACGCGCGGAGCAGAGCTGGGACGACGTCCCTGACTACATCAAGAACACCTTCGACAAGCTGGGCATCCCTGAGGCCGAGCGCAAGTTCCTGGCCGGCCTGGGCGCCCAGTATGACTCGGAGATGGTCTACCACAACATCCGCGAGGACCTGGCCAAGCAGGGCGTCATCTTCCTGGACACGGACACCGCCGTTCGGGAGTATCCTGACCTGGTGCGGGAGTACCTCGGGACCATCGTCCCGCCCATGGACAACAAGTTCGCTGCCCTGAACAGCGCGGTATGGAGCGGGGGCACCTTCATCTACGTGCCCGAGGGCGTCCACGTGGAGTTCCCCCTCCAGGCCTACTTCCGCATCAACGCCGAGAACCTGGGCCAGTTCGAGCGGACCCTCATCATTGCCGAGCCCGGCAGCTACGTGCACTACGTGGAGGGCTGCACCGCCCCCATCTACAGCACCGACTCCCTGCATGCAGCGGTGGTGGAGATCATCATCAAGAAGGGGGCGCGGGTCCGCTACACCACCATTCAGAACTGGTCCACCAACGTTTACAACCTGGTGACCAAACGCGCCACCGCCTACGAGGGTGCCACCATGGAGTGGGTGGACGGTAACCTGGGCTCTAAGCTGAACATGAAGTACCCTGCCGTCTATCTCATGGAGCCTGGCGCCCACGGCGAGATGCTCTCCCTGGCCTTCGCCGGACGCGGCCAGCACCAGGACGCCGGGGCCAAGATGATCCACAGCGCGCCCAACACCACCTCGGTCGTCAACTCCAAGTCCATCAGCAAGGACGGCGGCCGCACCAGCTACCGGGGGCTGCTGAAGGTCTACCCCGGCTGCAAGAACGTGAAGGCGACGGTGCGCTGCGATGCCCTCCTTCTGGATGAGGAATCCCGCTCGGACACCTACCCCTACATGGAGGTGGGCGAGCAGGAGGTGACCATCGGGCACGAAGCAACCGTGAGCAAGATAGGAGAGGAGCAACTCTTCTACCTCCAGAGTCGCGGCATCGACCAGGTGGAGGCCGCCAAGATGATCGTCAACGGCTTCGTGGAGCCCGTCGTCAAGGAGCTCCCCATGGAGTACGCGGTGGAGCTGAACCGCCTCATCGAGCTCCAGATGGAAGGAGCTATCGGCTAGGCCCTCCGGGGCTGATGGGTTCTCAGGGGCCGGCTGAGGCAGGAGCCCGGCCCGCCCCTGACGAGAGCGATTCAGAAGGAACATCGTGACGGAGCAGCTACAGCAGGGAACCCTCGCTGCCATGCGGCTGGAGCGTCGGGCTGTAGAGGAGCTCTCCCGCCTGCGACAGGAGCCCTCCTGGCTGCGCGAGCGCCGCCTGGAGGCCTGGCACATCTACGAGGAGACCCCCATGCCCGCAGGGCAGGAGGAGGAGTGGCGCCGCACCGACATCCGCAATCTTAGCCTGAACGGCGTGGCCCCCTTCGCCCGCGGTCGGTCCGGCGTGGCCCGGCCCCGTGACCTTCCTAGCGAGCTGGGGACACTCTGGGACGAGCGCGCCCCCGGGGCCGGCCTCATCGTCCAGCACAACTCGGAGGTGGTGCTGCGCGAGCTGGACGAGAAGCTGGCCAGAAAGGGGGTCATCCTGAGCGACCTCCACACGGCGGCGCGCGAGCATCCCGAACTCGTACAGCGCTACCTCATGACCGAGGCTGTCCCTCCCAGCGAGTGGAAGTTCGTGGCCCTGCACGGAGCTCTCTGGAGCGGCGGGGCCTTCCTGTACGTGCCCCGAGGGGTGGAAGTGGGCTTGCCGGTGAGCTATGTCCTGGGCCTGAGCGCACAGGGCCTGGCTTCCTTTCCCCATCTCCTCGTCGTGGCCGAGCCGGGGAGCTGGCTGACCCTCATCGACGAGTGCGTGTCTCCCACGATGGAGGGCGGGGGCTTCGCCAGCGGCGTGGTAGAGATATTCGTCGGAGAAGGGGCGCAGGTGCAATACGTCAACGTGCAGCGCTGGGGCGGGCACATGTACGGCTTCAACACCATCCGGGCTCGTCTGGGCCGCGATAGCTCCCTCCAGGCGCTCATGGTGGGGCTGGGCGGCCGGCTGACCAAGACGCGGCTCGATGTTATCCTGGCTGAGCCGGGCGCCCGTGCCGACCTGCTGGGCCTGAGTTTCGGCGACGGCAACCAGCACTTCGACTACAACACCCTTCAGAACCACATCGCGCCCCACACCGCCAGCGACCTGCTGTTCAAGTCGGCCCTGAAGGACCGGGCTGAGCTGGTGTGGTACGGCCTGGTGCAGGTGCAGCCCACGGCCAGCCGGAGCGAGGCCAGCCAGACCAATAGCAACCTCCTGCTGAGCGACAAGGCCAAGGCCGCACCCATCCCTGTCCTGGAGATCCAGGCCTACGACGTGCTCCGCTGCAGCCACGCAGCCACCGTGGGCCCGGTGGATCAGGAGCAGCTCTTCTACCTCCAGACGCGGGGCATCCCCCGGCCGGAGGCCGAGCGCATGCTCGTGGATGGCTTCTTTCAGGACGTGGTGGGGCGCATCCCCTCGCGTCCCGTTCTGGACAGGGTGATGGCGGCGCTGGACGCCAAGCTATCGGGCTAGCGGAGGGCCCTGACCGACCATGGCCGATTTCGTGACGGTGGCGAAGGCCGATGACATCCCGCCTGGACAGGTGCGTGTCTACGAGCTGGGCGACCGCCGCATCGCCCTGTGCAATGTCGGCGGCACCCTTTATGCTATCGACGACGTGTGTACCCACGACGGCGGCCCTCTGGACCAGGGAGAGCTTGAGGGAGAGCAGATCGAGTGCCCTCGACATGGCGCCCGCTTCGACGTGTGCACGGGCCGTGCCCTCACCCTGCCCGCCGTCCGCCCCGTGGGCACCTACCCGGTACAGGTCAAGGGCAACGAGGTCATGATATCGGTGAACTCGGCCTAGGTTGTGACATGAGACCCATCGACGTGGCGCTGGTGCGGCGAGACTTCCCCATCCTGGGGCGTACGGTGCATGGCCGGCCGCTGATCTACCTGGACAACGCTGCTACTACCCAGAAGCCGCGCTCGGTCATCGATGCCCTGGTGCACTACTACGAGCACTACAACGCCAACATCCACCGCGGCCTGCACGCCCTCAGCGAGGAGGCCACCGCCCGCTACGAGGAGGCGCGCCAGAAGGTCGCTCACTTCATCAATGCCCCCAGCTACGAGAACACCATCTTCACCCGTAACACCACCGAGTCGCTGAACCTGGTGGCCAGCGCCTGGGGCCGCAGGAACCTCGGCCCGGGCGATGAGATCGTCCTGTCGGTAATGGAGCACCATAGCAACCTGATCCCCTGGCAGCTCGTGGCCAGGAATACCGGCGCTCAGCTCCGCTTCATCGACATCGACGAACAGGGCCGCCTGCTGCGGGGAGACGTGGAGCGCCTTATCGGCGAGCGGACCCGGGTGGTCTCCATCACCCAGATGTCCAACGTGCTGGGCACCATCAACCCGGTGAAAGAGATAGGGGAGCGCGCCCACCGGGCCGGCGCCCTCATGGTGGTCGACGCGGCCCAGAGCGTGCCCCACATGCCCGTCGATGTGCAGGACCTGGATTGCGATTTCCTGGCCTTCTCCGCCCACAAGATGCTGGGGCCCACGGGCGTGGGGGTCCTCTACGGAAAGCGAGAGCTGCTTCAGGAGATGGACCCCTTCCTGGGCGGCGGCGAGATGATCAAGCGGGTGCGCCTGGAGGAGGCCACCTGGAACGACCTCCCCTGGAAGTACGAGGCGGGCACACAAAGCATCGCCGACGTCATCGCCTTCGGCGCGGCCATCGAGTACCTCCAGGGGCTGGGCATGGAGAACGTGCGGGCTCACGAGGTGGAGCTGCTGGACTACGCCCTTCGCAGATTGTCTGAGGTCCCCAAGCTGACCATCTATGGCCCCACCACTTCTGAGGAGCGAGGCGGGGCCATCTCATTCAACTACGCCGATCTCCACCCCCACGACCTGGGCACGGTCCTGGATCACCACGGGGTGGCCATCCGGGCGGGACATCACTGCGCTCAGCCCCTCATGGCCCGCCTGGACTGCGTGGCCACGGCCCGCGCCAGCTTCTACGTGTACAATCGGGAGGACGAGGTAGATGCCCTGATTGCGGGCATCCATGCCGCAGCGAGGTTGTTCGGCTATGCCGTCCCTGCCGGAACCTGAGTTCGATGAGCTCTACCGGGAGCTCATCCTGGACCACTACCGCAACCCCCGCAATCGGCGGCAGATCCCCTCTCCCGACGTGGTGGCGGAAGGCTACAATCCCCTCTGCGGCGACGAACTGGAGCTGTACCTGAACCTCGACGGCGGGGTGGTCAGCGAAGTGGGCTTCCAGGCGCGGGGCTGTTCCATCAGCCAGGCCTCCACCTCCATGCTCACCGAGGTCATCCTGGGCAAGGAGATCGACGAGGTGCGGTCCCTCATCGCCGCCTTCAAGACCATGATGACCGACCCGGAGGCGGAGCCGGCCGAGGAACTGGGCGACCTGGAGGCCCTCCAGGGCGTGGCCAAGTTCCCCGTGCGGGTCAAGTGCGCCACGCTGGCCTGGCACGCTCTGGAGGATGGCCTGGACCGGCACGAGGCCGCCCCCTCCGGCCAGCCTGTCAGGACAAAGGTAGAGTGATGCATCTCCTCTCCAGAGAGCTGGTCATGGAGAAGCTGAAGGAGATGCAGGACCCGGAGCTCAGGATGAGCATCGTGGACCTGGGCCTGATTTACGACGTCACCATCGAGGAGGGTCGGGTGCACGTGCTGTACACCCTCACCAGTCCGGGCTGTCCGCTGGCCCCCGTCATCAGGGGCCAGATAGAGCACGCCCTCATGGACATCCCGGGGGTGAAGCAGGTGGACGCCCAGCTCACATTCAGCCCTCCCTGGGACCCCCGCACCATGGCCAGCGAAGACGTCAAGATGCAGCTCGGCATCTGGTAGGGCGCACCCACCCGCGCCCTTTTTCCTCACCCACACTTGCACTCCTTCCTGCGCCTGCTTGCCAGCCCCCAATTGTGCCCCTACGATGAAGGCAGCAGGCAGGCCGGAAAGGCCGTCGAAGGAGGGCTTGCATGACCACGTTGCTGCGAAGCATCCGCGTACCTACCACGAAGGGTAGGCAATTCGTTGACATAACGCCAGAAGTCGCCCGGGAGGTGGAGGCTTCGGGCGTGAAGGAGGGCATCGTGCTGCTGCGCAGCCGCCATACCACCGCGGCCGTCACCTGCCAGGAAGGGGACCCCACCATCCACGAGGACTGCCTGGAGCTGCTCTCAGAGCTGATGCCGCTGTCCAAGCGCTACCGCCACTCCTACGAGGGGGCGCAGAACGCCACCGCTCACCTGGCCACCATGATGCTCTTCGGCGAGTCCGCCTGGGTAGCTATCCGGGACGGCCGGCCGGACCTGGGTACCTGGCAGCGTCTCTTCCTGGTGGAGCTCTTTGAGCCGCGCAGCCGCACGGTCGACCTGGCGATCCTGGGGGAGTAGGCGAAGGACGAAGGGGCCCGTGCAGTCTATCCGGAGGCGGGTCAGGGTGTGAACCGGCAGCGAAGAAGGGCGTACAGCATGCTGACCCCCGACCGCCAGTCGAGCTTCTTCCCCTCGGAGCGGTGCCGCGGCCTGTAGCTCACAGGCACCTCCACGATCCGCGTGCCGCGCTTGAGCAGTCGGGCGGTGATCTCGGCGTCCAGGTCGAAGCCGTTGCAGCGCAACTCCAGCGGCCTGAGGGCGTCGGCCTCGAACACCTTGTAGCAGGTGGCCATGTCGCTGAGTACGCCCCGGAAGAGCAGGTTGCAGGCCCGGGTGAGCGCCATGTTGCCCAAATAGCTGAGGAGAGGCGTCTGGCCCCGGCCGTCTCGGAAGCGGGAGCCGTACACCACCTCGGCCTGGCCTTCAATGATGGGTTGGAGCAGGCGGGGATACTCGGCGGGGTCCAGCTCCAGGTCGGCGTCCTGGATGAGCACGATGTCGCCCTGAGCTCGCTCCAGCCCGGTTCTGACGGCGGCGCCCTTGCCCCGAGGCTGCTCCTCCAGCACGACGGTCAGGTCCCTGCCCCCTTCCTGCCCGAGCACCTCACGGGTGCGGTCGGTGGAGCCATCGACCACGATGATCTCCTTCTCCATCCCCACGTCCACGGCCCGGACGCGGCGGAGGACCTCGGCGATGGTATCCTCCTCGTTTCGGGAGGGGATGACCACGGAGAGCTTCACGGGCGTACCCCACCTTCCCAATCCCGGTTCGCCTGCTCCAGGTGCTCCGCCTGGTCGACCGAGAGCCAGTAGTCATCGAAACGGTAAGCGCCGACCGGTCGCCCCTGGGTCAGCAGCCTGTCCACCAGGTCAGGCATGTCGAAGAAGGCATCCTCCGGGACCTCGGACAGGACACTCGCTTTCACCACGTAGATGCCGGCGCTAACGTCATAGCTCCGGGCCGGCTTCTCCTCGATGGCGACCACTCGGCTGCCGTCCAGGATGAGGGCGCCGAAGGGGAGCCGCGCCTCGTATCTCCTGCTGGCGATGGTGATGTCCCAATCGCCCTCTTGGTGAAAGCGGATGAGGTCACAGAAGTCAAGCTTGGTGAGAATATCGCCGTTCATGACAAGCAGGGACTCGCCCCGGGCGAACTGGTACCGGCGGCCGATGGCGCCCAGCGGCCCGGCCGTGCCGAGGGGCTCGCTCTCACGGACGTAGTCGATGTGCACACCAAACGGGGTCCCGTCGCCGAAGTGGGCCTCGATCAGGTCGGCCCGGTATCCCACCGCCAGGATAAACTCAATGAACTGGAAGGAGCGTAGCTGCGTCAGGATTACCTCCAGGATGGGTTTTTCGCCCACCGGGAGGAGGGGCTTGGGGATGGAATAGGTCAACGGCCGCAGGCGGACTCCCCGTCCGCCTGCCAGGATCACCGCCTTCATGTGGCGTACACGCTTGGCTCAAACCGCCCCTGATGCTCGGCTATCCACTGGACGGTTTTCTTCAACCCCTCGTCCAGGGACAGGCGAGGCGTCCAGCCGGCCAGCTCCCTCGCCTTGCTGTTGTCAGCCCAGAGGCGGCGTACCTCGCTCGTAGGCGGCCGCAGTCGCTGCGCATCGACCGCTACCTCTACCTCGCGGCTGGTGAGCTCGCCGATCTTGCGGACGAGGTCGCCGATGCTGATCTCCTGGCCGGAGCCGATGTTGACGACCTCGCCGATGGCCCCCTCTGACCGAGCGAGCGCCATGAACCCTGCCACAGTATCGCTAACGTAGGTGAAGTCCCTCCTCGAATCCAGTGAGCCGAGACGCACCTCCTGGCCGGCCAGGGCCTGGCTGATGATGGTGGGGATGACCGCCCGGGCCGACTGGCGCGGACCGTAGGCGTTGAAGGGGCGGACGATGGTCACGGGCATCTGAAAGGAGCGCTGGAAACTGATGCCCAGGGCGTCGGCGGCGATCTTGGAGGCGGCATAGGGCGACTGGGATTGCAGAGGGTGCTGCTCGTCCATGGGCACATAGCGAGCGCTGCCGTAGACCTCGCTGCTGGATGTCAGCACCACCCGCTCGACGTCTTCGTCCTCACGCGCCGCCAGCAGAACGTTGGCGGTACCGTTGATGTTGGTGTCGAAGACCTCCCGGGGGTGCGCGTAGGAGTAGGGGATGCCCACCAGGGCGGCCAGGTGGAACACGATCTGGCTGCCCTGGATGACCCTTCGCATGGTATCGGGGTCCCGCACATCCCCGAAGATCTCCTCGACCTCCCGCGCCCTGTTCGAGGGCAGGTCCTCCAGGCAGCCCCTCGCCCCACCGGAGGTGTAGCGGAGGAAGGCGCGAACATGGGCGCCCTGAGCGATCAGCTCCTCCACCAGGTGGCTGCCGATAAAGCCGCCCGCGCCGGTAACCAGCACCGTCTTGCCGCTAAACATCTACCATCCGTCTCCTGACCGAGCTCCCGACAACTTCGGACTGCTCGCGGAGGGCGATCGAATCACGGCCCTTCGCTCCCCGCTCGCTCCCGCCGGTTGCGCAGGTAGCCGAACAGCGAGACCGCGCCCAGGGCCGCTAGCAGGCTGAACAGCGGCAGCAGAGGGATATGGTATCGGCTGTGGCCGAAGAAGATGATGGCAAACATGAGGGTATAGTAAACGATGGCCATGAGCGGGAGAAGGCGTCTGCTGTCTCTGCCTGAGAGCGAGAAGGGCACACCCACCGCCGCCATGCCCAGAACGACAAAGTAGTATCCGTTCGAGAGCTCCGTGAGGCGGTCCTGGGCGGTATCGCTCAGAGTAGGTCGGTTGCTCTGGGTCCACTTGATGCCTGACTCGTCATCGCCGTAGAGGTGGAGGAGCCGCCTCGGGATGAGCCGCAGTTCGTGCCCGGGGTGGGTCACAGCGTAGCGCAGTGCCTCGCGGGTGGCGCTGGCGTTGATCTCGATCTCCCGCTCGGGGTTGCTGAGGTGTGAGAACTCCCGGTGCTTGGCCGCTACCACAAACAGGTGATCGCCACCGTCGGCTCCTTCGAAGTGGCCCTGGAGGAGCACCTGGCCCATGCCCGTGGTGGTGACGATAGGCGCCCCCATCTGCACAACGTTGCGAACGGTCCAGGGGGCGAATAGCACGGCCATGCCCACGAGCACCAGTCCGAGGTGCCTCCCGACCTTTGCCCAGGAGCGGTAGGCCAGGAACCAAACCGCAACCATGACCACCGGGAACAGGAGGAGCTCCCCCCGCACCATCGTTCCGGCGCCCACCAGGAGGCCCAGAGCCAGAAGCTGATACGGCGTGGGGCTCTGTCGCTCCAGGGTCCAGGCGATGATCAGGTAGAGGAGCAAGACGAAGAGGAAGGTATACGTCACCTCGGTCATGGTCAGCGTAGAGAAGAAGATGTGACTGGGGAAGAGGGCCAGGAGGAAGGCGGCCAGGAGCCCCACCCGCTGGTTGAAGAGCTTGGTCCCCACTCCGTACAGGGCCAGGGCGGTGGCGGCGCCCAGGAGGGCGTTCAGCAGCTTGGCCGCCAGGAGGCTGCCCCCGAAGACCGTGTACACGGTGGACAGGATGAGAGGATAGCCGATGGGCCAGAGAGCAGTGGGGCCGCCGATAGAGTCGTCCTCATAGATGCGATTGCCCTCGCCGTCCAGCCAGACGCTGGGATCGAACACGTAGCCCTTGCCCTCCGCCAGCTTACGGGCGGTAAAGTCGTACCAGACCGTGTCGTCGTAGCGGCCGTCAGCGGGATCGGGGCTCACGTAGCCGATCCAGGCCAGACGCAGCGAGAAGGCCACTAGGAAGATTGCCGCCAGCCACCAGATATCCTGATGGCTGGCTATGCGCTTGATCCAGCCCAGGGGTTGCCACCTCAGGGGCGTCGCAGCGGGAGACGAGGCCAGTTCTTCGGGCGTTACGGCCATCCTTGGTCAGCCAGAGGCTGGGAGGTCAGGGCCCAGCTAGAAGATCCGCAGCAGCGCTGGCACCACCAGCGCCAGGAGCAGCAGCAGCGAGATCACCCAGATGAGCCAGCGGGCCAGTGGGAGCAGCCGGCTGCGCCGCTCCAGACCCGCGTAGGGCGCCGCCTCGGAGAGGTCATAGTCCGGGTGGGAGGGGTCGGTGGGCTCCAGTTCCCAGGACTCCTCCTCGTCGGTCCCCTCATCCCACTCCCGCTCGTCCATGATGCGCCCTAGACCTTGTGAAACTGTGCCTGCCGCTTCTCCAGGAAGGCCTTGACACCCTCTGCGTGCTCCGGAGACCGCTGGCAGATGGCCAGGCCCTCCGCCTCCTGGCGTTCCGCCTCGGCCAGGTCCGAGCTGAGCCCGCGGTGGATGGCCTCCTTGGCCAGGCCCAGAATGCGGGTGGGCCCCTGAGCGATGGCCGAGGCCATGGCCATGGTCTCCTCTATGAGCCGATCGTGCGGCACCAGCTTGTTGACCAGACCGATGGACAGCGCCTCCTCGGCATCGATGATGCGGGTCGTGAACACCAGCTCCTTGGCCTTCGCCAGCCCCACGACGCGCGTGAGGAAGAAGGTGCTGCCGAGCTCGGGGATGAGCCCGACGCGGGCGAAGATGAAGCCGAAGCGGGCGCGGTCCGAGGCGATGCGGATGTCGCAGGGGAGAGTGAGGGTGGCCCCCAGCCCGACCGCCGGCCCGTTGACGGCAGCGATGATGGGCGTCTTCATGTTGAACATGAGTTGAGGAGCACTCTCCGAAGTGACGGAGCTGAGCCTGGGTCTCTGCTGCTGGATAGCCTCCTGAAAGCCCCGCACGTCAGCGCCAGAACAGAAGGCCCGCCCCGCGCCCGTGAGGACCACGCAGCCCACCTGCGGGTCGTCCTCGGCCTGGTGGAGGGCCTGTAATAGCTCCTGCATGGTCTCGGAGGCGAAGGCGTTGAGCACCTCCGGCCGGTTTAGGGTGATAGTGGCGACGCGGTCCCGAACGTCGTAGAGGATGGTTTCAAAGGGCATGGTCTCGTTCCTTTCACGCGGCTGGCGGGGCGGGCCGTTCCCTAGATCTCCCTCCGAAACTCTTGGTAGAGGCGCTGGACGTTGAGGAGGGCCCGCTCGGGCTCGGCCCAGGTCGCATAGGCGCCCAGCCGGAGGCTGCGGGCGGCCTCCTCCTCGCTCCGGCCCGCGGCGAAGGCCCGGCGGGCCTGCCGCCGCACCAGCGCCAGGTAGTCGCGCATGAGCCGCAGGTCGCCCCTGCTGCCGACGGGCCCGTGGCCGGGCACGATGGTGTCTACGGCCATGGCAGCCACCCGGTCGGCCACCCGGATCCACTTGCTGATGTGCCCCTCGAAGGCCACGGGAGTCACGTAGTGAAAGGCCACGTCTCCCGCGAAGAGCAGGCGTTCGGTCGGCAGATACACCAGCACGTCGCCCAGGGTGTGACCTGTGCCGAAGTGAAGAAGCTGCACCTCGCGGTTGCCCAGGTGGAGGTCCATTTGCTGGTGAAAGGTGGCGTCGGGCAGCCGCAGCGCGGCGCCCTCGATCTCGGCCATGAAATGGGGCACCAGCGGGCGCAGGCGCTCCGTGGGGATGCCCACGCGCTGCATCTCCTGGCGCGCCCGGACCTGGCTGACCACGCTGGCTTCGGGGAAGAGGGCGTTGCCCAGCGTGTGGTCGATGTGATGGTGAGTGTTGATGAGGTAGCGCACCGGCTTGGCGGTGACACGGCGGACCTGCGCCTGAAAGTCGCGGGTCATGGAGGGGGTGAAGAGGGCATCGACCGCCACTGCGTCCTCCTCGCCCACGATGAGCCCGGCGTTGGAGATGCACAGCCCTCCGGTGGCCTGCACGTAGGCGAAGGCCCCGTCGGCCACCTCAATGAGGCCGGTCTTCCAGGTGGTGGGGGCAGTCATGTCCGCCTCGGCCGATACAGGCCCAACACCAGCGCCAGGGCCAGCGCCCCGCCCATGCCCAGCGCCAGCCTCCGCCAGAAGAGAGGATGGATGATAATCGGGTCCGAGGCGATGCTCCTCACCTCCTCGGCGGTGCGCTCTCCCCGCATCACGCTCTCGACGATAGCCAGGCAGTCCTCCACCGCGAGCTCGCGGAAGGCGTGCCCCAGCTCCGCCGAGGCGATGGAGGGATTGCCGTCGTAGGTAACCTGGTGCCCCCCGTAGCCGAAGCGTGCATTGAGCACCCAGCCGATGCCTCCGGCGAGGCTGTTCACTATTTCCCCGAGCCTGGCGGCTCTCTCCGGCTCGCCGCGCCGCCTGACCAGCCACACGAGAGGCTGACCAAGCATGGCAATAGGACGAAATGGCGGCGGGCCGTCGGGGCCAAGGCCGCCATAGGCTGGGTCCACCTGTTCGCTGCGCTCAGCGAGTGCGAAGGAGGTCTCCCAGCCAGCGGCGTGCTCACCACCCACCAGGTGGGTGCGCTCCTCTGACGTCAGCGGGCGTCCCAGCAGGGCCTCCAGCCGGTCGAACCGCTGCCCTGTGATGATGGCGTGCAGCACGGCGATGGAGGGGGTGAACATGGCGATGCCGTGTCGCTGGCTGACCTGCCGGCAGGCCGCCTCCAGGCCCGAGGCGTGACGGGGGCCCCCATGGCCGTTCGTGACGACCACGTAGCCGTAGCCTGCCTGGGCCAGGGAGCCCCCGTGGGCGATGAGGGCCTGGTAGAGGGTCTGCTGGCTTACAGGCATCGATCCGGGCAGGGGTAGCTCGTCGGTACCCAGGACGAGCGGCGGGTACTGGACCACCGTCCAGTCGGGGTGCGCCTCGGCGAAGCGCCGAGCGGTCTCCTCCGCCATCCAGCGGGCCATGAACAGGTCCATCCCCAGGGGCAGGTGGGGACCATGTACCTCCAGCGCGCTGACCGGCAGGAAGCAGATGGCGCGCTCCCTGTCCAGGGCTTGCACTTGCGGATAGCGTAGTTCCTCGCCGCGAAACAGGTTCATAGCGCAGATGACCTCCTGGAGCGCACCCACCTGCGGGGCGAGAATGCGAGGTCGCAGTCGAATCGACCGGTGGTGTAGTCGCTGCGGGTAGCCATAAGGGTGCGCCCCACGCAGGTCCGAGCGAACAGTGCATGGGGCAAGGTATCACAGGCTCGATAGGGGGACAAGAGCCAAAGAGCGGGTGGACCGCCTTGCCCCATGCCCCTTTTCTAGCCCAGATGCTGGCGGAGGAAGCTCACCACCCGCCGCTCGTACTCCTGGGGGGCGGCCTGCCAGCCGCGGGCGTGGGCGGCGTGAGGCACGACCCACAGCTCCTTGGGCTCTCCGGCAGCATCGAAAAGGGCCTGGCCCTGGCCGGGGCCCAGTACCTCGTCGAGTTCATCATCGATCAGCAGGAGGGGGCGCGGACTGAGGAGGCCGACCGTTTCCAGCGGCGCGACGGTCGCCAGGTCGACGTGAAGCTGCCGTTCGATCATCCAGCGGGCCAGGGGCGCCAGGGGGAAGGAAGGCAGGTGGAAGAAGTGGCGCAGCCCGTGGCTGACCAGGTCTCCCAGGCGGGCGAATGAGCTCTCCGCCACCACCGCCCGCAGCTCCGGGG
>JBAUEL010000043.1:0-2503 GCA_049678585.1 Dehalococcoidia bacterium
GGCTACCACGCCGGGCTCACCGCGGCGCTGGCCACGGCGGCAGCCCTGATGGGAAGACATCTCAGCGGCGCGGGGCGCCTAGTGGACATCTCCGAGCAGGAGGCCATCCTGGCGCTGGTGAGGACGACCCTGGCGGGAACCATCTATCATCGTTCCACCTGGAGTCGGGTGCCAGACCGGCCGCCAACCATGGGCCGGATGGAGTGCAGGGACGGCTACGTGGTGGTGGGGGCCTTCGAGGACCACCACTGGCGCGGCCTGGTGGAGCTGATGGGAAATCCTGAGTGGGCTTCGGACGAGAAGTGGAACTCTCGCAAGTACCGCATGCATCACCTCATGGAGATCGGTGCCCTTATGGACGAATGGATGCGGCAGCAGAGCAAGGAGGAGATCCATCACAAGGGGGCGGCCAAGGGGTTCGCCATCGGGCCGATCAACACGGCCGAGGAGGTGATGAGGTACCGGCAGTATGAGGCTCGGGAGTACTTCGTGGAGGTTGAGCACCCCGAGGGGGGCAGGTATCGATACGCGGGCTGGCCGTACCGGATGTCGGGGACGCCGCCGCGCGTGCGGCGCCCGGCTCCCCTCTTGGGTCAGGACAACGAGGATGTGTACTGCGGCCTTCTGGGCTACTCCGCCGAGGAGTTCAGGCAGCTCCGGGAGGCGGGGGCCGTCTAGGCGCTGGAGAGGTTAGGGATGGAGGGCGTTGCGCTTCCGCTGCAAGGGGTGCGGGTGGTGGACTTCACCTGGGTGTGGGCCGGGCCCTACGCTACGATGCTGCTGGCCATGCTGGGGGCAGAGGTGATCAAGGTGGAGGGGCCGCGCGCGCTGGACCTGGGTCGGCGGGCCATCGTCTGGCCCCTGGGGGAGCCGGAGCCGCTGGACATACCGATCAATCAGGCGATGTCCTTCAACGCCATCAACATGAGCAAGCTGGGGGTGACCATCGACCTCCAGCAGCCGCAGGGAGTCGATCTGGCCAGGCGCCTGGTGAGCATAAGCGACGTGGCCATGGACAACATGCGTGCGGGAGCCATGGAGCGGCTGGGCCTGGGATACGAGGCGCTGCGTGAGGTCAATCCGGGCATCATCATGCTGTCGTCCACCGGGCGGGGCTCCCAGGGGCCGGAGCGCCACTACGCTGGCTACGCCTTCATCCACTGCGCCATCGGGGGCTCGGCGCACATCACCGGCTACCCGGACGAGCCGCCCAGCACGACCACCGGGGATGTGGACTTGATGAACGCGACGGCTTCGGCCTTCGCCATCGTGGCGGCGCTCTATCACCGCTCGCGGACGGGGGAGGGACAGTTCATCGACTACTCGCAGTGCGAGGGGGTGACGTCGTTCATCGGTGAGGTGCTGCTGGACTACCAGATGAACGGGCGCATCCCCGGGCGACAGGGGAACAGGGACGGGCTTCTGGCACCTCACGGCGTGTACCAGTGCTGGGGGGTCGACCGGTGGGTGGCGCTGGCGGTGGAGACGGACGAGGAGTTCGAGGCGCTGGCGCGGGTGATGGGCAGGCCGGATCTGGCGGTGGACTCCCGCTTCGCCGACGCCGCCTCCCGCAAGAGGAACGAGGCCGAGCTTGACGGGCTCATCACTGAATGGACCAGGCCTCGGGATCGCGATCAGGTGGTAGAGATGTTCTGCCAGGCAGGGCTGGCGGCGGCGCCCTCCAGGGACGCCTGGGACCTGTTCAGGGACCCCCATCTGCGGGCACGCGGGGCCTTCGTGGAGGTGGACCACCCCGAGCTGGGTCCACGGGAGTTCGTGGGCGCGCCGTGGAGGATGTCGGACTACGAGCCGCCGGTGCGGCACGCGCCCCTGCTGGGCGAGCACAATGACTACGTGTTTCGGCAGCTCCTGGGCCTGGGCGAGGAGGAGCTGGCCGAACTGCGGCAGAAGGGCGCCACACAGTAGGCGCCGGGCCGGGCGGGAAACCGGCCAGCGAAGTGCGGACATGGGCCTGCGGGTTGAAACCCGCAGCTTCCTCAATTCGCAATCGTAAGCTGCGGGACTTAGAGCCCGTTGCAGAAGTCAGGTGGTTCTGCCCTCCCGCCCGCCCTCGGGTTGTGTTTGGATCCTGGGGGACACCCCCAGGCCCCCGGCCCGCTGCGCGGGGGCGGAATGCTCGAACGGGGAAGGCTGAGGGCGGAAACCTTGGGGGCAGAGCCCCTCTGCCCTCCCCCTTTTGCAGGACGCTCTTTGCCCCGCGCAGCGAAACACGATATCCCAGTCAGCTACGGACCAGGCGTACCTAGACGCGGTACCAGCCTTGATCTATTCGCTGAAGCACATCGGTATAGGCAGGGAGAGGACCGGCCGCGTCGGCCAGGACTCTCCGGTGCATACTCTCCACCAGCGCGGGCTCTTCGCTCGAGAGGTCGTGTTGCTGGAGGAGGTCGGCGTTCATATCGAAGAGCTGCGGGTGGGTGCCGTCGTTCCTGCCAATGTAGACGTAGCGGTCGTCCCTGCACCATACGTAGTTGTTGAAGCC
>JBAUEL010000044.1:0-8630 GCA_049678585.1 Dehalococcoidia bacterium
CCGCACCCCCTTCCCTCGCTGGCCCGTCCTGCACGAGGAGGACGTCGCGGCCGCCGCCGAGGTCCTGCGCTCGGGCCACCTCACCTCCCTGACCGGCGGCGTCGTGGCCGAGTTCGAGGCGGAGTTCGCCCGTTACCACGGCGTCCGCCACGCCCTCGCCACCAGCTCGGGCACCACCGCCATCCACCTAGCCCTGGTCGCCGCCAACGTAGGCTCCGGCGACGAGGTCATCGTCCCCGCCCACACCTTCATCGCCTCGGCCACCCCCGTGATGCACCAGGGGGCCACGCCCGTCTTCGCCGACGTGGACACGGACACCTTCACCCTGCTGCCCTCGGCGATAGAGGCGGCGGTCACGCCTCGAACGAAGGCGATCATCGCCGTCCACCTGAACGGCCACCCCGCGCCCATGGACGAACTGACCGCCGTGGCCAAACGCCACGCCCTCGCCCTCATCGAGGACGCCGCCCAGGCCCACGGCGCCCTCTACCAGGGGCGCAAGGTAGGCACCATCGGCCGCATGGGCTGCTTTAGCTTCTGGGAGGACAAGATCATCACCAGCGGCGGCGAGGGCGGCGCCGTCATCACCGATGATGACGCCCTCGCCCAGCGCCTGGCCCGCCTGCGCAGCCACGGCGAGGGGCCCCTCGAGGGGGAGCGCCGCTACTACCACCTGGAGCTGGGCTACAACTACCGCCTCGCCGCCGTCCAGGCGGCGGTGGGCCTGGCCCAGCTCCGTCGCCTGGACGAATACCTAGAGGCCCGCCGCCGCAACGCCTCCTACCTCAGCGAGCGCCTGCGTGCCCTCCCTGAGGTGCAGCCGCCCCTCGTCGCCGAGGGCTGCGTCCACAGCTACTACAAGTACATCTGCAAGCTCCGCACCGACCTGATCACCGTCTCCATCGACCGCTTCGTGGCCGCGGTCGCTGGCGAGGGCGTGCCCTGCTCCCGTCGCTACCCTACGCCGCTGCCTCAGCAGCCCGTCTTCAAGAACGCCGGCCACGCCCGGGGCTCCTACCCCAACGCCGAGGCCCTGGCCGGCCAGCTCTTCCTGCTTCAGGTGCACCCGACCATCCAGCAGCGTGACCTCGAAGACGTGGCCGCCGCCATCGAGAAGGTGGCCGCGGCCTACCGCAAGGCATGACCACCCCCCGGCACGTCGCAGCGGTCGACCTGGGCGGCTCCCTCGTGCGCACGGCCATCGCCAGTGAGGGCGGCGATCTGCTGGCGCGCCGGGCCGAGCCCGTGGACCAGGAAGCGCCAGCGGAGAAGGTCGTCGAGGGTATCCTGGACTCGCTGGAGTCGCTCCTGGCCGAGGTCGGCGGTCGGGGGCCGCCGCTGGCGCTGGGCATCGGCGTGCCCGGGCTCGTCGTTCCGCACGAGGGAAAGGTCATCGCAGCAGTGAACCTGCCGGCCTGGCAGACCGTATCCCTGGCCGAGCTGGTGCGCCGCCGCTGGCCGATCCCTGTGGCCGTGGAGAACGACGCCAACATGGCCGCCCTGGGCGAGGGCTGGCGGGGTGTGGCTCAGGGCATGAAGACGTTCGTGTTCGTGGCCTTGGGGACCGGCGTCGGCGGAGGGGTGATCGTGGACGGGCAGCTGCAGCGAGGCGCCCGCGGCTTCGGCGGAGAGGTCTGCTACTCCTGCCTGGGCCGTGAGCACCTGGAAGTGGACTATGCACCGGCGGGGTGCCTGGAACGCCTGGTGGGCGGGCCCGCCATTGCCCGCCGGGGGTCCGAGGCGCTTGGGCGACCCGTGAGCAGCGAGCAGGTGTTCGAGCTGGCGCGGCAGGGAGATGCGGCGGCGCGAGGGGTCGTCAGGGAGACGGCAGAGTACCTGGCCGTCGCCTTCACCAACATGGCCGCCCTGCTCGATCCCGAGGCCATCGTGGTGGGAGGCGGCATCGCGCGGCAGGGCGAGCTGCTCCTGGCCCCCGTACGCGAGCTCGTCCACAGGCACGTGCCTACGAAGGTGCCCATCCTGATGTCGGCGCTGGGCGAGGACGCGCAGCTCTATGGAGCGGTGCGGTCGGCGCTGGACCTGCTATACTCCGGGGCGACCAAGGCGAATCCAGCGGAGGCTGAGCGGTGAGCAAGGTTCGCGTCGGAATCATAGGCTCCCAGTTCGTGGCCAACCTGCACGCCGAAGCGCTCCGCTGCGTGCCCGAGGCCGAGGTGCATGCGGTCGCCTCCCGCGATCCGGAGCACGCGGGCGAGTTCTCCGCCCGCCACGGCATTCCCCATCGCTTCACCGACTACCGGGAGATGCTCCGCCTGGACGAGCTGGACGTGATCACGGTGGCCTGCCCCAACCACCTGCACGCGCAGGTCACCATTGACGCCGCCAGCGCCGGCAAGCACGTCGTGTGCGAGAAGCCCATGGCCATGAATCTGGAGGAGTGCGACGCCATGATCGATGCCTGTCGCCGGGCCGGCGTCCTCCTCCTCTACGCAGAGGAACTGCTGTTCGCACCCAAGTACGTGCGCGCCAAGGCCCTGGCGGACGAGGGCGCCCTGGGCGACGTTTACTACGTCCGCCAGCTCGAGTGCCATTACGGCCCTCACTCCGACTGGTTCTGGGACGTGAACCTCTCCGGCGGCGGTGTCCTCATGGACATGGGCTGCCACTCGATCGCCTTCGCCCGCTGGGTGTACGACAACGCCCCCATCGAGAGCGTCTACGCTGAGCTGGGCACGCACGTCCACGGCGAACGCACCCGCGGCGAGGACCACAGCCTGTGCATCCTCAGATTCGAGGGCGGGCGCCTGGCCGTCGCCGAGAACTCCTGGGCCCGCACCGGCGGAGTGGACGATCGCGCCGAGATCTACGGCTCCCAGGGCCTCACCGTCGCCGACCTCCTGCGGGGCAGCGCCCTTACCACCTTCAGCCAGCGGGGCTACGGCTACGCCCTGGAGAAGGCCGAGAGCACCGCCGGCTGGACCTTCACCATGTTCGAGGAGACCTGGAACTACGGCTTCCCCCAGGAGATGCAGCACTTCGTCCGCTGCGTCCTGGGCGAGGAGGAGCCCCGCTCCACGGGCGAGGACGGCCGGGCCGTGCTCGAGGCCATCTGCGCCGCCTACGCCTCCGCCCGGACGGGACAGCGGGTCGGCCTCCCCTTCGAGGCAGCGCGGGCAGCCAGGAAGCCCATCGACCTGTGGCTGGGAGAGTAGCCGGGGCCTCGCAGGGCCCGGCCTGAGGAGGGACAGCGATGCGCCTGTTTCTGAGAGCGCTTGGGATGCCGTCGGGGCCGGCGAACTCGCCGGGGAACGTCGTGGCGATACCTGCGCCCGCCCTCTGGCTGCTGCTGGGCACCGTCTGGGCGGCGGTTCTCGTCATGATCGCCATGCTGGCCCTGGAGATCGTCATCCTGTTCCAGGTCTTCGACCTGGTCGACCTCATCGAGAAGCTGGTGCCGGGCGGGTAGCGGAAAGTGGGCGCATGAGCAGCCTTTCCGTCGGCTCCGCCGTGGTCGCCATCACCCCACCCGTGGGCACGCCTATGGACGGCTACTCCGCCCGGCAGGGCGTCTCCCAGGGCGTGCACGACGACCTGTACGTCCGCGCCCTGGTCTTCGACGACGGCCGGGAACGCGCCGCCCTGGTCTCCTGCGACCTCATCGGAGTGGACCGCCGCCTGGTGGCCGCCGCCCGCCAGCAGGCCGCAGAGGCCACCGGCATCCCCGCCGACCACATCATGGTCGCGGCCATCCACACCCACTCCGGGCCCGCGGGCCTCCGCCGGGGCATGGACGAGGCCCTCGCCGAGCTCACCGCCCGCCAGATCGCCGGCGCCATCTCCGTCGCCGACCGCGACAAGCGGCCCGCCGTGCTCAAGGTCGGGCGCTGCACCGTCGATTCGGTCAGCCAGAACCGCCGCGACCCATCCTGGCCCGCCGACACGGCCCTGAGGCTGCTCCTCGTGGACAGCCCCGAGCCCGGCGAGCCGCCGCTGGCCGCCGTCATCAACTTCGCCTGCCACGCCACCGTCCTCTTCCGCACCAACCTCCTCCTCTCGGCCGACTACCCCGGCTGCGCCGTGCGCACCTTCGAGAAGCTGCTCCCGGAGACCGCCTGCCTCTTCCTCCAGGGCGCCTGCGCCAACGTCAACCCGGTCTGGATGGAGCAGGACTTCAGCGAGGTCAAGCGGGTCGGCGCCATCGTGGGCGGCGCGGCGGCGCGCCTGGCCCTGGAGCTGCGCCCTCTGGGACGCGGCCAGCGCGCCTGGAACATCCGCTGGGACGAGCTCACCGAGAAGCCGGTCACCGCCGGCGAGCTGGTGTCCGAGATGCGCCTGCGGGCCGCCAGCCGCCACATGGAGCTGCCCCTGCGACCCCTCATGCCTCTGGAGGAGTACGACGCCCGCCTCTCGGACCTGGGGGGACGGCTGGAAGCCCTGCCCCCGGACGCTCCGCCCGACCGGCGCCACGCCCTCTTGCAGGAACTCACGCGCCTGCGCACCGAGCGCATGGTGGCGCAGCTCAGCGCAGAGCAACTCCAAGACCGCCGCACCCTCCATCCCGAGGTCATGGCCCTCGCTTTCAGCCCGCAGGCCGCCATCCTGGGGCTCCCCGGCGAGTTCTTCGTGGAGACGGCGCGGGATATCGAGCGCGAGGCCGGCGTCGGCCATCTCATGGTGAGTTGCTACGCCAACCACTACGTGGGCTACGTCTGCCCACCCCACGTATACGAGGAGGGCGGCTACGAGGCCGGCGTCACCCTCTTCCCGCCCGAGGCGGAGGCCATCGTGAAGCGAGAGGCCCTTGCCGTGCTGAATGAAGCCATGGGGAGTTGAGCCATGCCACGCAAGAAGAAGGTCCTAGTCTTCGAGGCCCACGGCGACGACATGGAGTTCACCTGCGGCGGCACCATCGCCAAGTTCGTCGACCGCGGCCACGAGGTAGCCCTGGTCGTCGCTACCGACAACGACAAGGGCTCCTTCGAGCTCTCCGCCGACGAGCTCCGCGCCGCCCGCGACCGCGAGGTCCACGGCGCCGCCCGGGTCCTGGGCGTCTCCAAGGTCATCTGCCTGGGCTACCCCGACGGCGAGCTCCAGGAGAAGGCGCCTCCGCACGTCCTGCGCGGCCAGTTCATGCGCATCATTCGCGAGCTCCGCCCGGACATTATGTTCACCTGGGACCCCTTCACCCCCTACGAGGGCCACCCCGACCATCGTGCGGTGGCCTGGGCCGCCCACGAGGCCGTCAGCTTCGCCCACTTCCCCCTCTACTACCCTGAGCACCTGAAAGAGGGTCTGGAGCCTCACTACGTGGGCGAGCAGTGGTTCTTCGCCAAGGCCCCCCGCGACGTCAACAAGGTCGTGGACATCAGCGACTACATCGACAAGAAGATCCAGGCGCTCTGCCAGCACGAGAGCCAGATGGTGCTGACCGTGGCAGGCTTCCAGTTCGACCTGCGCGCCTCCGGCCTGCGCCTGCCCGAGCTGGAGAAGCTGGACCCCCACGACTACGAGGCCGCCATCGACCGGCAGGTGCGGGCCATCGCCAGGGCGGTGGGCCGGCAGCACGGCTTCGAGTACGCCGAACCGTTCCGTCGCACCCGCTTCGGCGGCATCGAGCGGTTCGCCCCTGATCAGGAGCTGGAGGAGGACGTCTGATGAAGCTGGCATGCAGCTCGTGGTCCTTTGAGCAGGTCATCGCGGCCGGCCAGATGGACCAGGGCGAGTGGCTGCGCTTCTGCGCGGAGGAGCTCGTGCTGGACGGCGTGGAGTTCCTGGACCGCCACTTTCCCACCACCGATATCGCCTACCTGCGCGAGATCAAGAAGCTCTGTGCGGACCTCTACCTGACGGTATGCGGCGCCTCGGTCAGCAACGACTTCGGCAAGCCGGAGGCCGGGGAGCGCCAGCAGGAAATCGAGCGCGTGAGGGCGTGGGTGGACATCGCTCAGTTCCTGGGGGCGCCGGACCTGCGGGTGTTCGCGGGCTGGGTTCCCGCCGATCAGAGGCGGGAGCAGGGCCGCGGCCTGACGGGGGTGCTCGGTCGGCTGCTTCGCCGAGAGGGCGCCGCCCGCAGGCGCTTCTGGGCGGAGATGGTGAGCTGCCTCCGCGAGTGCGCCGCCTACGCCGAGGAGAAGGGCGTCGTGCTCGGGCTGGAGAACCACGACGGCAACGGCCTGGTGACTACGGCCGACGAGGTGGAGCGCTGCCTCCGCCAGGTCGATTCCCCCTGGCTGCGCCACACCCTGGACACCGGCAACTACGGCGACCTCGCGTCCATCGAGCGGACCCTGCCGCACGCCGTCCACGTCCACGCCAAGCTCTACGACGTGGATGAGGAGGGGCGGGACCGCCGCCTCGACTGGGAGCGGATCATGCGCATCCTCACCGACGGCGGCTACCGGGGCTTCCTCTCCATCGAGTACGAGGGAGCGGAGGACCCCCGCACGGCGCTGCCGCGCGCCGTCGGCTACCTCAGGAAGCTGATGGGCGGCTCCTGAGCGGCGCCTGACGCAAGCACCGGGCCTCGCTACAATGGCCGCATGAGCCTCCGCGCGGTCGTCTTCGACCTCGGCCACACCCTCTGGGACATCGGCTCCTACGCCGAGATCGAGGCCCAGGCCTACCCGCGAGTCGCCCGCCGCCTGACCGACGAGCTGGACGGCCCCGTGCCCGACGCCCAGACCCTCACGGACGCCGTCCACCGCCGCTTCACCCGCGACTACGTCGAGGGCTTGCAGGGAGAGCTTCAGCAGCCGCCCACCGCCCAGATGATGGACGAGGCCCTGCGCGAGGTCGGCGTCGTCGCGCCGCCGCCCCTCGTGAACGAGGTGTGCGAGCTCGCCCTGGGGCCCCTGAACGATGCCATCATCGCCGACGACAGCATCCCTGAAGTCCTGGCAGCCCTCCGCCGGCGCGGACTGCGCCTGGGCTGCATCACCAACACGGTGCTCTCCGGCGCCCAGATCCGCGGGGCCCTGGCCGAGCACGGGCTGCTGGAGCACCTCGACTCCGTGGTCGTCTCCTCGGAGGTGGGCTACCGGAAGCCGCACCCGTCGCTCTTCCGGCGCGCCCTGGCGGACCTGGACGTCGAGCCCGCGGAGGCCGTCTTCGTGGGCGACCGCATGCCAGAGGACATCGCGGGCGCCCAGGCGGTGGGGATGCGCGCGATCCTCACCCACCAGTATCGGCAGGAGGAGCCCCAGGGCGGCACGCCCGACGCCATCATCGCCCACCTGCGCGAGCTGCCCGCGTGGGTGGATCGGATCACGGCCGCGTCATCGGGCTAGCGGCGACGCGATGCGCTACTTTCCCAGCGCATGGTAGAATTTGGACATGAATATCATCGATCTGATCTTCCGTTGGCGGCGGGATCGCCGGGAGGGCAGGCAGGAAGTCCGCGAGGAGCGGCGAGATGCGCGAGAGAGTCTCGACCAATTGCTCACGGTCTTGAAGATGGTGATTGATACGGCGCCCGACGACGCCACGCGCGCCCGCGCGAAGGAGGAAGTCTTTGGGAAGTTCAGGGCCATGGCAGCAGTGTTGGAGCGCGAGATTCTGCCGGGCGCGGTGCTGCCGGGGCGCGTCGAACCAGAGCAGATCCTACTCCCGGAAGACGCGTCTACGAGCTCGATGCCAGGTCGGCTGGTGTCCCTCGCGAAAGAGCTGCGCCGAGCGAAGCAACCACTGCCTGCCCTTGAGTTGTTAAGGCTGGCACATGAACTCGGTGGTGGCGATGATCCCGACTTCATGCTGGCCAAGGCGGCGCTTCTTGGGGAGGTTGCACGACTTCCCGAAGCGATGGCAGAGATCGACAGGCTAGCGGAGCGGCCCGGGGAGCGAAGAACTGCGCTGAAGTGGAAGTGCCTCTTGCTGCTGGACGCCGGACGCGTGGATGCGGCGATGTCCATCGCTGACGAGATGCTCACTGAGGAAGAAGACCTCACCGGGCTTACTATGCTCAGTTACGTGTCGGCTCATGCAGGTGAATATGAAAGAGCGAGGGCGGCGGCGGAAAAGGGTCTAAGCAAGCACCCCGGTGACGCGATCTTGATGGAGCTCAGGCTAATGGCCGCCCTAGAGGCTGGATCGGATGGTGCATATGAGTTGGCGCAGGCGCTTCTTGAAGCAGACCCTGACAACGCACGGGCGCACCGAGTGATGGCCGTGAAACACCTCCAGGTGCGGGAGCCCGCTGCAGCCTTGGAGCACGCTCGCGCGCTCGTGGAAGTGGCTCCGGATTGCGCGAATTGCCGCGTGTTATTGTGTAGAGCGCTAGAATTGAGCGGCGATTACGAGGGAGCGCTGAGGGAACTCGCGGCAGCGGAGGAACTAGAACCCAATGACTTCATGATTACCTTCGAGCGCTTGAGGGCGTTGCTTCTACTGCCTGACAGCTACTTCTCGGGCCGCCATGACCGTACTCGTCGCGTCATATCAGGACTGTCAGCTCTGGTAGAAAACCGCAGAACTCCCGATGAATTGCGTGCCACAGCGCTCGTTCTGCGCTCAGTCTTCCTCTTGCTGCAGGGTGCGCGGAGCATGTCAGACTTGGACTTCCGGGAAGGCATGGCTATTGGATTACCGGAGCGAATTGAGGCGCTCACGACCGAGATGATGGAAGGCTTAGCGGACATTCTTAGCCAGGCGCAACACCCCAAGCAGGTGTAGCC
>JBAUEL010000045.1:0-5637 GCA_049678585.1 Dehalococcoidia bacterium
CCTGGAGGCCATTCTAGCGGACGGAGAGGGGATGGTCACCTCCGGGAACAAACTTCGTGGAGACCCTTCGCTTTGCTCAGGGTGACAGGGCAGAGTGGAGAACCTTCGCTTTGCTCAGGGTGACAAAGGGCGGGCGCCAGTTGATATAATCGAGGGAGGCGGGCTAGCCTTTGTCTGGCCGATTACAGAGCCCGTTGAAACAGGCCCTTGCGCCAGCTTCGTCATTCTGAGCCCGGCGAAGAATCTGGTTAATGGAGACCCTTCGCTTCGCTCAGGGTGACAGGGCAGAGTGGAGAGCCTTCGCTTCGCTCAGGGTGACAGGGCAGAAGGGTTTGACGAGAGGTTCTACGGTCCGCGTGGCCCCGCGTGGAGGAGGGTGGTGGAAGACCCCAAGATCATCGCCGAGCGCATCCTCAGCAACGTTGAGAAGGTTATCATCGGGAAGGAGGGTGAGGTACGCCTGGCCCTCATCGCCCTGATGTGTCAGGGGCACGTACTCATCGAGGACGTGCCTGGGGTGGGTAAGACGATGCTGGCGCGCAGCATCGCCCGCTCCACGGGCTGCTCCTTCAAGCGCATCCAGTGCACGCCCGACCTGCTGCCCTCGGACATCACCGGCGTCTCCATCTACAACCAGAAGATCGGCGACTTCGAGTTCCGGCCGGGGCCGATCCTGGCTCAGGTGATCCTGGCCGACGAGATCAATCGGGCCACCCCCAAGACGCAGTCTGCCCTGCTGGAGGCGATGGAGGAGCGCCAGGTGACCGTGGATGGGGTCACCCATCAGGTGCCCCGGCCCTTCATGGTCATGGCCACCGAGAACCCCATCGAGTATGAGGGCACCTTCCCGCTGCCGGAGGCGGAGCTGGACCGCTTCCTCCTGCGCATCCGCCTGGGCTACCCCTCGCATACCGATGAGGTGCTCATCATGGACAGGCAGCAGGTAATGCACCCCATCGAGGAACTGGGGCAGGTCACCGACTCTCACGAGATCCAGAGCGTCCAGCGGGCGGTGAAGGAGATATACGTGGACCCCCTCATCAAGCAGTACATCGTGGGGGTGGTGGACACAACGCGGAAGCACGAGGCGGTCTATCTGGGGGCGTCGCCCCCGGGCTCGCTGGCGCTCTTCCGCACCTGTCAGGCGCGCGCCCTGCTGGATGGGCGCGACTTCGTCATGCCCGACGACGTGAAGGAGCTGGCGTACCCGGCGCTGGGGCACCGGCTCATCGTCAGCCCGTCGGCGCGGGTGAAGGCGATCAGCGCGTCCGAGGTCGTGGAAGGCTGCCTCCAGCGCGTGCCCGTGCCGGGCGCCCGGGCGCGTGGCTACTCGCGATAGAGCTGCTTTCTGTTCCCGATCATGCGCCGCCTGCTCCGACTCTACCGCTTCCTCTTCGTGGAGCACCGCTCCCTTACGGCGGTGACCATCGTCTTCTTCGTCTCGCTCGTCGTGGCCTTCTCCACGGGTTTCTGGCTGGTGTCGCGGCTGGCCTACGTGATCCTCATCGGGGTGCCCCTGGCCTACGTGTGGTCGCGCTGGAACCTGCGGGGGCTGGAGGTAACCGTCGAGCGCCACATGGACCGCCTTCAGGCGGGGCAGCTATTCGAGGAGCGCATCACCGTGGAGAACCGGAGCTGGTTCAACAAGCTGTGGCTGGAGGTGGACGACCCATCGGAGCTGGCGGGGCACCGGGCGAGGCGGGTGCTGGCCCTGGGCCCCCGCCGGCGGCGGAGATGGAGGATAGCCACGCCCTGCGCCCGTCGCGGGCTGTTCTGGGTGGGGCCCGTCACCGTCATCGCTGGCGACCCCTTCGGGCTCTTCCGGCACCGCCGTCGCTTCGGGCGGCGGCAGAGCGTGCTGGTGTATCCGCGGGCGGTGGAGCTGCCCAACTTCTACGTCCCGCCGGCCAACCTGCCCGGCGAGGGGCGCTTCCGGCGTCGCACGCACTACGTGACCCCCAACGCCTCGGGCATCCGGCCCTACGAGTACGGGGACAGCTTCAACCGGATCCACTGGCCCAGCACCGCTCGTACCGGCGAGATCATGGTCAAGCTCTTCGAGCTGGACCCCGCCAGCGACATCTGGGTCATCCTGGACCTCCAGGAGGGCGTGCACGCGGGCGAGGGGGACGACAGCACGGAGGAGTACGGGGTGCGCATCGCCGCCTCGGTGGTCCGCTTCTTCCTGATGGCCAACCGGTCCGTGGGTTACATGGCCTACGGCTCGCGCCTGGACCTGGAGGAGGCGGAGCGAGGTGTGCAGCACTACACCCGCATCCTGGAGGCGCTGGCCCTGGCGCGGGCCGAGGGGGACGTGCCCCTGGAGGATCTCATCAACGCGGAGGGACGGCGCTTCGGCCGCCACACCACCGTGGTGGTGATCACGCCCTCTACGGACGAGGCCTGGGTGGCCGCGCTGGGCGCCCTGGCCGGGCGGGGGGCCAAGCTGGCGGTCATCCTGCTGGAGCCCAGCACGTTCGATGAGGCCGCCGACTCCCTGCTGGTGTTCGGCACCCTGGCCGCCAGCGATGTTTACACCTACCTGGTGAAGCGCTCCGACGACCTGATGAGCGCCCTGGCCGGGGGCGTGGAGGCCCCGGTCAGCGCCGGTTCGAGGGGGATGCGGTGAGAGAGGCGAGCTGGGGCGAGCTGTTCGGTCCCCCACGGAGGCCCTTCCTGGAGCCTGAGGAGCCCCCGCGCGAGCCGACCGGCCTCCGCGTGCTCCTCTCCTGGGAGGACTGGCTGACCTTCGCCATCGTCCTGGTGGTCTTCCTGAGCGTGGTGAGCTCCATCAGTGGGGCCCACTGGGTCGAGGAGATGCCATCCCTCTACCCGATCGCCCTGCTGGGCCTGCTGCTGGGGCTGGGCCTGTCGAGGCTGCGCTGGCCGGAGGTGTTGATCCACCCGGTCGCGCTGCTCGTGGGGGCGGCGGGTGTTCTCGCCCAGATCCTGGCGGTGGTGCCCGGCGGAGGGGCTCGCGATCGCTTCGGGACGCTGGTGGAGCGGATGGACGCCTGGTTCGGGGCCGCCCTGGGCGGCGGCATCAGCAACGATTCGCTGCCCTTCATCATTATGGTGGTAGGCTTGACCTGGCTGGCGGCCTACGCCTCTTCCTGGAGCATCTTCCGCTGGCACAACCCCTGGCTGGGGCTTATCCCCGGCGGCGTCGCCCTGCTCATCAACATCAGCTACATGCCCGGCCAGTTCAGCGTCGCCTTCGTCTTCTTCCTGTTCGGCGCGGTGATGCTGTTGATGCGCATGCACCTGGTGCAGAAGGCCGAAGGCTGGCGTCGCGAGGGCACGCCCTACCCGGAGTTCCTGAGCCTCTCCGTGCTCAACGCCACCTTCTGGGTCTCCCTGGTGCTGGTGGGGGCGGCCTGGGCCGTACCGCTGGCCAGAAGCACTGAGGCCTTCTCGGAGGTGTGGGAGCGCGTCTCCGCGCCCATCGTGGAGCGGGTGGAGGGGCTGAGCCGGGTGTTCGTGTCCGTGAGCAGCAAGAAGCCCATCAACATCCACCGCCTCGGCTCCACTCTGCCCTTCCAGGGCAGCATCAAGCTCAGCGGCCGGGTGGTCCTCCAGGCCGAGTTCGAGGGCATCCACCTGCCCTACCTGCGCGCCCAGGCCTACGAGGTCTACACGCCCGCGGGCTGGACGCAGGGCGGTCGCGATGACCGGGTCCTGGACGAGGGGGAGCTCAGCGGCGCCGGCGAAGGCAGCCGCCTCAGGGACGAGGCTGTCCTCATGGTGCACGTCATCGACCACGAGGACGTCATCTTCAGCATCGGCCAGCCCCTAGCCGTGGACCAGAGGGCGGAGGCCGAGGTGGGTCCGCACGGGAGCGATGTGATCGGCCTGCGTCCTCGCGAGAAGCTGGGCGAGGGCGACAGCTACGTGGCCGTGGGCAGCGTCTCCATCGCCACGGAGGAAGAGTTGCGCGCCGCCGGCAGCGACTACCCCGACTGGGTGACAGGCCGCTACCTGCCGCTACCCGAGGACCTGCCGTCCTCCGTGCGCGACCTGGCAGCCGACCTCACCCGCTTCGCGGCAAATCCCTACGATAAGGCCCGGGCCATCGAGGAGTACCTGCGCACGTATCCGGTGGCCTACGACGTGCCCGGGGCGCCGGTGGGTCGCGACGCCGTGGACTACTTTCTGTTCGAGGCCCGCCGCGGCTACTTCGACTACCACGCCTCGGCGATGGTGGTGATGCTGCGGGCGGTGGGCATCCCCGCCCGGGTCGCCGTGGGCTACGTCCTGGAGGACATCGACCGGGAGCCCGGCACCAGCGTGTTCAGCGTGCGGGAGCGGAGCGCCTTCGCCTGGCCGGAGGTGTTCTTCCCGCGCCTGGGATGGGTCGACTTCAACCCGACGCCGTCGCAGCCCCTCATCTGGCGGCCCGGCAGCCTGCCGATGGGGCCGCAGGAGTCGGACCTGGCCGGCGGAGGGGCCGGGCTGGGGAACATCCCTGCGGCCCCAGGCATCCCCATGCTCGACATGGGCCCCGGCGGCGGCGCGATGGAGCCGGGGGGGTCGGACCGCGGTCGCTGGGTGCTCCTCGGCGTGCTGGCGGGCCTGGCGGCGGTGCTCGTCGGCGGGGCGGGAGGTGCGCGGCTGGCCTGGCAGCGAGGCCTGGCCGGCCTCGACTACCCCGCCCGGCTCTGGGAGCAGACCATACGCCTGGCCTCCTGGGCCAGGCTGCCCCCGGCTCCTCACCAGACGCCCCGCGAGTTCGCCCGGAGCCTGCGAGAGCGGGCCCCGGAGCTTGGGGAGGCGGACATTCTGGCCGAGGGCTACGTCCGCAGCCGCTTCGGTCGCAAGGAGATGAGCGCGGAGGAGCGGGAAGAGATGGAGTCGGCGTGGAAGCACCTGCGAGGCAGGCTCCTGAGCCGCATCCTGCGGCGGAAGGCGCCCTAGATCGAGGAGGAACAGTGAACTACGTGCTCTGTGAGACCGATCTCGGGTGGGTAGGCGTCGGCCTGGAGGACGGCAGGATCTGCGCCACCACGCTGCCCAAGCGCCGACGGGAGCAGGCGCTAGAGGAGCTGGGCCGGGTCGGGGCTAGCGAGCCTGCCGGCGAATCAGAGGCCGCCGGGGTGATGGAGCTGATTCGTGGCTACATCGAGGGGCGGGGCGTGGACATCGGGAGGCGCATAGGGTTCCGGGGCGGCACGCCCTTCCAGCAGGCGGTGTGGCGGGCCCTCCTGGAGATCCCCCGGGGCGAGACGCGGAGCTATGCCTGGGTCGCCCGGCGGGTGGGGAGGCCGGGCGCGGCCCGCGCGGTCGGGCAGGCGGTGGGTGCCAACCCGCTGCCTCTGCTGGTGCCCTGCCATCGAGTGGTGGCCTCGGACGGGGGTCTGGGGGGCTTCGGTGGGGGCCTGGAGATGAAGGGGGCCCTGCTGCGATGGGAGGGTGCACTGCGCTAGCAGGGTGCTGATAGAGCCAAGTGGGCCGCTCGTGGTTCGACAGGCTCACCACGAGCGGAATGTTAGAGGGTGCTGAAAAAGCCTGCCGCCGACCCGGCCACGTCGTACGCCGCCTTCGGCGGCGGCTCGCGGCCTGAATGTTTCAATCTGGGGGGACACCCCCCCAGACCCCCCGCCCGCTGCGCGGGGGCGGAATGCTCGGACGGGGAAGGCT
>JBAUEL010000046.1:0-12807 GCA_049678585.1 Dehalococcoidia bacterium
CCGCACATGCCTGCCGACCGCCTTGAGGAGACGAAGGTCCGCCTTTCCAAGATGTCGCCTGACGCCTTCATCGGCGCCTGGCGGGGGCTGGAATCTTGGGAGGGGACCGCAGACCGCGCCGCGCGTATCGCCGCGCCGACCCTCATCATCTACGGCGACCTGGATGCCCCCATGCTGATCCGGGGCTCGAGCAAGCTCGCGCAGCTCATCCCCAACGTCCAGGTTGAGGTCATACCGGAGACCGCCCATTCCCCGCAGTGGGAGAGGCCCGAGCTGTTCAACCGGGCCCTGCGCCGCCACCTCGAGGCCAACGCAGCGCCGAGCCTCTGAGCAGGGCCTGCTTCACCAGCCGGCGTGGCCTTCTCCGCGACCTTGTATCTGAGGTGGCGTCTCAGACGTGCCCTGTGCAGGCGCGCCGTTCTAGGACGGCCTGGCGTCGAGCAGCGAGCGCACTGCCCGCTCGATCCCCTCCCCGGTCAGGCCGTGGATAGCGAGCAGCTCCGGGTAGCTTGCTACCTCGGTGCAGAAGGTGTCCTGCACCCCCACCCGCGCGAGCCTGCCGACTCCGGCCTCCGCCAGCACTTCGGCCACCGCCGTGCCCAGCCCGCCGATCACGCTGTGCTCCTCGGCGGTGACGATCCGGCCGGTCTCCTCCGCCGCCTCGCGGACAGCCGCCGCGTCGAGGGGCTTGATCGTGTGCATGTCCAGGACGCGCGCTTGCACGCCGCGTGCCTTCAGCCGGTCATGCGCCTCAAGAGCCGGCTGCACCATCGTGCCGGCGGCCACGATTGTGACGTCGGACCCCTCCCGCAGCAGAACCGCACGCCCGATCCTGAACTCGTAGTCCGTCTCGTGGACCGGCACGAAGCCTCCCATCCGGATGTAGACAGGGCCCGGGCGCTCCGCAGCGGCGCGGATGGCGCGCTCGGTCTCGTGAAGGTCGGCGGGCACGAGAACGGTCATCCCCGGGATCGCCCGCATCAGAGCGATGTCCTCGATAGCGTGGTGGGTGCTGCCCCACGGGCCGCCCGCCAGCCCTCCGAACACGGCCACGATCTTCACACTGTTCTCGTTATACGCTAGGTCCGTCCGCACCTGCTCAAAGGCGCGCATCGTGATGAAGGGCGCCATGCCATAGACGAATGGCAGCTTCCCGCGCGCGGCCAGTCCCGCCGCCACCCCGATCAGGTTCTGCTCCGTGATGCCAACGTCTATCGCCCGCTCCGGGAACTTCTCGGCGAACGGCCCGACCTTCCCCATGTCCTGGCTGACCACGAACAGGTCCGCGTTCGCCTCCCCCAATTCGAGCATAAGGGCGGGGAAAGACTTCACCTCGTCGTACAGGCTCACGACCCCACCCCCAGTGCCCGCAGCGCCTCCGCGCCCTCCTCCGGGGTGAGCCCGGTGTAGTGAGCCCGCGGGCTGTTCTCCAGGCAGGCTACACCCTTGCCCTTCACCGTCTGCGCGATGATGGCCGTCGGCCGCCCCGCCTCGGGCGGCCGTTCCAGGGCCTCCACCACCTGCCGCATATCGTTACCGTCGATCTCTATGACGCTCCAGCGGAAGCTGCGCCACTTGTCGGCCAGCGGCTCCACCGGCACGATGCGCTCCACCGCGTCGAACGCCTGGAAACGGTTCTGGTCCACGATGGCGACCAGATTATCCAGCTCGAACCGCGGCGCGGACAGCGCCGCCTCCCAAACCGATCCCTCCTGCATCTCCCCGTCTCCCATCATCACGAAGACCCGGTTCGGGACGCCCTCGACCCGGCAGGCAATGGCCATCCCCATCCCCACAGGAAGCCCGTGACCCAGCGAACCGGTGGCGACCTCCACGCCCGGCACGTGTAGCGTAGGGTGTGCGGCCAGCACGCTGCCCGCCTGCTCGAAGGCCTTGAGCGCCTCGACCGGGAAGAAGCCCCGCTCCGCCAGCGCCGCGTACAGCGCCAGCACCCCATGCCCCTTACTCAGGATGAAGTAATCACGGTCCCCACGGCCGGGGTCCGCTGGATCGATCCTCATGACGTGGAAGTAAAGGGCCGTCACCAGGTCCGCGGCGGAGAGCGCCCCACCGATGTGGCACGGGTGCTCTGCCGTCACCTCCACCACGTGCCGGCGGATGGTTACGGCCTGCTCCTCCAGCCGCCGCACCACCGAGTCCGAAATCATCGCTGCTCCTCCTCGTCTCCCTGCCGTCGTCAACGCCCAGGGAACTCGTACCGCCTCCGCCCCACTTCCGCTGCCCTTGCCATGTGTAGTCGACCACAGAGGCAGTGTCAAGACACAGTGTTGGGTCGCCTGAAGTGATCCGGTGAGATATGTAGGGGCAGCCCGGAATTGAGTCAGGCACTGGCCCAAATCCTAGCCGGCCAGACTCTTGCAGGGCCAGCGCTTACAGCTCCACCAGCAGCGCCTCCGCCATCTCCTGGCGCAATCGGAGGCGTCCTGGTTACTAGCCCCGTAGCACAGCCAAACCCCACCAGAACTCTAGCTGGGACAATCGACAATCCTGTGCGGCGTTGTTACACTATTCGACGGAAGGATGCTCACATGTCACCGAAGAAACGGCGCCGAGTCATTCGGGGCAAGGGATTCCGAATGGAACAGCAAGGGAGGTTTCTGTTCTTCAACACGCATAGGACACCGGAGGAACATCAGGAGATTCTGGCGGCGATGGCCAACATGCGACAAGAGTTGCCTGTTTCCATAGAACGACACGCCGCTGAGTTGGAGAAACTGCTCGAAGAATACGACTCCTTCGACGTCATTGCGAACCTGTCGTTGATGAACCTCTCCGCCGACCCTGAGACCTACAAGGAGTACGCGCATGAGGGCCTCCAGGCATATGTTGAGTACGTTACGCTGTTGTGTCTCAAGAAGCCATTCCGCACCTCTGAGAACAGGTTGATTGACGGGCGCGTGGTAGAGGACATTCAAGAGCGCGTGAAAGGCATCTTCCAGGAGACAGTGTGGTACTGGATAACAGAGACAGGCAGCGCCGAAAACATGGAACCTCCCAGTAGGCAGGAGGAACTGCGTTTCCACACCCTTATTCACGAGTTGATGGTGCGAAATCCCGGGTATGCTCATCACCTGAATAGCGTCGTCCAAGCACTCCTTCGTCCGTTTCAGAGCTGGATGGAAGAACACCTCGGCTTCAGCATTGACGATGCTATCCGCTTGGCTGAAGCGGTCGAGCAGTTGATGAAGCGGCGAATGATGCAGCGGCGCGACACCGCGCGGTCTGAAGAGAAGCATCTGCGACAGCACGTTCGGCGCTACACGAAGACGGGCCGCGCGGACGATCGATACTCTGAGGAAGTGCTTGCACCTCTGGCAGCGCTGTCCGACAAGAAGATGATGCGGGCTATCCGCAATACTATAGGCGCCTGGGTGTTCCTCGCTCTCGGGGACACTTACGCCTTCACGGAGACTGAACTTGCGGAATTCTCCGGAGTGGATGTGGGGACAACGCGCGCGTTCCTCCACACAATGTCGCTCGACTTCGGCAATGTCCCTTCTGACTTCGCTATGCCCTCGCCAAGTCATCCTCTTCAGACTCGGCCGGTGCTTCATAGTGACGGCCGGTACTTGTGCCCCGTTCCGTGGATGCTAGTTTGGGGCCTTCGTCCAGCGGTCGAGAGTCTCATGATACGAGAATCGGCCGATGGGCAGACTAGAGGCGCGTCCGTGTGGGAGCACTATCAGAGGGCGAGGGCAGATTTCCTAGAGAGCCAGGCCCTAAGGCTTCTGAGCCATCCTCTGCGACATGCCGAGACCTATCAGAAGTTGAGGTACCGGCCTCCCCCTGACTACCAAGAGACCGAGCTTGACGGGATGGTCATGTTTGACAACGTGCTGTTCCTGCTGGAATGCAAGGCTGGAACATTCTCGCCGCCTGCGCGAAGAGGAGCTCCCGTAAGAATGGTGGAGGACCTCAAGAAGCTGGTAGCTGATGCTCACAGCCAGGCACTCCGCGCCCGGCGTTATATCGATGAGGAGGCCGAACCAATCTTCAAGTTGCCTGATGACACCGAACTCAGAATAGACAAACAGCGCTTCGCTAGATTCTTCTTGGTGACTGTAACGCTCGATTCCCTAGACGCATTCTCGCCCGTGCTGCATGAGGTAGCGGAGCTCGGGATTTTCGAGCCCGGCGATTTGCCTTGGGCCGTGAACATTCTGGACCTGAACGTTATCAGTGAACTAGTGGAGTTCCCTTGCCAACTGGTCCACTACCTAACGCGCAGGCTTGAGCTCAACAGGCATGGCAAGGTTGAGGCAGGGGATGAACTGGACTGGTTTGGGCACTATCTGGCGGAAGGTCTGTACTTCCGGGACATGCTGGCATCTGGCATGGATAGACTGTCGCTACTCACCTATACCACCGGGATGGATGACTACTACTCCTTCTTGAGTGGCGAGAGAAAGACACCTGCTTCTAAGCCTTCCCAGATGATTCCTCGTCCTCTAAGACAGATGGTAGATGAGATGGAGTCGGAGCATGCCCTTGGTTACGTAAGTGTGGTTTGTGCCCTGCTGGACATGGGAGGGAAAGCGCGAAGCAGTTTCGGCAAATGGGTCCAGAAACGGCGGAACCTTGCTTTGAAGCATGGCCAGATGCAGGATTTCACCATGCTATTCCCCGATATGGATACCGGCATTACGTTCATCGCGGCTTGCGCGACGCCCCCTAAAGAATTGGTCGAGCGCCTGGGAATGTACTGTCCGGTAAAGAAGTATCAGATGAAGATGACCCGCTGGATTGGCCTTGCCAGCCACGTCCGCTTGGCAGGAGTAGTCCATGGGTTCTTCGTGGCGGATTTCCCGTGGGAATACGACCAGCAAATGGAAGAGGCCGTTCGCCAACTGCCTGGCCCCCGAAGCATAGTCTCGTCCCGGTAGTGCGCTCTGAGGCAGCTTAGACGCTCTCTCGGTAGTCGATGAGAGGGTTCCCGCACGTTCTCAGCGGAGCTCCTCAGGGATCGTCACCGTATCAGGGTTGCCATCGCTGACGTAGATAAGGCCGGGGTTTTCCTCGACATAACGAAACCACCTGCCAAGCTCCTCGTCGTTGGCCTGAATCCGTGGCGTCCGGAAGGGCTCGAAGTTGACCTCAGCCGGCGACGGCGCGGGGTTCGCGCCGATCATTAGCGCGCCGTAGAAATCGTAGCGCTTCCCGCCGTAGTCGAAACCGTGTAGCAGCGCCTCCTCAGCCGGGTAGACCCCGAACGGCACGGCGATCACCTCGACTGGTGCCTTAGGGACGTATTCGTGGATCTTCTCAACCGCCTCCGCGAGCTCCTTCATCACCTCCTCGGCCGATAGCTCGCCCAGGTTGGCATGGCCCAGGGTATGATTGCCGATCTCATACCCATGATCGAGCAGCCACTGAAGCTTTTCCTGAGCGTACTCGAGCTGGTCGGGGGCGTCCGGCCAGGCGAATGGGGCCAGCGGCAGGATCGAGAACAGGCCGCCTCGGCCAAAGTCGGGATGCTCGCTGAAAAACCTCTCGAGGATGCCAACGGCGCTCTCCGGATCGATCGTCTTCTCTCCGCTTGCATCTAGGATATAGCGGAACTGGCTCACTACCCCGTCGTCGAACGTCAGCACGGCCGGCCGCTTACCGGCCGGCGCCTTGATCTCGTTGGTCAGGTAGTCGCGAATTGGAATGACGTAGAAGTCGTGCTCGTAGAGCCACGCCAGATCAGCGCGAAACTGCTCGGCGCTGCGCGCAAATTCGCCACCGCTGTCGTCGATGGCATGGTACTCGAGAATCAGGACCTGACCGAGCTCATTCGCCTGGTACCTTGTAAGCTCCTCGGAACTCAGGCTTGGTGCCACCTCAGGGGTCAGCGATGCTCCCTGAACCGGCCCAAGGGTAGCAATTGGGGATGCCAGGGGTCTGGCGGCTGGTGGGGAGGCCTCGCCTCCACAGCAGGCGAGGAGCGCCGCGACTAGCAGGGCAAGGATCGGGCTTCCCGTTCGACGCACCCGATTTCCCATCCCGTTCTCCTCCCGATCCCCTCTCCGCGCCGCCCCGGCCCGACCGTCACTGGTAAATGATCACGTCCGGCTCCAACGCCAGCACCTCTTGCTCGCTCATCAGGTCAGTATCATAGCGGAAGAAGAGCTTGAACCCGGAGTACTCAGCGGGGGCGGCATACCAGCCGTACTTCACGCGCTTGATCTCGGAGGGCCCGAATCCGTCCATGTCGATGACTAGCCTCACCCGCGGGTAGTCCTCGATGAGTTCTGGGTTGGTGAGCATATCCCGGGTGAACTGATGGACGATGAGGACCTTGTCCGGCAGGTCACGCTTCTCCAGAAAACCCTGGATCAGGGCCTGAGCGGCATTGACGTCGGCGGCGTCGAGGGAGCCGATGCTCTCTCCCGGTACCTCACCCTCCCGCATGGCGAACTCCGGGTCGAGGGCGGCATGGACATGCGGCTGTTCTAGGTAGGGGAGGATCTTCGCCAGTTCGCTCTCTGCATCGCTGCGCCCGATCTGAAGGTCCAGAAAGATAAGCAAGCCGTTCTCGCGGGCCAGGTCGATGTAGTCCCAGAGTGTCTCCTCGTCTACGTACAGCAGATAGAGCCCCTCAGGGCCGGGATCCGGTTGAGCGGTAGCGTACACGAGATGGAGGGCCGCCTGCACACCACGAGGGCCGTTCAGGGAGTCGTACAATTGGGCGTGGCCTTTCAGCTCTTGTACCAGCGCCTCCGGCTCTAACTCGCCCAGGATGCCCATATCGGCGGTGTAGGGGTTCCCGTAGTAAGAGAGGATCTGGTACCCCTCTAGCAGCGATAGCTGGAGCACCCTCGGCATCTCTGGCGAGAAGGACATCCCCGGGCCGACCTGAGCCTCCACCGCGCATGTCAACTCCTCCGGCCGGACCTCGCCATGGAGCCTCGCTCCCACCTGCTCGATTTTCCCGTCCGGCCTTCGAGTGACCGCAGCTTGCTCGTCGAGCCCCTCCGCAGCCGCGGCCCGCTCCATCTCGGTGTTGAGGTCGCTGGAGCCGAGAACGCTGCTGCCGTCCCATAGCCCTCCGGGTCGCATAGCCGCGTTTGCAGCGGCCAGCAGCACAAGAGCCGCCGCTACGAGAAGATAGAACCCACGCCCTCCACCAGCCATATCGCAGGTCCTCCGATTTCTGCCAAGCCCTCGTAGCATATGCTATACCCATCCCACAGTCGAGGGCTGTCCCCGCCGAAACGGCCTGGCTGTTCATCTCGATGGCTCTCTGGGGTGCCAAAACCTCTGACACGCTGAACGGATGGGATAATCGGGAACCCCCGATCACCTGGGACCTGGCTGACCAGATGCCGGAGCCGTTGTCGAGCGGCTTCCGTTCCGGTCTGGAGCTGCATGCGCGCGGCGCTCCAGGGACGCTACTAAGGAAGCGAAGCGGTTTGCGCTCCAGGTGGTGCGCTCAGTATCCCTCAGCCGCCGGCGAGGTCAAGCACGCAGCGGGCGTGCAACCCTTCGGCCAGCCGGAAGTGACAGCCTATACCGGCCAGGCGGAAGACGGGACTGAGGATATGCTGTCGGTGAGGCTCGCTAGCTAGCCAGGCGCTTACCACCTGCTCCGGGGGGAGGAGGCCGACCCCCAACCAGAGAGTCTCCGCCAGGTGGGTCGGACCGGGGAAGCCAGCGCCGTAGATGCGGCTGGCGACGGTCGAGCCGTCGGGACCTTCGTGACCGAAGGAGTCGGTATCCATGAGGAGACGGGCGTAGGCCTGAGCCGCCCTCGCCAGGGAGGGGTCCACCTCAAGGGGTGCCAGGCCGCGGGCGGTGCGCTCGCTGTTGACCAGGGTCAGGACGCGAGCAGCGAATTCGTAGTCCGTCCAGCCCGCGGGCGGCGGTTGCGGTGGCGCTGGCTGAGGGGGCGGGTCGGCGGCAGGGCACGCCGAAGGGGCCTGCGTCGGTATCGGCACCGGTGGCGGGCTGGCCGCGCTCGGGGCGGCCTCTGGAGTGGGGCTGGCGGTGAGGAGGAACGGTCGTGGCGATGGAGTGGCGGAGGGCAGAAGGGTGAGCAAATCGCGTCCCGGCTCCATGCCTGTGCCCAGGACGGCAGCCGTTGCGCTCTCTTGCTCGGCGTCGCCAGCCAGGTAGAGGGCGATGGCAAAGCCAGTCATCATTAAGATGATGACCCCAATGGATATCGCCACGTACCGGATCCTGTGGCGTCGCATCCCTGCCGTCAGACAATCTGCCACCGCCGTCGGGTGGATTATGGGCGGGCGAGACTGGCGCGTCAAGCTGTGCTGCGCTGCTCGCTTCCCGCTTCCCGCAGGGGCCACGGCGAGCCTGAACGGACAGGCGGCGTCCTACCGCGTCGTTCCGCGCAGCCGGGGATCGAAGATGTCCCTCATGGCATCGCCCAACAGGTTGAAGGAGAGGACGGTCAGGCTAATGGCGGCTCCGGGGAAGATAGCCATCCAGGGTGCGTGCTCGAAGTACGCGCGGGCGTCCCCGCTGAGGTCGCCACCCCAGGAGGGAGTGGGCGGCGGCAGGCCCAGCCCCAGGAAGCTCAGCGCCGCCCCGAGAAGGGCGATTATGGGGATTGCGATGCTTATGATGACGATGACCAACGCCACGATTTGTGGGAGTACGTGGCGAAACATGATCCTTAGCTGCGAGCAACCGATCACTCGTGCTGCCTCCACGTAGACGTTGTTCTTCTCCGAGAGGACTGCGCCACGGATGATCCTTGCATTGCCGGGGATCATGCCTATGACGAGCGCTATGATCAGGGTCCTGGGAGAGGGACCGAGAACGGCCGCGATGATGATAAGCAGAATCAGACCAGGGAAGGCAAGGAATGCATCGTTAATGCGCTGGATGAAGGTGTCGGTGGCACCTCCCAAGTAGGCGGAGACCAGGCCTACCACGGTCGCCAGGGCTACACCGATAAACACTGAGGTAAGGCTAACTGTCAACTCCACCCTGGCGGCGTGAATGACACGGCTGAGGATATCGCGGCCAAGGCCGTCGGTGCCGAAGGGGTGGGCCCAGGACGGGCCGTCGAGGAGGGCGAAGTCCTGGCTGCTGGCGCTGTACGGTGCGATCCAGGGCGCAAAGGCTGCGGTCACCAGCAAGACCACGACGCCGATGAGGCCGAACATGCCGAGCGGATGGTGACGCAGGGCCCTGAGGAACTCTATGGCAGCCGGCCTTGAAGCCGGCCTCTCGGCCCAGTCATCAATCGTATGTGCGGCGGTGGTCACTCAATCACCTACTTGGCTAGGTGTAGCGGATCCGCGGATCAAACCAGACGTACGATATGTCGGTGACAAGATTCATGACTACTACGAGGAGTGCCCCCAGCATCACCAGCGACTGCACCGCCAGGTAATCCCGTCCCAGGATGGCCTGGAGGGCGAAAAGGCCAACCCCCGGCAGGGCGAAGATCGACTCGATGATGACTGCTCCCCCCAGCAACGCCCCCAGGGCCATCCCGATGACAGTGACCACCGGTATGAGTCCGTTCTTGAGGACATGTCTCGAGATCACGATCGTTTCGCGGAGGCCCTTGGATCGGGCGGTACGAACGTAGTCCTGACGCAGCACCTCCAGCACCGACGAACGCACCAGACGCACGATCCCCGCCATCGACGGTATGCTCATGGCGAGGGCAGGCAAGGTGAACTGCTGCAGGTTCTTGACCGGGTCATCCAGGAAGGAGACCCTGCCAAACGGGGGAGTCCAGTTGAACCAGATGGCAGGCAGCAGGATGAAAAGGGTTCCCAACCAGAATGAAGGTATGGACAAGCCAAGCACGGCGCCGGTACGCGTAACCAGGTCGATGGGGCTATTGGGACGCAGAGCAGCGATGACCCCCATTGGGATGGCAGGTATGAGCGTGATGAACAACGACATGATCGCCAGTTGCATGGTGACCGGCAGGCGATTGGCCAGCTCGTCCCTGACGGGCGTCCGGTGGAAGTAAGACTTGCCGAAGTCCCCCTTCAAGAACCCGCCCATCCATTCCCCGTACTGGCCGAAGGGGGGACGCCAGTCGAACTTGGGCTTGTCGAGGCCATAGGCGTGGCGGAACTCGGCCAGGGATTCTTCGGTGGCGTTCGTGCCGAGGGCTACCACGGCGACATCGCCCGGCATCACGCGCATGAGGGTGAAGGTGATAAGGGAGACACCGATGACGACGGGGACAAGATAGATGAGGCGGCGAATAATGTACTGTTGCACAGCCTGTACCGCTAGGAAGGCGAGCGGATAGAACCCTCCAGTTTCGCTATGCCAACGATAAACTCAAAGCCCAGCGGCGACTTCACTCCTCTCTTCGCGGAGCCTGCGCGGCAGGCGACAGCGGCACCCCCCACAGAGCCAGAGGTCCCTGCGCCAGGAGTGCCTCACTGGCTCCTGCCTAGCGTCGCTCCGTCAGCCAGTCGTGGACGCCTAGGCCGAGGAAGGTCCCTCTACCTGAGTTTTCGTCTACCCCGTGCAGCCAGTCCCAGTAGGCCCCGTAGCCCCGGTCGGTGTGGGTGCTGATCTCAGGGCCGTGCTCCGTCATGAAGAACCGCTGCGCCTCATGAATGATCTCCAGTCGCTTCTCCGGGTCGAACTCCTCTCGCTCCTTCCACACCCACTCATCCGCCTCCGGGTTGTTGTAGCCGGAGAACGAGAAGCCGGCCTGACCCTTGCTGAACCACTGGCAGAGCGGCCTGTCCGGCTCGACATAGGGCAGATTGTAGTAGCAGGTCATCTCGAAGTTGCCGGCGTAGAGGGTCTGGGCCAGGTACACGCCGAGCTCCTGGAGCACGAGTTTGCAGTTGATGCCGACCTTCGCCAGATGCTCCTTCGCGATCTCGCCGTACTTGCTCAGGTCGGCCGTGTTCATGACGGTCAGTTCTACGTCCAGCCCGTCCTCGTAGCCGGCGGCGGCGAGGAGCTGCCTGGCCTCTTGAGGGTCGAACTTGTAGAACTCGTCCACCTCGTCCTGGGGCAGTGACCAGGGCTTCAGGTCCGGCACGATGGGGCCGGCGATGTTGCCCTCGCCGAAGGCCATCTTGTCGATGAAGTCCTGGCGGTCCAGGGCCCGGTCAATGGCCTTCCGGACCCGTATGTCGTCGAAGGGGGGCTTGTCCACCTTGAGCATGAACGTACGGCGCCAGTAATTGGCGCCTGTGCGGATGTAGATCCCCTCGATCTTCTTCCAATCATCCACCTTCAGCTTCTGCAAGGGCGAGCCAGTGGCGACGTGGCCGTCAAGTTTTCCGGTGAGGAAGGCCTGGTCAAGGGTGGATCCGTCGGGGATGATGAGCGTTTCGCGGGAGTCGAGATACGGCAGGCCCTCCATGTAGAAGTCGGGGTTCTTGACAAACTTGACCCGCTCGCCCCTGACGAAGTCCTCGAGGATGTAGGCGCCGCAGCCGACGGCGTTCTGCATCAGGTCGCCCCACTTCTCTATCGCCTCCCTCGGGATGATGGCGTAGCTGGGGTTGCCGATCTCGTCGAAGGTCGGGGAATAGGGCCTTGTGGTCACAAACCGGAACGTGTATTTGTCGGTGGCCTCGAAGCTGTCGGTGTAGTCCCTGAGGAGTTGCTTGTCGTTCTGGGAGGTCGGCTCGTCCCTGCGCCGCTCCATGCTGTACACGACGTCCTCGGCGGTGACCTCGCGTCCAAACGTGGGGTCTACGTCGTGGAACTTGATGCCGGGCCTGAGCTTCCAGATGTAGGTGACGTCGTCGATCCGCTCCATGCTTTCCGCCATCTGGGCGTCGAAGCTCTGGTCACGGAGGTCGACGCTGTACAGATAGCCGTGGATCTTCTGCCCCCAGGAGAAGCAATCGACGCAGAGCTGGGGGTCAAGACCGCCAAAGATGGTCGTAGTCCCGCCGACCAGATGCCCCCCGTACTGCGGCGTCCCCTCCTCGCCCGTGGGCGTCAAGAAGGCCTCATCGGCTTCCTCAGGGGTGGGGGTTCCTTCGCCGGGAGCCCCCTCCTCTTCCTCGCCGCAGCCGGCGAGGGCAGTGCCGGCTGCACCCGCGGTCGCTATCCCTGCGGCCTTGAGCAGTGCCCTGCGCGACATCCGCGCCTTCTGCAACCGCCGCCAGTAGCTTGAGCGCTCCATGCTGCACCTCCTTGCTGTCGCCTGCTCCCTCGAGCGTTCCTCCCTATCCTACTAGGGTGGCCTGCGAGACGCCTTCCGCCCCCTTTTAGACCCCTTCCACCGAGTAGTCAATACCCATCCAGCCGATGACCCCCGTGCCTTCCTGGAGGCCGTGCACATCATAGTGCTGCTCAGCGCCAGATGTAAGTGCCGCCAGCCGGGCCGAATGCTATGGGCTCTGTGCTCTATCACCCGACTGTTGGGCGTCAGCGAAAGTGACAGTGCTCGGCGCCGTTCACAACTGAGGGGAAGAATGCTGGGAATGTGGAGAGCACAGGCTTCCACAGCCCCGGCACGATAGGGCGCCAACGGGCAGCCGAGCGGCGGGGCCAACGGCGCTGATGCGGCCTCCCTCGATCACGATGCTCGCGGGCTCGAGCGCTGGCGCGCCCGTGCCGTCGAAAAACCTGCCGCCGATTATCGCGAGTGCCGGTTGTACTGCCATGTTGTTCCCCTGATTTCTACCCCACCTCCGTTTCCCTCACCTCTATCATCTCGTCGAAGGTCAGGGCCCGGCCGAAGAACTGGCCTAGGCTGCTGCCCAGTTCGCGGAAGAACTCATCCGGGTCCACGCAGGCCTCCGGCGGCAGCACCCCCTTGTCATAGATGGAGCCGCCGCCCAGGAGCAGGGCGCCGATGGCCAGCGGCACCCCTGTGGCCTGAGCCATCCC
>JBAUEL010000047.1:0-4591 GCA_049678585.1 Dehalococcoidia bacterium
GTCGGGGGTACAGGGGGCTCCGCCCCCTGTCGGGGGGTCTGGGGGTGTCCCCCAGATTCCAAATATGTCCCCAGGGCGGGCGGGTGGGCAGAACCACCTGACTTCTGCAACAGGCTCTTTATCCCGCCGTCTCCAGCAGGGCTTGCCAAGCCAGCCCGCCGGAGGTAGGGTGGGACCACCCGACGGTTGCAACACCTGCCTGCCTCGCCGAGCGAACTATGGAGCGCCCCGCACCGGACCTTCACTACACCCTGGAGCAATTCCTTCCCCCCGGCGGCCGCGACGCCCTCTGGCATCTGCGCCGGGTGGAGCGGACCGTCCTCCGGTCCGCCGGGCCCGCCCGGGGCAGTGCCGCTAAGCCGCCCCGGGTCCTGGACGTGGCCTGCGGTACCGGAACCCAGCTCGCCCGCCTGCGGCGAGAAGGCTGGGAATCCTGGGGCGTGGACGCCTCCGACTTCATGCTTCGCCTGGGCCAGTACATGTGGCCTGAGGTCCGAGCCTCCGTGCCGCTGGTGCGGAGCCTCGCGGAAACCCTCCCCTTCAAAGAGGCCTCCTTTGACCTTGTCCTCTGCCAGGGCTCCCTCGACCACTTCACGGACCCACCCGCCTTCCTGCGCGAGGCCGCCCGGGTGTTGGCACCCGGCGGCCGCCTCATCGTCGCCCTGGCCAACTACGAAAGCCTGGCCTGTCGGCTGGGCCGGGCTGCCCATCGCCTGGGCGGGCGGCTGGGCCTGCCCTCGCGGCCGGCACGGCCCTACTGGCGCATCCCCCAGGACCACACCTTCAGGGGCAGCTACGGGCTCCTCACCTCGCTGGGCGACGGCCGCCTGATGAAGCTCACCCAAATCTACGGGGTCTCGCTGCTGCAAGCTGTGGGGGCCTGGCGAGCGCTCCTGCACGCCCTGCCCCTGCCTGTGGCGACGGCGGTCTGGAGGGCAGCAGACCGCCTGGCCCGCCTCCTGCCCGCCCTCGCCGATACCACCGTGGCCGTCTGGCGCCGCCCGCCGGACGCAAACACCCACAGCCCCCCAGCCTCGCGCTGTCCTGCCATTCCGAAGGGAGGTTGATCGCCCATGCAAGCATCCTTCGACGTCATCGTGATCGGTTCCGGCATAGGAGGCCTGACCTCCGCCGCCCTGCTGGCCAAGAACGGCCTCCGTCCCCTGGTCCTTGAGGCGCACTTCTTCCCGGGAGGCAACGCCCAGACCTTCCGCCGCAAGAAGATGTTCGACTTCGACGTGGGGGTTCACTATCTGGGCGACTGCGGCCCCGACGGCACCATCCCCTCGGTGCTCCGCCAGATCGGCATCGCCGACGAGATCGAGTGGCTCCCCATGGATCCCGACGGCTTCGACACGCTAATCTTCCCGGATCTGCGGTTCCGGGTGCCCGTGGGCTGGGACCGCTACCGCGAGAGGCTGCACGAGGCTTTTCCCGGGGAGACCCGAGCCATCGACCGCTACATCGAGGTCCTGCAACAGCTCTCCGCCGGCCCCTTCGGGCCGCCGCCCGAGCAGCGGGCCCAGGTGGAGCGCCTCGTGCGCAAGCCCTGGGACCAGTGCACCCTGGGCGAGGTCTTCGACAGCCTGGAATGCAGCGTTCGCCTGCGCCACGTGCTGGCGGCCCTTAACGGGACCTATGCGGTGCCCCCCTCGCGGGCCAGCGCCGCCGTTCACGCCCTCCTCACGAACCACTATCTGCGCGGCGCCTACTTCCCGCGGGGCGGCGGCCGCTCCCTGGTCGATGCCCTGGTGCGCTTCATCGAGGGGCACGGCGGCGAGGTGCGACTGCGCTCTCGCGTCCAGCGCATCCTGCTGGAGGGAGGAAGGGCCGTCGGCGTCGAGCTGGCCAAGGGGGGTGAGCTGCGAGCCCCCGTCGTCGTCTCCAATGCCGATGCTAAGCGGACTTACCTGGAGATGGTCGGCGAGAAGCACCTCAGCCCGGAGCTGGCCCAGCGGGTCCGTGAGTCAAGGATGGCCCTCCCGCTTTTCATGACCTACCTGGCCATGAAGGTGGACCCCGCCGAGCTGGGCCTGCCTAACAGCAACTACGGTCTCATGGAATACACCCTGGAGGAGGACTACCAGGCCTGCTACGAGGGGCGCATCCCCGAGAAGCCCGCAGTGTTCATCTCCCTCGCCTCGCTCAAGGACCCCCAGAGCCGCAACATCGCCCCCGAGGGCTACACCAACCTCCAGCTCATAACCCTAGCCCCCGCACAGCCCGAGGCGTGGGGCGCGGAGAAGCCACCCGGCGAGGGCGGCCGCTACCGCCACACCCTCGACTACACGACGGTCAAGAAGGACCTGGAGGAGCGCCTGCTCCACCACATCGAGGAGAAGATGCCCGGCCTCATCCGCAACGTCGAGTGGATAGAGTCGGCCACCCCGCTGACCCAGGAGCGCTTCACCCTCTCCACCGGCGGCACCAGCTACGGCCTCGAGCACACCCCGGACCAGTACAGGGACAAGCGCTTCGCCATGCAGACGGAGATCCCCGGCCTCTACCTGGCGGGCGCCAATACTATCTTCGGCCACGGCATCGCCGGAGCCATGGTAGGCGGAGCAGCCGCTGCGGGCGCGATCCTCGCAGCGCGCTGAACACAGGAACCGACCGCTAGCCCTCAAGGAGATTCACCATGACCCAATTCCAGGACATCACCTTCCCGCCGGGCTTCCTCTGGGGATGCGCGACGGCTGCCCACCAGGTGGAGGGAAACAACACCAACAACCACTGGTGGGCCTGGGAGCAGGAGGGAGGCCACATCCGCGACGGCAGCGTCTCCGGCCTCGCCTGCGACCACTACAACCGCTTCGAGGAAGACTTCGCCCTGGCCCGAGAGCTGGGCCACAACGCCCACCGCATCTCCATCGAGTGGAGCCGCATCGAGCCCGAGGAGGGACGCTGGGACACCACCGAGGTCGACCACTACCGCCGCGTCCTGGAGTCCATGCGCCGCAACGGCCTGACCCCCTTGGTAACCCTCCACCACTTCACCAACCCCGTCTGGTTCCAGAAGCGAGGCGGCTGGCTCCTGCCCGAGTCCGTCGACCTCATCGCCCGCTACGCCGCATTCATGGCCCGGGAGCTGGGCGACCTGGTCCCCATCTGGCTCACCATCAACGAGCCCATGGTGGTTGCCGCCGAGAGCTACATCATGGGTCTCCACCCGCCCTGCGAGCGGGATTTCGCCAAGGCGCTGCTGGCCGCGCGACATCTCCTGCTCGCCCATGGCCGCATGTATCAGGCCATCCACGAGGCCACCACCCACAACCCTCGCATCGGGCCCGTCAAGCAGATGCCCCACTTCGAGCCCCTCGACCCTGCCTCTGAGAACGACCGCCAGGCCGCCCAGGCCATCGACAACCTCTTCAACGAGTTCTATCTGGCCGGGATCGAGCAGGGGGTGATCCTGCCGCCGATGGGCCAGGGCGAAGAGGCCCCGGAACTGAAAGGCGCCTGGGACATCATCGGCCTGAACCACTACACCAGGACGCTGGTCTCCGCAGAAGGACAGGAGCCCCCCGGCACGTTTGCCCCTCCGCCGGAGGGCGCTGAGGTCACCGCGATGGGCTGGGAAGTCTATCCCGAAGGCTTCTACCACCAGCTCATCCGGCTGGCCAGGTACGGCCGGCCCATCCACGTCACCGAGAACGGCATCTCCACCCTGGACGACGAGCAGCGCTGCCGCTACCTGCTCCGCTACCTGCGGGAGGTGCACCGGGCCATCAGCGACGGCGCCGACGTCCGCGGCTACCTCCAGTGGACCTTCGTGGACAACTTCGAGTGGGCCGAGGGCTTCGCCCAGAAGTTCGGCATCGTGGCCATGGAGCCGGGCACCCTGCGCCGCATCCCCAGGCCCAGCGCCTACCTCTTCCGGGACATCGCTCAGCGCAACGGCATCGAGGCGCGGCTCTTCCAGGAGCACCTGGACTAAGGGCCCGACCGCAGCGGCCGGGCCCCCGATTTGTCTTCGAGCGGCAGCGCCCCGACACGGTGAGCACGTGCACGGCGACGGCCGCGGCCTCCCCGCGCACCATGCCGCCGCCGTTCTCGGTGACCCCCACCTTGGCCCCCTGCACCTGGCGGTCGCCGGCCTCGCCGCGGAGCTGGGAGAAGATCTCGTAGATCTGGGCGACGCCGGTGGCGCCGATGGGATGGCCCTTGGATAGCAGGCCACCGCTGGTGTTCACGGGGATCTTACCGGTGAGTTCGGTCACGCCGTCCTCGATGAGGCGGCCGCCCTCGCCGAGCTTGCAGAGCCCCAGCTCCTCGTAGAGCACGACCTCGGCCGGCGCGGAGGCGTCGTGAAGCTCGATGACGTCAGCGTTCTCCACGCCGATCCCCGCCATCTCGTAGGCCTTCGTGGCCACCCGCTCCGTGATGCCCGGCTGACCCTCCCTTCCGTCCTTGCCCGACCCCAGGGCTGTCCCTCGCACCCACACCGGCTTCGTCGTGTACTGGCGCGCCTTCTCCTCGTTCACCAGGATGGCCGCAGCAGCCCCATCCCCGATAGGCGAGCACATCAGCCGCGTCAGCGGCTCCGCCACCAAAGGCGAGGCCAGGATCTCCTCCAGCGTGTACACCTCCC
>JBAUEL010000048.1:0-3469 GCA_049678585.1 Dehalococcoidia bacterium
GCCGGCCAACGGGGAGTGCAGAGGGACCTTCCCCCAGGCTTCTGCCCTCAGCCTTCCCCGTCCGAGCATTCCGCCCCCGCGCAGCGGGCCGGGGGTTTCAGGGGGTGTCCCCCTGACCCAAATCTCCTCTCTGGGCGGGCAGGTGGGAAGCACCACATTGGTCAGGAATGGCAGTGCCACCAACCTCTCGGAGTTTCCCCCTTCCCCTGCTACCATCCCCCTGCCAAGCGCACCCGGTACCTTAACAACCTCATACCCGGCCCTCACCTGCAGCCTACGAGCCGCCGCCGCCGACATCAATCAACCAGATCGCCCTCTTTCCGAATCTGCTACCTGATCTTTTTTCACAAACAACTGGTCAATCAAACGTCGCCGCCGGACTGCTTCCGCAGCCGTTCGTACACCTCGCGGATCTTGCCCTCCCAGCCCTGGTCGCCCGGCTCGTAGTACCGCCGCCCCGCCAGTCGCTCCGGGAGGTGCTCCTGCTCGACGCGGTGGCCCTCGTAGTCATGGGCGTACTTGTACCCCCTGCCGTAGCCCAGCTCCCGCATCAGGCCGGTGACGGCGTTGCGAAGGTGCAGGGGCACCGGCTCTTCCCGAGTCTCCCGCACGTCGCGGAGGGCCCGCTGGTAGGCAGTGAGGGCGCTGTTGCTCTTGGGGGCAGTGGCCAGGTAGATGGTGCACTCGGCCATGGGCAGGAACCCCTCCGGCATGCCGACGAAGTGGACAGCCTGCTGGCAGGCCGTGGCCACCACCAGCGCCTGGGGGTCGGCCAGGCCGATGTCCTCCGCTGCCAGGATGACCATCCGCCGCACGATGAACAGCGGGTCCTCGCCTGACTCGATCATGCGGGCCAGCCAGTAGAGGGCGGCGTCGGGGTCGGAGCCGCGGAGCGACTTGATGAAGGCGGAGATGGTATCGTAGTGGGCCTCGCCGGCGCGGTCGTAGAGGTAGGTGCGGTGCTGAAGGGCCTCCTCGATGAGTGTCAGCGTGATGTGGCGGAGGCCCTTCGCGTCGGGCCGGGCGGCGGAGACGGCCATCTCCAGGGCGTTGAGGGCGATGCGGGCGTCGCCGCCCACGGCTGTGGCCAGGCCGGGAATGACGTCGTCGTCCACGCGAAGCTTCTCGCGGCCCAACCCGCGCTCCTTGTCGGCGAGGGCGCGGCGAACGATGACCTCTACCTCCTCCGGGGTGAGGGCGTTGAGGGTGAACACGCGGCAGCGCGACAGCAGCGGCCCGATGACCTCGAAGGAGGGGTTCTCGGTGGTGGCGCCGACCAGCGTGACGGTGCCGTCCTCGACGTAGGGGAGGACGGCGTCCTGCTGGGCCTTGTTAAAGCGGTGGATCTCATCGATGAACAGGATGGTACGGTGGTCCTCCAGGGCGCGGCGCTCCTGAGCCTCGGCCACGATGCGCCGCAGGTCGGCCACGCCCGCGGAGACGGCGGAGACGGGCGAGAACACCGCCTGTGTGACTGAAGCGATGATGCGGGCCAGGGTGGTCTTGCCGGTGCCGGGCGGGCCCCAGAAGATGATCGAGGGAAGCTGGTCGGCCTCGATGACCCGGCGGAGGATGCGGCCCTCTCCCACTAGGTGCTCCTGCCCTACGAACTCCTCGAAGGTGCGGGGGCGCATCCGGGCGGCCAGGGGCGCCTCCTGTTCGGCGCGCTGGCGGACGGCCTGCTGGAACATGTCAGGGGTGCGGCCCGAGGGCTTCCTGGGTCTCATGTTGCCCCCCTGTTTGACCTCCTAGCGGCTCCTGACATCGCCCCAGCGATCCCAGTAGGTAGCCTGCTCGGCGGGTAGCCGCGCAGGCGGCCCGAATTTCCCTTCGGGCCAGCCCACCGGGATGAGGGCCATGGTGTCCACGCCTTCGGGGATACCAAGCAACTCCTTCACCTCGGACTCGTGTTCGCGGTGGAGAGTGGTGAGGGTAGTGCCCAGGCCCAGGGCGCGAGCGGCCAGCATCAGGTTCTGGACGGCGGGATAGATGGACGCCCCCGGCGGCGAGCCCGGGGCGATGGCCTCCCGCTGCACCGTCGCCAGGATGAGCACGGGAACCTCCGCCAGGTGGTGGGCGAGGTGCTCCGCCGAGCCGTAGGTTCTGGCGGTGGCCGGATCGGCCAGGGCGAAGTCCCGGAAGGGGCCATAGATCCGATTCCAGCCGTCCAGGTAGTGCTCTGCGAGCTTTCGCTTGGTCTCGGGGTCGCGGATGACGAGGAAGTTCCAGGGCTGACGGTTGCCTCCGCTCGGCGCCTTGACAGCGGCGTCCACGATGGTCCAGAGCTCCTCGTCCGAAATGGGGTCGGGCTTGAGGCGGCGCATGGCCCGCAGGGTGCCGATGGCCTCGAAGAGATCCATGGCAGTAGTTTCTCCTTTCGCAGGCTTCGCCCCATTTTAGGCCACAGGGGACGAAGGGAGCCAATCCACAAGACGGGCGTTATCTGCTGACCTGGCCCAGAAAGGCGAGGAGCGTCTCGTTCACCGACTCGGGCCGCTCCATGGTGCAGACGTGGCCGGCGTCAGGGATGAGGACGCTGCGGGCGCCAGGGATGTTGGCGGCAAGCAGCTCGGCGATGATCTGGAAGTCGGGCAGGTCCAGCTCGCCGACGACCACAAGGGTGGGCGCGGAGATCTCGGCGAGGCGGTCTATGTGCTGGCGCTCGGGCTGGGGGTACTCGGTGTCGTCGAGGTACTCCCTGGCGGGGAAGGACAAGACCATCTCCTGAAGGGCGGCGAAGCGCTCGGGGAAGCGGCGGAGGCCGTCGAAGAGGGGATGGGACAGCCACAGGCGCTCGAGGGTGTGCTGGGGGCCCTCGCGACGGACGGCCTCACGGAGGGCCTGGACGGCCTCCTCGAACTCGGGGGAGTAGCCGAAGCCGGGCAGGGCCGAGTCGATGAGGGCGAGGGAGGCCACCCGAGCGGGCTGGTCGAGGGCGAACTGCATGGCCACGGCTCCGCCCATGGAGAGGCCGGCCAGGTGAGCGCGCTGGACCTGGAGGTGGTCCAGCAGGTCACGGAGGTCCGCGGAGTAGTGGTCCCAGGTGTAGCCGGTGTCGGGGGCGGTGGTGCGACCGTGGCCGCGCAGGTCGTAGCGGATGACGCGATAGCTAGCGGCGAGGAGGGCGGGGAGCTGGGGGTCCCACATGCGACTGTCGACGCTGTGGCCGTGGATGAGGACGACGGGCGGGCCGGAGCCCTGGTCCTCGTAGTAGGTGGTGATGCCGTTGGTGGGGGCAGTGGGCATGGCTGCGCCTCGACCTGATTGTACCGGGAGAAGCGGGGCTTGGGGGCGTTTGATTGACGGTTTGTTTGTGAAAAAAGATCAGGTGGCAGATTCCGAAAGGGGAGATCTGGTTGATTGATGTCGGTGGGCTGGTGCGCCGACGGGCGCATATGGGGGCCGGATATGAGGTTGTTAAGGTGCTCTGCGCTGGCGGCAGGGGGATGATAGCAGGGTGGGGGAAGAG
>JBAUEL010000049.1:0-15889 GCA_049678585.1 Dehalococcoidia bacterium
CTGCCAGGCCCCTGCCGCCGCACGTGCCGGTAGCCCAGGAACGCCAGCAGCGATACCACGAGGAACAGGAACAGCCCGAAGTGCGAGAGGTACTGGTGGAAAGGAGTCGTCTCGGGGGTAGCGTGGAAGCCTGTGGCAGGGAGGGCGTAGGTGCGCTGGAAGGGCAGGAACAGCAGATAGGACAGGGCCACCATGACTGCCCCCTTCACCACCGTCCACCCCAGCATCCTCCAGTTGACTCGGCCCTCTATAGCCCGCTCGCTGAGGAAGAGGGCGGCCAGGCCCATCAGCAGGAAGGGCGGGTAGTCCCAGGAGTTGATCCAGCGAAGCGCTCCGATGACCAGGGCCATAGCGATGACCAGCCCCCAGCTCAGCCAGGCACGGAAACGGGGGCTTTCCCGTGAGAGCCTGGTGCCCGCCAGCACCAGGCTCAGGCCCATTCCCAGGGAGGTGACGGCGAAGGGGATGGCCATCAGGTGGGCGTGGAGGTCGGCGAACATGAAGGTGAAGAAGGGGAACTCGGTAATGGCGGTGGTCGGCGGCATCATCCGGGTCGGGTCCCAGTAGTAGGAGGCGCCCAGGCTGGCGCCGCCGAAGAGGACCTCCTTCATGCCGCCCACGGTCGCTGCGACCGGCCCCAGGACCGGCACATCGAGGTGCCAGTCGCTGGCCCTGGAGAGCCCGGCGAGCCCGTTCAGATTCCCCACGATGGTCACCAGCAGCACCGCCAGCAGGCCGGCGCCCACCGGCGTCCAGCCAGCGATGGGCAGTCTGCCGGGCCGCCAGCGCAGGCGCTTTCGGGCGGCCTCCGTCAGGTTGTAGCCTATCGAGAACGTTGCGCCCACAGTCAGGGCGAAGAAAAGGGGGACGGCCAGGTTGTAGGCGACCTCCGGCAGGATACCCGTGAACTTGGTAAGTGTGGCCGTCATGAACTGGCCGAAGTAGTAGTAGTTGATGTAGCCCCCGGACATCCAAGCGTCATAGGGGGGCAGGGTTGTGCTGCGGGTGACGGCGTTGAGGTAGGCGAAGTCCATAGGCTTCTCACCACCTCGAGCGGCGTGCCACAGGTCCGGGTTGTTGAGGCGGATGAAGTAGAAGGCCAGGAAGGCTGCCAGGAAGAGCGCCTCCATGAGCAGGATGGCCCGCCAGTGTCCTCGCACGAAGTCCAGCAGCCTGCGTCGCGTCACATAGCCCACGGCCAGGCCAGCCAGGACCATCAGCACCAGTGCCCCAGCGATGGCCCCCTGGGTGAAGTCGAACGCCTTCGCGGCGACGCCCAGCCACACCAGATAGCTGAGGATGAGGAAGCCCAGAGGCTTGCTGAGCAGGTAGCCCCGGTCCGGTAGAGCACGGAATAACAGCAGCCCCATCGGTAGTACCGCCAGGGAGACGAGCTCCACCGTGAACAGCCAGACAAGGAGGGGATGGCTGTTGCTGAAGCCGCCGAGGTCAAACAGGTCAGCGAACGTGCCCCCGGAACGCTGCTTCTCGAGGTCAGCGGGCCGCAGGAGCAGCCCGTTCTGCCCCACGTCGGTGAGGTCGAGACGGTTCTCACTGACAGCCCTCTGAAATGACAACGCCGTCTCCACATCCTCGATGTCCAGCAGGGCGCGGGCCCGCTCGGGGGAGTAGTCCGCGGTCTTCTCGAAGATGTGGACCTTGGGGTGGTCGTAGACGGTGAAGGCCTCCTCGGCGCCCTGGTCGGGGATGCTCACGCCGAAGAGGCTGGGGTAGGAGGTGATCTCCTTCCGCAGGCGGAAGCCGAGCTCCTCGGCGAAGAGCAGGTCGTAGTAGCGGGTGGTCAGGGGCCAGCGCGCGGGCAGCCTGCGGACCGACCCGTACACGCGGTTGCTGCTCAGGATGATGTAGTCCGCCCGGTCGAGCACGGAGAGGAGCTTCTGGGCCTTCTCCGGTGAGTCGGGGTCATAGGGCGTCATCTCCATGGTCTGGTAGCGGGTGTAGTTGCGGCCGTCTGGAAGGCTCAGGGGCAGCGGGTCGTCCCAGTGCTCATGACTTGCGATGGCGACGCCCTCCGGGATGTTGTCATAGATCCACTCCGACGCCTCGACGCGGCTCACCGGCCGCCGGTAGATGCTGGTGAAGGCCAGGGCCCACAGCACCGTGGCGATGACTACACCGACCGCCACAGCGCGAACGGCGATAGGGGCGGCGGTCCTGAGGCGGGGCGCCAGGATTCGGATGCCGTCCAGTGCCCTCTCTACCCAGCTCCGATTCCATGCCACCGTCAGCAGCCACGCTCCCAGGATCACCAGGGTGGGGTAGATGGGCAGGAAGTAGCGCATGGTGGTGACGAACCTCCCGCCCGAGTAGCCGAAGTTGACAGCGATCCAGGCCACCAACAGGAGGTGCTGCGGCTCGCGATGGCGCAGAAGCCGCCAGGCCGCGTATACGAAGGCCGTCCACGCAACCACTCCCAACGGCAGGCCCATCCCCCATACCACGATGTTCTTGAGGGGGAACAGGTAGGGCGTGCGCCCTATCCACTGGATCCCCGGCGGGAAGTCTGACGTACCATCTTGGAGCAGTCGCAGGTTGGTGATGTCATCGCGGAAGTTCTGGTTGAGGCCGATGTCCCAGAAGTGAGGCCCCTCGAAGGCGTAGGGCTGGGCCACCCGGAACATCAGGAAGCTGATGAGGGCGGCCGCGACCAGCCCCACGCCAGCCCTGACCATGACGGAGCGGTCCGGCGGCTGAACCACGGCGCCGGGCTCCCCGCCCGGTCTCTGTCCGAGGACCAAGACCCGCCACCGTTGCCACAGCCACAGGCACCACGCCTGGATAGCCGACCAGTGGTGCCAGGCCACCGCCAGGACGATGATCCCCGCCAGGGGAAAGGCGGAGAGCTTGCTGGCCATGGCCAGGCCGAAGGCGACCCCCGCCAGGGCGTAGTGTGACCACCGGCCCTCCTTAGCGATGAGCACCGCACAGTAGATGGTCAGCATGCTGAAAAAGGTGACGAACGTGTCCACCACGAAGAAGTGAGAGTGCTGGATGTGCGCGACGGTCACCGCCAGCAGCAGCGCCGCCAGCAGACCTACCCTCCGATCGTACAGGTGCCGGCCGATGAGGAAGGCCACCACGATGGTGCCCACATCGAAGAGGGCCGAGAGGAGCCGGCCAACGAGATTGATGTTCCCATAGTCTCCCAGCTCATGAAGGTACTGGATATCTTTGCCGAAGAGGCGGTCCAGGACCCAGGGGACAGGGGGAACGGCGTCGGCGATCCCGTCGAGGACTTCACCGGCGAGCTTGGTGAAGAAAAGGGGGAAGGTGCCGTAGACGAAGCTGGACTCGCCCTGGTTGTAGGGGTTAAGGGGCGATTCGGCGGTGTTGAAGTACTGGCCCAGGCTGCCGGGCACCTGGAGCTTGGTCTCCACCATAGTGAGGAAGCGCTCGTCCGGGTGGAGGTGCTGGTCGTCATCCCAGTTGACGCCGACAAGGCGGAGGACTAGCGCGAACAGTAGGACGCCACCCAAGGCGGCGCCCCACCTGCCGTTTAACGTCGTCATACTCTTTCTGCCACCCGCTCCGGCTCCGTATCAGCCCCCGGACCCGGCCGGCGGCCGTTTCCCCTCGGCTTGCCCCTTACCCAGACTTTTCGGCCAGAATGATCAGATTCTCGCCCAGGCGGGCCGGGTTGAAAGTCGTCCCGGTGAGCGTCTGCACAGCGGCCGGGAGCCCGAAGAAGGCGAGCTGAATTCTCGCAGGGATGAACGGCACATAGGGGACGTTCCATAGTCCGTCCCCGAATACTTTCTCCACGCGGAAACCGGAAGCCTCTAGGAGCTGGCGCCAGACGTGGGGCTCCTTCATGTTAATGTGGGTCTTGTCCTTATAGCCTTGCCACTCCTCCCCCTTGAGCCGGATGAAGGGGGCCCGCAGGTTGGGCGTCGTCATAAGGAGGAGGGCCCCCCGCCGCGATACCTGGGCGCACTTGCGGAGCACCAGGGCGGGGTCGTGTAGGTGCTCCATCAGGTGGAGGGCCACAATGACGTCGAAGGCGTCCGGGCCGAAGCGGTCGATCCCCTCCGCCGGAAGCACCTCCACGGTGGAGCGCCGAGCCACCCGCTGGGCCTGGGCGACCGCATACTCTGAGATATCTATGCCAAAGGTCTCGAAACGGTTCTCCAGCCGGGCCAGCAGGTGCCCCAGCCCGCACCCGATCTCGAGTAGCCGCCCCGAATGCCGCCGCCGCTTCACCAGGGTGGCGTAGTAGCGGCGGGCCCACCAGTACATGCTGAAGCGGCCCAGGCTGGCCCCCTCATAGTTGTAGGAACGGAAGTACGACTCGTCGTAGCGGACGGCCTGGGGAGTCACATCATCCCTGGAGGTGGGTTTCACAGGCTAGCCTCCCTGCAAGCGTGCCAGCGCGGTCGGCGCGCCTTTACACAGATGTTGACGACAGGCCCACGATGGTAGCAATCGCCATTGAGGCGATCAATGGCCGAGGCGACCCGGGCTGCCAGCGCCAAGAGGCGAGAGGAGCCGCCCCGGCCCTGGCTGGGCCGCGTGCCCTCCGGACCAGACAACCGACGCAGCAGCCAGGGCCCCAAGCCATAGAAGAGGTTGTGTGAAAAGGGAATGCAGAAGCGGGTCGTAGCGCGCACCTCTGCCACTTGGAACCCGGCTTCTTCCACCAGCCTTACGATACCCTCGCGACTGTACAGGCGGAGGTGGTCGGTCCAGATGCCGCTGAACGGGCCCCGACGGATGGGACTGAGCCCCGCTCCCTCCAGCAGGCGGTTCACTGGGTCGTACAGCAGCGGGTAGTGCTGGCTGGGCACGGTGATGGCCACAACACCCTCCGTCCTCAGCACGCGGTACACCTCACGCAGAGCCGCCGAATCATCAAGCAGGTGCTCCAGCACTTCCGAAAGAATGACCTTATCGAAGCCCCCGTCCCGGTAAGGGAGCCAGGCAGCATCGGCCACGATCAGGGTTGCCCGGCCGTCCAGTGCGCGAGCGGTGGCTCTTAGGCGCCCGGGGCTCACGTCTAGCCCGTGCAGATCGCACTCTGCGGCCCGGGCCACCAGCTCTAGGAGGAAGCCCAGGCCGCAGCCGCACTCCAGGACGCGCTCGCCGGGCCGCAGGTCCAGAAACTCCAGGACCGCCCGGGCGCGGTGCCGGTAGGCCAAGTCCGGGTCCGCCCGAAGAAGAGACAGGGCCCGCTCAGCCATCGCCACGCTGCTATGCCCTCCTCTGTCTCGCCACACCGGCCAGGATCTCCTCGTAGCCTCGGATGGTCCGTTCGAAGCTGAACAGCCGCTCGATCTCCTCCCGGGGCTTCACGTAGTGCTGGCGCTCCTGAACCACCCGGGCGATGGCCTTGGCCAGGGCCAGGGTATCCCTGGGCCGCACGATCTCCCCCATCCCGGTCACCCGCACGGGCTCGCGGGCCCCCGGGATGTCCGTGGCCACCACGGGCGTCCCGCAGAGCATGGCCTCGACCTGTACAAGGCCGAAACACTCGGTGCTGCTGGGCAGCACCAGGACGTCGCAGGCGGCGTAGAAGTTCGCCAGCTCGTGGTCGTCACGGATGAGGCCCAGGAAGTGCACCTGATGCTGGTAGCGGTCCAGCACAGGCAGACAGCGCTGGTAGAACTTCTCGTAGGGCATGATGTAGTCGCCGGCGAAGAGGATGTGGGGCGAGGGCAGGGCATCGTTGAGGTAGCGCAGGGCCCGAAGTAGGATGTCCGGCCGCTTTTCCTCCACGAAGCGCCCCGCATAGCCGATGGTGGCCTCCGTGTCCAGGCCCAGGGAGCGGCGGAGCTGTGCTCGGCCCTCCGGGGTAGGCTCGGGAATGAGGATGGGCGGGTAGAGCGCGGTAGTCTTCACCATGAAGGGGGCCACGTAGCGGGAGTGCTCGGCGTAGTCGTCGCTGTAGGCGATGATGTGGTCGGCGGCCTGCGCCGCCACCTTGAACAGCCGCAGCACCGTCCACTCGATGAAGCGATTCAGGAGCCCTGAGGGCATAACCAGATCACCGTGATGGGTGATTACGCAGCCCTTGCCCATGCGCCGCGCCAGTAAGGCCACCAGGGGCGCCTCCAGCAGGGGGGAGTGGAGGCTGACCACGTCGTGCTCCTGGAGGAGCCGGTAGGCCGCCAGGGGGAACCCCGGCATTACCTGACCCCGGCTGATGCGCTTGATGGGCCGCAGCCGCACCACTCGCACGCCGTTGATGACCTGGTCCCGGGGAAGCGAATCCAGGAAGCGCGAGGTGAGCACGGTGACCTCATGCCCTCGTTCCGCCAGGGCCTCTGCCAGATGCTGGACGTGCAGGGTGAGGCCGGTGCGGTGGGGCCAGTAATAAATGAGGACAACCAGCACTCTCATCGCTTGCGGGCTCAGGCGCGGGCCTGCCGCTGGGCCGGATGGGCCCTGCCCAACAGGTCCCGAAACCACTCGATAGTGGACTGGAGTCCCTCTTCCAGCGAGACCAGCGGGCTCCAGCCCAGCTCGGATCGGGCCTTACCGATATCTGGACAGCGGCGGGCGATATCTGCCTCCCTCCCTTCCACCAGGACAATGGGCGAGGCCGACTTCGCGAGTCGCTTCACCATCTCGGCGAACTCTCTCACGGAGTGCTCTTCGGGGTTGCCCAGGTTGTAGACCTGGCCAGCGGTGGAAGGGCGGAACATCGCCCGCACCAGCCCCTCCACGAGGTCGGACACGTAGCAGAGGCTCCTGGTCTGGGTGCCCGGCCTGTGCACGGTGATGGGCTCGCCCCGCAGGGCTTGAACGACGAACTGGGGGATGACCCGGCCGTCCTCAGGGTCGCTGCAAGGGCCGTAGGTGTTGAAGATGCGCACGATGCGGGCATCCACCCCGTGGTGACGCACGTAGGTGACAGTGAGGGCTTCTGCGTAGCGCTTCCCCTCGTCGTAGCAGGAGCGGGGCCCCACCGAGTCTACGTTGCCGGCGTAATCCTCCCGCTGGGGGTGTTCCAGAGGGTCCCCATACACCTCCGAGGTGGAGGCGAGCAGGAAGCGAGCGCCTCGCGCTCGAGCCAGCTCCAGCAGCCGGTAGGTCCCCTCGGCGTTGGCCCGCAGCGTCTCCACGGGGTAGCGGTCGTACTTGGTGGGGCTGGCGGGGCTGGCCAGGTGGAAGATCGCCTTCGCCTCCAGGTCCGGAGGCTCACAGACGTTCCCTTTCATCAGGGTGAACCCGGGCTCTCGCTCCAGATGAGCGATGTTGTCCGGCCGGCCGGTGAGGAAGTTATCCAGGGCCACCACCTGGTGGCCGGAGCGGAGGAGGGCTTCACAGAGGTGCGAGCCGATGAATCCCGCTCCGCCCGTGACCAGCACGCGCAAGCTAGGCCTCCCTCTGGCCCGGCTCGAGGATGATGGGTGGCTGCACCTGCTCCGGGCGCCCCACTCCCAGATAGGTAAACCCGTGCTGGCGCACCGTGGTGGGGTCCAGGACGTTGCGGCCGTCGGCCAGCACCGGCTTGGCCATGCACTCCTTGAGCCTGGCAAGGTCGAGTGAGCGGAACTCATCCCACTCGGTGGCGATGATGAGGGCGAGGCAGCCCTGCGCGGCCTCGTAGGGATCGGTGCAATAGGCGATGTCCGGCAGCTCTGCTCGGGTCTGGTCAGCGGCCTGGGGGTCGTAGACCCTGACGTGGGCGCCCTCGTACTCCAGGAGGCGGATGAAGTCGAGGGCGGGAGCGTCGCGGATGTCGTCGGTGTCGGGCTTGAAGGAGAGGCCCAGCACGGCGATGGGCTTGTCCTCCATGGTGCCCAGCACTTCACGCAGTCGCCGCACCAGCCTTCGCCGCTGGTCCACGTTGATCTGCATGACCGCGTTGAGCAACTGGGGATGGCTGCCGTAGATAGAGGCCATGTGAGCCAGGGCCCTCACGTCCTTGGGCAGGCAGCTTCCGCCGTAGCCCAGGCCGGCCCGCAGGAAGTCCGGGCCGATGCGCCGGTCCCAGCCCATTCCCAGGGCCACCTGCGTTACGTCGGCCCCCACGCCCTCGCAGATAGATGCGATCTCGTTGATGAAGGAGATCTTGGTAGCCAGGAAAGCATTGGAGGCGTACTTGATCATCTCAGCGGTCTTCACGTCAGTGATGAGGATGGGGCTGTTCAGGGGGCGGTACAGCGCGGCCACTCGGGCCGCCGCCTCAGGGTCCCGGCACCCCAGCACCACGCGGTCGGGATGGAAGAAGTCATGGACGGCCGTCCCTTCGCGCAGGAACTCCGGGTTGGACACTACCGGCAAACCCTCAGTAGCGGAGTTCTCTGCGCTCAGGATGTGGTCGACGGTCTCGCTGGTGCCCACAGGCACGGTGCTCTTGTTGACCACAATGGGTCGGCCCCCCTTGAGGGCCTGCCCGATGCAGCGGGCAGCGTCCCGCACGTGGCGCAGGTCCGCGGCGCCCTCCGGCGTGGAGGGGGTGTTGACGGCGATGAAGATGAACTCGACCCCCTCCAGGGCTTCCTCATAGGAGGTGGTGAAGCGGAGCGAACCTGAGGCCGCCCCCTTCTCTAGGAGGGGTTGGAGGTCCGGCTCGTAAATGGGCAGGCGCCCTTGCTGCAGGAGGGCGATCTTCTCCCCGTCCACGTCCACGCAGGCGACGCGATGGCCCATGTCGGCCAGACAGGCCCCCGTCACCAGGCCCACATGGCCGGCCCCTACCACGCAGATGGATGCACTCTTAATCGTTTGCTGCATGAAGGAAATCGCGCTGGCGAGCCCCTTGCGCTGCCGCAGGTCACACTCGCCGCAGCTCTGCCTAAATAAGTGTCGGCCCCACGAATAAGCCAACACAGGGCCGACAATACTCGCCGTGCCGGGCCCCGCCACACGGGAATGTGGCATCGCCCGCAGTATACGCTCGGCCCGGACGAAGCCGCAAGACGGGCGGCCCCTGACACTGGCGCGGGGGCCATCGTATAATGCGTGGTCGGCGCGGTCGATAAGTCTCTTGAGTGTCCCGCACACAGGATCAGCCGGCCACCAACAGCATGAAGGTTCTGCTCCGTCCTCAATTCTGGCTCGGAATAGCCGTCAGTGGAGGGGCCCTGGCCCTCGCCCTGCGGGACCTGGATTTCTCAGAGGTGGCCGACGCCCTGGCCACCGCCAATTACTTCCTCCTGGTACCAGCGCTGGCCGTGTTCGGCTTCGTCCAGTACATCCGGGCGGTCCGCTGGGGTCTACTGTTCTACCCCATGCGGGGACTTCGCCTGAGGAACCTCTTCGGCACCATGAATGTGGGATACCTGGTGAATGGGGTGTTGCCTCTGCGGGTGGGCGAGCTGGCGAGGGCCTACATGGTAGGGGAGGTCGAGGGGGTAAGCAAAGCGCACGCCCTCTCCACTATCCTGGTAGAGCGGCTGGTGGACGTGCTGGTCGTCGTGCTGCTGCTGGTATGCCTGCTGCCCCTAGTGGACGTGCCCGGATGGCTGTGGGGGTCGGCGGTCGGCCTGGGTGTGGCGGTGACCGTTCTGGCGGTCCTGTTGGCTGGCGTCTCGGTGGCCCGGATTCGCGCCCTGGCGCTGGTGAGGCGGCTGGCCAGCCTGGCCCCCGGACGGTTTGGCAAGGCCCTGGAGGGGATGGCCGAGTCGGCCATCCAGGGCTTCGAGGTGCTGGCTCGGCCGGGCCTGCTGGGCCGGGTGGTGGCCCTGACCCTGGTGGTCTGGCTATTGTCGGCCCTGATGATGTACTTCGGCCTGCTGGCCTTCGACCTCAACCTCTCCTTCACGGTGCCACTCTTCCTGATCGTGGCCACCGCCCTTGGTATGGTGGTGCCATCGTCGCCAGGGTACGTGGGGGTCTTCCACGCCATCGTCATCGAGTCGCTGGTCAACGTCTTCGGTATCGACCGCGACCCCGCGGCCAGCTACGCCCTGATGCAGCACCTGGTCTTCTACCTGCCGCCCATCCTCATCGGCCTGGTCTACCTCTGGAAGGAGCACACCTCCTGGCGGAGCTTGACCGCCTGGGCCCTGCGGCGGGAAGCGGCCGAGCGGGACGTGGCCAAGCCCGCTCTCTGAGCGGGTCAGCCTCCTCCGGCAGGAAAGGAGGCGTCAGGCTCTGGGGCGGCCACCGGCGCGATCTCTTCAGGGAGTACGAAGGTGACGAAGGGGTGGCCGTAGGGGGATTCGTGGAGTTCTGCGGTCCCTTCGGGGAAGTGAGAGGTCAGCCAGCCGAGCGTCTCACTGTCATCGGGGTGGAGGACGAAGAGGCGGGGTCCTCCCTCGCTTGCCACCTCCCTTACCTGCTCCGCCTCCAGCAGGTTGTTGTTCCAGTCGGGGTCTCCCAGGTTGAGCGCCACCGCCCGGTGGTCCAGCCAATAGGGCCATCCCTTGATGTAGGCGCGATCGATACTGCCACCCTGGCGGGCGAAGGCCTGCATGCTGGCGGCGATCTCCCGGTGGTTGGGGGCCGACCGGCGGTACTGCTCGGCGTAGTCCGTGAAATACCACTGATAATTGGCGAAGGCTGCCGCGGCCAGCAGGCCAGCCAGGCCGACGCCAGCCGCCGGAACGGCGAGGCGTCTCCACGGTAACTCGCGCAGCCGCTCCATCATCAGGTAGACGGGCACCGCTACGAAGCCGAAGGCCAGGGGGAGCGCCGTGCTGGCCCGGCTGATGCTGGGATTCTCGCGAGGGAAGGTCAGGGCGAGGGCCGAGGGGAGCAGCAGGATCACGAAGGCGGCGACCACGTAGGCGCTGGTGAGGTCGCGTCGGGCGAGGCCCCACAGGATCACCAGGACGAAGCCCACCACGAAGAGGGCTCCCATGACGTAGTCCAGCGCCGGCGAGTTGGGCACGTTGTCGAGCCAGATGACGTCGCCCTTCCAGTTAAACATGAGGGCCAGGCCCTTGAGGTTGCCCAAGAAGGTGAGGAGTCGGTTGCCCGCCTCTGCCTCCGTCTCGGTAGCCCTGGTCAGGAAGCGATTCCAGTAGTCGTCGGGGAACTGCTGCCAGAACTTGGCCATGGGCGCGTACACCAGGAGGGCCAGGACGGCCATCAGTCCGGAGTTGCCGAGTAGACGCATCGCCTCCGCTCGCTGCCGGCGCCAGCACGCTGCCCCCAGCCTTAGCGCGACGCACACCCCTACCGCCAGGGGCATCACTCGGAACGCCTGGTAGCCATACATCCCCAGCCCCAGGAAGAGGCCCGCCAGCAGGAAATCGTTGGTGCGGAGGCTCCGCAGGCCTCGAACCAGGAACAGCAACGTCAACGCCGCCAGCAGAGGCGCGAAGGTGAAGCGCAAGCCCACCCGGCTGATGGAGATGGCCCAGTGAGAGACGGCCAGGAAACAGGCTGAGAGCACCGCTAGCGTGCGACTGCCCCACAGCTCCAGGATGAGTAGGTAGGTGACGGGCAGCAGCAGGAGACCGGCCAGCGCCATGGTCACCTTCAGCGTCAGAAACTCCAGGTCCAGCCCGAAGACCTTGATGAGCCCCGCCGCCAGGTAGAACTCCATGGGCTCGCGGCCGCCGTTGTTGGCGAAGAACACGTCGAACTGGCCACCCACGACCCGCCGGATGTCGAGCAGCTTTTCGACGTGGTCGCTGGTCATATCGAAGGGAACGGTGTCCAGCCGGTAGAAGCGGAAGAAGGCCCCCAGGGCGACCGCCGCGAGCAGGGCCAGCAAGACCGCACCCGAGGCACCGGTCCAGCGCGGGAGCCACCCGGCGAGGCGCGAGGGCTTAGGATGGACCTCATCCGGTGCGCCCTCCGGCCTCTCCCAGAAGGCCCCTATAAACAGAAGGACAGAGGCGCCCCAGAGGACCACTCCCAGGAAGGTGAAGCGATTGTTACCGCTCAACTGGAAGGCGGCAACGGCGAGGCCCAGCGCCGCCGCCACGGAGGCAGCCACTATGGCCCGCTCCCGCCTGCTGCCGGGGCGCGTGGGAGGGGACGGCTCCGGAGGCTCGACCTTCACCTGAGGGTCCGGCTTCGCCAGGACGGTGCCCAGCATCGGCACGGCTGCCAGCACCGCGAGGGTCACGCCTACTACGAAGAGGAAGAGGCTGCCCCTGGGCAGCACGGGGCTGTGGATGCCGTGCTGTCCCCACACCGCCAGCCCCAGGCCCAGGCAGAGTGCGAGGACCCGAGCAGCATTGTTCTGCGCGACTGCTCTGGACCACTCCTTGAGTGTGCCCATGGTGGATATTCGCTTACTGTGAGCCGTAGCTGCGCACCCCCAGGAGAGTTGTCTATCGGAAGGCGAGGGTAGTGTTCGGCGGCGAGGCCCTACCGCCATCGCCTCCCCACAGCCGACCGAGGGCAGTATACTGGCCCCGATCAATCGCCTTCAAGCATGAGGAGCGCTGCTGGCGGGGTTGGACCGCGCTCGGCGGCTTACCGTCGACGCTCACCGATGAATTCGCGCAAGGAGCGAGTGCAGTTGCTGGGGCCACAGCCCGGCGGGAACGACCAATCAGGCCGCGTAGGCAGGGCGTGGGAGGCCGTTCGTCAGCGTGGTGCGGCGCTGGCGGCTGCGGCGGCTCGGGGGCTGCGGACACTGCTTCGCCAACCGTGGACCTATGCGGGCCTGGTCATTCTCGGCCAGGTCGTAGTCAACCGGGATGAGGTCCCCTTTTCGGGAGCTCTGGGATTCCTGGACTCCCTGGACCGCTACTTCCGGCTGGAACTTCCGAACGCTCGGGCCGCGCTTACCGGGTACGTTCTTCTCGCCGTGGGCGCCACCGGCTTTGGCCTATGTCTGGCCCGCCATACGACAGAGAGCGAAGACGGCTCAGTGCGCCCAGCGCCGGCCATTCTGAGAGCGGTATGGTCTCGCCACACCGTTCTCTGTGCGGGCTCGGTGGCCCTCCTCGCGTATGTTGTCGTGAGCATCGTGGACGGTTCGAGCGGGCGATGGGTGATCATCGCCTGGCTCGGATCCCTGCCCCTCATGGGCGCTTTCTGGTTCATCACCGACCGGCGGCGTCTGATCTCCTTGAGCCTGAGCGTCTCATGGGCTGACCTAGTGCTTCTGGTGGTGATCGTGGCGGGTGGGCTGCTTCTGATGAGCTATGACTTGCAGGGCATCCCCGACAGCCTGTGGGGCGACGAGGGAATATTCTGGGACCACGCCAAAGCCATCGCCGAAGGCGTGTTCAGGCCATCCGTCTTCGACGTGGGCGCGTACACCTTCCCGGTTTTCGGCTCCTATTACCAAGGGGCGGTCGCTAAGGCCTTCGGCACCACCCTGTGGAGCTGGAGGTTCGCCTCGGTGCTGGCGGCTGTGGCCTCCCTCGTGCCCCTCTACTTCTTGATCAGGGAACTCTTCAACCGCCGGGTGGCCCTCCTTGCCGCCGTACTGGTTATTGTCTGTCCCTATTTCCTGGCCTTCTCCAGGCTGGGCTACAACAGCATCCAGTGTCTCCTGCCGGTGACGGCCGCTCTGCTGTTCTTCTATCTGGCGTGGCGTCGGCAGAGCACCTTCTATTTTTTCCTGAGTGGCTGCGCAATGGGTCTGGGTCTCTACGTATTCCTTGCAGCCCGCATAGCTCTTCCCATCGCTGCCATCTTCTGTATCTACCTGCTCGTGTTGCGCAGGGTGCCCTTCAGTGAGCTCATGAGCGGCCTGGGTGCCGCTGCCAGCGGCTTCCTCCTCTTAGCGGTGCCTGTATATGTCTTCCAGGCGCTGGAAGTACCTCGAGAGTGGCTAACGGAGAAGATGCTGGAGAGCGCCTTCTTCAACTCGTTCTACGGCCGAGCCATGTTCTCGGACATAGATTTCGACCAGACCGTTCGCAGCACGATGGTGGGGTCGCAGGAGATCTTCTTTGAGCCTCTCCTGTACTTCAAGTTGCTGGGGCGGGGAGTGATACGTACCTTCCTCGCGTTCAACCACGACGGGCTGACCACGCAGCACTACCTCACGTCGTCCCTGGCCGGGCCGGTAGCGGCGGCCTTTTTCATGCTGGGTTTGGGCGTTTGCATAGCGCGTTGGCGACAGGGCCGGTACATGCTGCTGCTCATTTGGTTCCTAGCCACCATCCTCGCCCTGAGCACTCTCAACAGCTTTCCTCCTCGCTGGACGCACATGCTCCCGGTCATTCCTGCGGTGGCGACGATGGCTGCCCTGGGGATCTACACGCTGGTGCAGACCGCCATCCGATACGCCCCTCGGTTCGCCAGTGTGACAGTCGGCGCGGCGGTCCTCCTCGTGGTGGCCATAGGCGTCCTCGGGGTCCGGGAGTACTTCGTGGTCTCCCAAGACATCTACAGGCCGAACATGGAAAACGTGATCCTGTGGTCGGCGTTTGATCTCGAGTCAGAGACGAGGCTTGTCTTGGTCGACGAGGAGCGCGCCGCACAGAACTGGATGCCCTGGGGGCTGCGCCAGTTTGAGACCAAGGCAAGCTTTGAGGCGATCTCGCAACAGCAGCTACTGACCGACGATTCACTGCTTCGCTCCCCCATGCCCCAGATGTTCTTCTTCTACCCGGACGATGAAAAAGCGGTCATGAGACGGCTGCAAACAGGTATTCCCGGCAGCGCTGTTGTCCAACGCTACACGAATACGGCGGGGGAGGTGATCCTTGTCTCATACTTGGCAGCCGGCAGTTGAGTGTCGCTGCCGCGAAGGTGGCCACCCCCTGTGTCTGAGGAACCTGTCTAATAGGAGCCGGTGCTGAAGCTGCTCAGACGCCTGCGGGCACGCGCTATCTCTCGACGAGAGGTTGCCATCTACCTGATGGCGGTGGGCCTCCTCGCCCTGGCGAGCTTCGTCCTCGCTGGACTGGACTTCCCACGGACCGCTGTCCCTCTATACGTGGTTGCCATCGCCCTGGCCCTGGTGCCGACAGCGGAGCGCCGCTGGCTTCGCGCGGCAGGGAAGACGATCCCGCTGGTGTGGCCCGCGATGGCGCTCTCCCTCAGCCTGTCCGTGGTGGTGGCGCAAATAGCGGACCGGCAGGAGCCGTTCGAGAGCTACTGGCCAGCCTTCGCTCTTTGGGCCGTAGCGGTGACGCTACCGCTGGGAGCGGCCCTTCAGCCCCTACTGCCGAACCCGAGGGAGTGGCCTCGGCGGGCTCTGCATTGGATGCGGTCGCACACCCCTGAACTCGCCGTGGTGGCCGGCATCACCGCGGTGGCGGCGACGGTGCGGTTCATCAACCTTACGTCGATGCCGTCTCCGTTTGGCGGTGACGAAGCTGCTCTGGCCTATCAGGCCGTGCGGGTCGCCAAGGGCGAGATCACCAACATGTTCCAGTCAGGGCTCCAAGGGCACCCGCACCTGTACTTCTTCCAGATGTCGGGCCTGCACAAGGTCCTGGGGACCACTGTGTTCGGCAGTCGAGCGTTCGGCGCGTTCGCGGGCACCTTCACCGTGGTCCTGCTGTATCTCTTCCTGCGGCAGGCCTTCGACCGCCGTGTCGCTATCCTCGGCGCTGCATACCTTGCGGCGTATCACTTCCACGTGCACTTCAGCCGCCAGGACATGAACAATGCCACCACACCGCTAGTGAGCATGGTGACAGCGCTGTTTCTGTGGCGCGCCATGCGCTATGGGAAACCAGTGGATTTCGTGGCGACCGGTATGGCGGTTGGCGTCGGACTAAACGCGGAGGCGGGGGCGAGGATCGCTGCGCCGGCTGTGGTGGCAGTCATCGTCTTGGTGGCCCTGACCAGACGAGGGTTCATGCGCGATAACGCCCTGAATCTGGCGCTGCTGCTGGGAGCGTTCGTTGTGGCGGCCCTCCCTATTGGGCTGTTCTGGATACGCGACCAAGACGCTTTCATGGACAGGATGAAGGACGTCGGTATCTTCCAGTCGGGGTGGTTGGAACAAGAGGCGGAGAGAACCGGGCGAAGCGAGCTGTCTCTGCTGTGGGACCAAGTCACCCACTCGTTCGGCGGGTTCGGCTATTACACGGACCAAGGGATGTTCTAT
>JBAUEL010000050.1:0-11353 GCA_049678585.1 Dehalococcoidia bacterium
CCGGAAGCAGGCCCCGTGACCGTTCCCGCCCCAACCCTGGAAGTGGTCCTGCCTGACCCGCCCGGCGCTCGGGCGAAAGCGCCAACCCCCCTAGCGGCCTCTGAGGGCCCGGCACCAGAAGCAGGCCCCGTGACCGTTGCCGCCCCAACCCTGCAAGTGGTCGCGCCTGACCCGCCCGGTGCCTGGGCGAAAGCGCCCTCCGAGGCCTCCCCTCGAGCCCCGGCCAGGCCGGCCGCGTCGGCTGCGCCGAAGGGCGGCAGGAAGCCTCGTGCTGCGGCGAGCTCGGCCAGGAAGGGCCGCTCGAGCGGCCGGAAGACCTCCAGGGGGAAGAGCCGTGGCCAGCGTCGGGCCGCTGCGTAGGTACGCGCCGCTCATCCTGATCGCCGCCCTCGGCCTTGCGCTGGTTGGCCTGGGCAGCCGCGGCGCGCTGGCCATCTTCAGCGATCAGGCCACCAGTGGCGACAACACCTTCACCACCATCCCCGTCTTCCCCGTCGATACCGGCTGGCTGGATCCCTCCGCCGAGGCCGCGGACAGCGGCGGCGACGACGACGGCTTCGAGCTGGATCCGACCAACGCCTTCGCTGACGACGGCGGCTACGCCAGCAATATAGACGACGCGGGCGACCGCCACCGCTTCTACGACTACGGCATCTCCCTCACCGCTGGCTCCACCATCTTCGGCATCGAAGTGCGGGTGGACTGGTGGCTGGACGACACCACGGACGAGAACAGCCTGGGCGTCGAGCTGTCGTGGGACGGCGGCACCTCCTGGACGGCAATGAAGACCGATACAGAGGAAACCACCAGCGAACACACCGTCGTGCTGGGCGCCCGCAACGACACCTGGAGCCGCACCTGGAGCGTCTCGGAGTTCTCTGATGTCAACTTCCGGGTCCGGGTGACCTGCAACAGCACCGGGGCGGGTCGGAACTTCTACCTGGACTGGATCCCCGTCAAGATCCACTACATCCCGCCCTAGTCTAGCGCCGTGGAAAGAAAGAGAAGCGCCCTAGGGCTCTTGGGCCGAGGCTACGCGCTGCCCCAGCGCCATGAAGGCCTCGATGGCCTCGTCGGGGATGGGGACCTCCCCGGGCAGGCGCTCCCGCTCACCGTAGATGCCGTGGTAGTCGCTTCCCCCCAGGGGGAAGAGATCGTGCCGTCGGGCCGTCTCCAGGAGGCGCTGCATGGTGGGCTCGTCGTAGTCCTGATAGTATACCTCCATGCCCGTCAGCCCCGCCCCCTTCAGCTCCACCACCAGGTCGCCCAGGTCGTTCAGGTCGCGCGGGTGGGCCAGCACAGCCACCCCGCCCAGGCGAACGATGGTGCTCACGGCCCCTGCGGGGGTCATCTTCTCCCGCTCCACGTAAGCCGGCCCGTCGCGATCGATGAGCCCCGCGAAGGCCTCCCTGACGTCCGCGATGTAGCCTTTCTCCAGCAGCGCTGCGGCCACGTGAGGCCGACCCACTGCGCTGTCTCCCGCGATCTCCCGTACGCGCTCCCAGGTGATGTCGTAGCCCAGGTCGCGCAGCTTCTCCACCATGCGCCTCCCTCGCACCAAGCGCGAGTCTCGCAGGCGCTGGAGGGTGGCCCGGAGATCGGGATGCTCCGGGTCCAGGAAATAGCCCAGGACGTGTACCTCGTTGCCGGGGATATCCGTGCCCATCTCCACACCCGGGACGAGAGTGAAGCCTGGGTGCCTGGCGGCAGCCCTCTGAGCCTCGGCCACGCCCTCCACGGAGTCGTGGTCGGTCAGGGCGAGGGTCCGCACGCCGCGGCTCACGGCCAGGTCCACCAACTGCGTGGGCGTCAGGATGCCGTCAGAGGCGGTGCTGTGGGTGTGGAAGTCTGCCCTACAGGTCATCGCACTTCAGCTCTCTGTCCACGCGCGCGATGCTGCGGGCCTGCCCGGTGCCCTCGTCTACCTCCACCAGCACTGAGTTGAACTGGATGGCCTGGCTGGCCTCAGCCACAGGCATACGCGTGGGAAGCTGAGTGAGGAAGCGATTGATGACCGCCTCGATCTCGTTGCCGATGACCGACTCGCTGGGCCCCACCATGCCCACGTCGGTGACGAAGGCGGTGCCCCCGGGCAGGATGTGAGTGTCGGCGGTGGGCACATGGGTGTGGGTGCCCAGCACCGCGCTGACCCGCCCGTTTAGATACCACCCCATAGCCACCTTCTCGCTGGTCGCTTCGCCGTGCATGTCCACAACGATAACGGACTCTTTGCGCAGCCCGGCCAGGGCCGCGTCCACGGCGCGGAAGGGGCAATCCAGGTCGACCATGAAGGTACGGCCCTGGAGGTTGACAATAGTCACCTTGCCATGCTGCAGGAGCCCCCGGCCGGGGACATCCTTCGGGTAGTTGAGGGGACGCAGCACGGGCGCTTCCCCCTCTAGGAGCCCATAGGCCTCCTTCTGGTCCCAGATGTGATTCCCGGAGGTGATGACGTCCACGCCAGCATCGAAGATCTCCAGGGCCGTGCCCTCGGTGAGGCCACGGCCGGCGGCGGCGTTCTCACCATTGGCGATCACCAGGTCGACGCCTAGCTCCTCCCGGAGCCGCGGCAGCACCGCCTTGACGCCCCGGCGCCCCGGCCTGCCCACGATGTCGCCGACCATGAGAAAGCGCACCCCATCGGCTCCTGGATACGTTGCAGCTAAGTGGTCAGCGCCCCTGGCGCTTCCGTCAGAGAAGAGGGCTACACGCCCGCGCTCCCCGCCGCAGGCCTACCTGGCGTAGTCCACGGCCCTGGTTTCGCGCACCACCGTCACCCTGATCTGGCCGGGATACTCCAGGGTCTCCTCGATCTTCTTGGTAACGTCACGGGCCAGGCGCATGGACTCCAAGTCGTCCACCTCCTCGGGTTTGACGATGATGCGGATCTCCCGCCCGGCCTGGATGGCGAAGGACTTCTCCACGCCCTCGAAGCTGTTGGCCACCCCCTCCAGGGCCTCCAGCCGCTTAATGTAGTGCTCCAGGGTCTCCCGACGGGCCCCCGGACGGCTCCCGCTGATGGCGTCGGCGATCTGCACCACGATGGCCTCCACCGCCTGCGGCTCCACCTCCTCGTGGTGGGCCTCTATGCAGTGGACCACCGCCGGGCTCACGTTGTGGCGACGGGCCAGCTCCGCACCGATGAGGGCGTGGGTGCCCTCCACCTCGTGGTCGATGGCCTTGCCCAGGTCGTGGAGGACAGCCCCCCGACGGCACACATTCACATCCGCCCCGATCTCCTCCGCGATCATGGCCGCGATGAGCGCGCACTCCACGGCGTGCTTGAGCTGGTTCTGGCCGTAGGAGGTGCGGTACTTGAGCCGTCCCAGGATCTTGAGCACCTCCGGGTGCAGGCCCGGGCAGCCCGCCTCGATCGCTGCCTGCTCTCCCGCCTCCTTGATCCCCACCTCCACCTCCTGACGGGCCTTCTCCACCACCTCCTCGATGCGCGTGGGGTGGATGCGACCGTCCATCACCAGTCGGCTGAGGGCAAGCCGGGCGATCTCCCGGCGCACCGAGTCGAAGGCGGACAGGGTCACCGCATCCGGAGTATCGTCGATAATGAGGTCGACGCCGGTGGCCGCCTCCAGGGCGCGGATGTTGCGACCCTCGCGCCCGATGATGCGCCCCTTCATGTCATCGCTGGGGATGGGAACGACGGACACGGTGGTCTCGTGGACCACCTCGGTCACCAGGCGCTGCAGCACCGTCCCCAGAATATCGCGGGAGCGCATATCCGCCTCTTCCTTAAGCTGCGACTCTATCTGTCGCAGGCGGCGGTTAGCATCCTCCTGGACTTCCGTCTCCACCTCCCGGAGCAGGAGTTCCCGCGCTTCCTGGCTGGAAAGACCGGAGACCCGTTCGATCTCCCGTATCTGCTGGCGGTGAAGCTCTTCTAGCTTCGCCCTGGTCTCTTGGACTTCCTGTTCTTTGCTGGCGAACGCACCCTCACGCCGTTCCAGCGCGTCGACCTTGCGGTCTAGGTTCTCTTCCTTGGAGGTGATCCGATGCTCTAGCCGCAGGACCTCGCCCCGCCGCTCCTTGACCTCAGTCTCAACCTGGGCCCGGACACGAATCGCTTCCTCTTTGGCTTCGAGCAGGGTCTCCTTCTGCCGCGCTTCCGCCTCAGCCAGGATGCGCCGGGCATCCCGCTCCGCGGTGAGCACCTGACCTCTGCCAATCCTGATCTTTACTGTGTAGCCGAGAAGAGCCCCTATCGCCAGCGCCAGAACGCCGATAACGACGCTCAGGACTACGGCGACAGTCATGGTCACCTCGCTTTCCCTATTCGGACCATGTTAAAAGATAAAACGCTTTCTCGAAGCGTTCACTTCTGATTCATGATACGCGTGGCCTGATCGCGGTGTCAAGGAAAGGGCAGCCGCCCGGCACCCTCAGGACGAAGCGTTCTCGGGGCCCTCATCCTCGCCGGGATGCCCCTGGCCCCATTCCTGCCAGCAGCGCTCCAACACGTGCCGCGTCACCTCATAGCTGAACCCGCGGCGGATGAGGAAGCCCCCCAGCCGCTCCCGGAACTTGGCGAAGTCCAGCCCGGCCAGCACCCGCACCCGCTTGGCCGCCGCCCTGTAGGCGGCATCCTCGTCGGAGACTGCCGCCGACGCCTCTGCCGCTATCTCCGAGTCGATCCCCTTCAGACGTAGCTCCCGGCGGATGAGCCGCCCGGCCCGAGGGCTGAGCTGGTCGCGGCTCTCCGTCCAGTAGCGGGCGAAGGCAGCGTCGTCCAGGTAGCTCAGACGGCGCAACCGGGCTACCGTCTCGCTTATGAGGGACGCTTCGAACCCTCGACGGGCCAGGCGCTGCCGCATCTCCCGCTCGCTGCGGGGACGGTAAGTGAGCAGGCGCAGCCCCGCCTCGTAGGCCTTCTGGCCGGTCTCGGCTGCCTGGAGAGAGCGCAGTTCCGCCTCGGTGACCGCCATGCCCGTGTGGAGGCCTCGCTCGGCCGCGAGATCGAGCCCAACGGCCAGCGCGAAGCGTCCGTCCACGAAGACGTTGACGCGCCGTCGACGCCGCTGCCGCTCGAGGGACGTGATGATCATCCCCTGCACCACCGAATACAGCGAGGGCTGCGGCCAGCGGCCCCAGCCCCCGTCGTGCATCCATTCCAGCCCGGATGTCTACCCCGGTGGCTCTTCCTCGGCCTCAGCCGCCCTGGCCGCCGGCGGCGCCTGTCCAACGCCAGCGGCCGCCCGAACCCGCTGTCGGATCTCCTCGGTCAGATCCGGGTTCTGGCGCAGGTGCTCCTTGGCGTTCTCCCGGCCTTGTCCGAGGCGCAGGTCGCCGTAGCTGAAGAAGGCGCCGATCTTCTTGATGACGCCCAGCTCCACCCCCAGGTCGAGGAGGTCGCCCTCCCGGCTGATGCCCTGGCTGGTGTTGGTAAACATAATGTCGAACTCCGCCATGCGGAAGGGCGCGGCCACCTTGTTCTTCACCACCTTCGCCCTCACCCGGGTACCCACCGCCTGGTTGGCCTGCTTGAGCGTCTCTATCCGCCGCAGGTCGATGCGCACGGAGCTGTAGAACTTGAGGGCGCGGCCTCCCGGCGTCACCTCCGGGTTGCCGAAGACGATGCCCACCTTCTCGCGAAGCTGGTTGATGAAGATGACCGCGGTGCGCGAGCGGGCGATGGCTGCGCTCAGCTTCCGAAGCGCCTGGGACATCAGCCGCGCCTGCAGCCCGGGGAGAGAGTCGCCCATCTCTCCCTCGATCTCCGCGCGGGGCACGAGGGCGGCGACGCTGTCTACGATCACCACATCGACGGCGTTGCTGCGCACCAGCGCCTCGGTGATCTCCAGGGCCTGCTCGCCGGTGTCCGGCTGCGAGATCAGCAGGTCCTCCACCTTGATGCCGATGCCGGAGGCGTAGGTCGGGTCCAGGGCGTGCTCCACGTCGATGTAGGCGGCCATGCCCCCGGCCTTCTGGGCCTCGGCGAGGATGTGCTGGGCCAGCGTGGACTTGCCGCTGGACTCCGGCCCGAAGATCTCGGTGACGCGGCCGCGGGGGATGCCGCCGATGCCCAGAGCCAGGTCCAGGGCCAGGGAGCCCGTGGGGATGGCCTCCACGTGCATGCGGGCGGAGACCTCCCCCAGGCGCATGATCGCCCCCTGCCCGAACTGCTTCTCGATCTGCCCGATGGCTAGTTCCAGGGAGCGGGCGCGCTCATCAGTGGTCATGGCGAGGCCTCCTGGAGGGGAAATCAATCATTCAGGTGCGCAGTTTCTCGCCCCTCGGCGGCATCATAGCACGGGGGTAGGGCCCTCGCAAGGCAGGGGGTCAACGTCCTCGGCTTCTTCCCTATCTTCCTTGGCTCCTGACCCCTTGTTCCCTGTCCCTGTACAATAGCACCCGATGGCCGCTGAAGTCAGCCTGCGGGTGCGAGTCACGCCCCGGTCCTCGCGGGATGAGGTCGTCGGGTGGCAGGAGGGGGTGCTGCGGGTGCGGGTGCAGGCGGCCCCCGTGGGCGGGCGGGCGAATGAGGCGCTGATGCGGCTCCTTGCTGAGGCGCTCGGCCTGGCGCGCAGCGCGCTGGAGGTGACAAGGGGACACCGGGGACGGGATAAGACGGTGCGCGTGGTCGGGCTGGACGAGAGAGAGCTGAAGAGGCGGCTGGCCGCGGCAGTTAACCCTAGAGGTCGGTCACAGCCCGCTGGATGATGACCAGGATGATGATGGCGACCATCGGCGTGATGTCGATCATGCCGATGCGTGGTATGACCCGCCGCAGCGGGCCCAGGATGGGCTCGGTGATCTGATCGAGCGCCCGCACCAGCGGGCTATACGGGTCGGGGTTCACCCAGGACAGGATCGCCCTGAAGAAGATGGCAGCGATCATTATCCAGAGGAAGACGTCTACGAGGCGAATGAGGATGTCGATGGCGGCCTACCCTCCCAGCTCCAGAGTTCGCTCATACGCGGCGATGATAGCATCGACCACTGCCGCCCGCACCCCCGCCTCCTCCAGCACTCGTAGCCCCTCCACGGTGGTGCCTCCGGGCGAGGTGACCATGTTGCGCAGCTCCGCAGGGTGCTTCCCCGTCTCCTGGGCCATCCTCACCGACCCCAGCGCCGTCTGAAGGACCATCTCCGTCGCCGCCTCCCGGCGCAGCCCGATGTGCACGGCCCCATCGATGAAGGCCTCCAGCAGGAGGAACACGAAGCCCGGCCCGCTGGCCGAGACGGCCGTGGCCATGTCCAGATACTTCTCGCCCGGCACGTACATCTCCCTGCCCATGGCCACCAGGATGCGCCGGACCTGCTCCCGCTGCTCCGCCTTCACCTCTGCGGCGGCCGTCCACAAGCTCATCGCCTCGCCCACCAGGGCGGCGGTGTTGGGCATGACCCGCACGATACCCCGGTGACCCAGGGCCTCCCCGATGCTCTCGATGCGCACGCCCGCCATGATCGAGGCGACGGTCTGCTCCGGCCCCAACTGGTCGCGCAGGCCCCGGGCCACCGCCGCGAACTCCTGAGGCTTCACCGCCAGCACCACGATCTCCGCCCCCCGGGCGGCCTCGACGTTGTCGGCGCTGACGCCTACTCCGTAGCGAGACTGGAGGTGCCCTCGGCGCTCTTCGCCGATCTCGCCCACGGACACAGCATCGGGCGCAGCTACGTCGCCGCGCAGCACGGCGCTGATCATGGCCTCGCCCATGAAGCCGCCGCCGATGAAGGCTAAACGCATCCGCCTACTCCTCGAAGGGCCGCGGCCCGAAGATGGCCCGCCCGATGCGTAGCATGGTGGCACCCTCCTCGATGGCTACCTCGAAGTCGTCCGTCATCCCCATAGAGAGCTCCCGCAGCCCCAGCTCGTCACGCAGCTCCCGCAGCCGTCTGAACACCGGACGCACCTCCTCGGGGTCCGGCAGCAGCGGCGCCACCGTCATCAGACCCTGCACGTCCAGGTTCGGCAGCGCGGCGATCTGCCGATAGGCCTGCGCCACCTCCTCCGGAGCGAATCCGAACTTGCTCGCCTCGCCAGCCACGTTCACCTCCAGCAGCACGGGCACAGGCTGAGCGGCCCGCCTGCTGAGGGCTTCGGCCAGGTGCAGCGAATCAACGCTGTGGATTATACCAAAGACGCTCAGCGCACTCTTGGCCTTATTCGTCTGGAGATGGCCCACCAGATGCCAGCGCGGGTGAAGGCCCTGGGATTCCACCAGCGGGATCTTGCGCAGCGCCTCCTGTACCCGGTTCTCGCCGATGTCCGTGAGCCCGGCGCGACAGGCCTCGGCGATGGCCTCGGGAGGAAACGTCTTGCTCACGCCGACGATGATCACCTCGTCGGGCGAGCGGCCCGCGCTCTCGCACGCTGCCGCTACCCGCTCACGGACACAGCACAGGTTCTCGGCGATGCTCACGACCAAAGGATAGCACGCGAGACTTCAGCGGGGGAGCCTGCTCGCGGCGGTAGTCGCATCGAGCCTACAGGCCCGGTGGGCGGAAGCGCCGTCGCTCCCATCGCGCGAAGAGCATCACGGCCACGACCGCGGCGGCCACGGGCAGCAGCGAGAGCGCGGGATGCACCGCAAACAGCATGAAGAACGCCACCACTACCAGCAGCAGGGCGACCAGCGCCACCATCGGCCAGAGGAGGACACCGAAGACCGCCCTGGTGATCACCCAGGTCTCCAGGCAGCCGGAGGGCGGCTTCTCAGGCGGGGGTTCGTGGTACATGGTGGGCTGTGGCTACCCGCACTTCGTATACCCGCAGCTCCGGCAGATGAGGCAGCCCTCGGCGTAGACGAGCACGCTGCCGCACTCCGGGCAGGCCAGCCCCGTGGAGATGTCCCCGGAGGTGTTCGCGGGCGGCGCCTTCCGCCGGCGGCCCCGGCGGCTCTTCCCGCCCCGGCCGCTCCGTCCTCGGACGGCCCGCGCCTCCGGCGAGAACTTCTCCTCCAGCCAGCGGAAGATGTAGTCCACCAGCGAGCTGGCCTGGGGGATCTCCGGGTTGTCGGTGAAGCCGTGCGGCTCGAAGCGCACGCTGCGGAACTTTCGCGCCAGGTCCTGCACCGGCACCCCGTACTGAAGCGCCAGCGAGGTCAGCACCGCCACCGAGTCCATCAGCCCCCGGATGGTCGACCCCTCCTTGGAGATGGTGATGAACACCTCCCCGGGCGTCCCGTCCTCGTACAGGCCCACGGTGATGTAGCCCTCCTGCTCACCCACCCGGAACTTGTGGGTGATGGACGGCCGCTCGTCCGGCAGCCGCCGTCGATAGGGGCCACCGGGCGGACGCTCCGCCCCCTCGGACGGCTCTCCAGCGGTCCCCGTGGCCCCGCCCGCCAGGGCGGCCTCGGCGGCGACGGCCTCGGCCTGCTCGGGGCCCCGCACCGTGGCGTGAGAGAGCACCTGCTCCGGCCGCGACTCGTCCCGGTAGATGGTGATGCCCTTGCAGCCCTCCCGATACGCCAGCAGATAGGCCCGCTCCACGTCCTCGACGCTCGCCTGAGGCGGGAAATTGATCGTCTTGCTGACCGCGTTGTCGGTGTGGCGCTGGAAGGCCGCCTGCATGCGCACGTGCCACTCCGGCGAGACGTCGTGCGAGGTGACAAAGACCCGCTGCACCCATTCGGGCATGCCCTCACGCCCCTGGATGCTGCCTCCTTTGGCCAGCTCCTCGATGAGCTCCTTGGAGTAGAACGCTTCGTCTCTGGCCACGCGCAGGAAGTGCCTGTTCACCTCGGGCAGCTCCACGAAGCGCCCCGGCTCCTTCGGATCGAGGTGATGGCGGCGCAGAAAAGCCAGGGCGAACGCCGGCTCGATGCCCCCCGCGCAGTCGGCGATGATGCTCAGGGTCCCCGTGGGCGCCACGGTAGTGCGGGTGGCGTTGCGGAAGCGCGGCCCTCCGCGCGGGTCGCCCGAGCGCGGGTCGTAGACGCTGCCCTCCCAGGCCGGAAAGACGCCCCGCTCCTTGCCCAGCGCCTCCGAGGCGCGGTCGGCGTGCTCCTGGATGAACGACATCACCCGCTCGCCCAGGGCGGTGGCCTCCTCGGAGTCGTAGGGGATGCGAAGCTGGAACAGCAGGTCCGCCCAGCCCATCACCCCCAGGCCGACCTTCCGGGTTTTCTTGGTCCACTCCTCGATCTCGGAGATCGGGTACAGGTTCACGTCGATGACATCGTCCAGGAAGCGCACGCAGTCGGCGATGATGGCGGCGAGGGCATCCCAGTCCACGTCGCCGTCGCGCGCGAACCTGGCGAGATCAATGGAGCCCAGGTTGCACGACTCGTAGGGCAGGAGGGGCTGCTCGCCGCAGGGGTTCGTCGCCTCGATGGGGCCGAGCTCCGGCGTGGGGTTGTCGCGGTTGATGCGGTCCAGGAAGACCAGCCCCGGGTCGCCGTTCTTCCAGGCGTTTTCCACGATTAGCCGGAAGACCTGACGGGCGCTGCGACGGCCCACCACCTCCCCGCTGCGGGGGTTCACCAGATCGTAGTCCTCCCCTCGCTCTACCGCCTCCATGAAGCGCTCATCCACCGCTACGGAGATGTTGAAGTTCTGGAGGGTCACCATATCCGCCTTCAGCGAGATGAACTCCTCGATGTCGGGGTGGCCGACGCTCAGGATGGCCATGTTGGCCCCGCGACGGGTGCCCCCCTGCTTGATGGCCTCCGTAGCCGAGTCGAACACCCGCATGAACGAGACGGGCCCGCTGGCGATGCCCCCCGTGCTCGCCACCACGTCGCCCGCCGGCCGCAGCCGGCTGAAGGCGAACCCCGTGCCCCCGCCGCTCTTATGGATGAGGGCGGTGTGCCTGACGGCCTCGAATATCCCCTCCAGTGAGTCCTCCACCGGGAGCACGAAGCACGCCGAGAGCTGCTGGAGGGGCCGGCCCGCGTTCCCCAGCGTAGGGGAGTTGGGCAGGAAGCGCAGCGAGCTCATCAGGGCATAGAATCGCCCCTCGACCTTCCCCACCTGCGCCTCACTCGCCCCATAGTTGCGCTCGGCCTGGGCGATGTTGTGGGCGACACGGCGGAAGAGCCGCTCAGGTGTCTCCACCACTTTGCCCTGGTCGTCCTTAGCCAGGTAGCGTCGCTCCAGGACGGTGCGTGCGTTCGGCGAAAGCTCCGGAGCCGCTTGCTCTGCCTTGCCCCTGCGAGCCATAGCTGCTTCCTCCTCGCCGCGATATTGTCGCAAGGGTAGTTTACCACCCCGAGCGGCGCCTTCTATAGGGAGCTAGGGGATGGAACCACGATCTGGAAGCGTTTGAGCGCTCATCTCCTCGAGATGGTCGGGCGGCAGCATATGCTGCCGCCCGAATGGTCTGCCGCCGGAACGGCTGGTGGCGGGGTGGTTAGGACCGGCGGCGAGAACCCTAGGTTGTGACCCTACCCGGGCC
>JBAUEL010000051.1:0-11172 GCA_049678585.1 Dehalococcoidia bacterium
TCTTGAACCACACGGGTGCATGCACTATTATGTTCGGGCTATACGGCCAGGTTTTCTTATGTGAAGGTGGATTGCTATGTCTGACTCACCTCCAAGCAAGCTCTACAATACCGCTGTCGTCGGTGCCAGCGGCATGGTCGGCCAGGAGTTCCTGCAGATCATGACCGCACGCAAGTTCCCGGTCGGCAACCTTAAGCTGCTGGCCACCTCTCGCTCCGCCGGCAAGAAGTTGCTGGTGGGGGAGCGTGAGTTTGAGGTGGAGGAGACCAACCGTCAATCCTTTGAAGCATGTGACCTGGCCTTCGTCTCGGCCACCTCTAATGCCTCGCGCGAGTACTGCCCTGTCGCTGCCAAGGCCGGGGCCATCGCCATCGATGACAGCTCTGTCTTCCGCATGGACCCCAACGTGCCCCTGGTGGTGCCCGAGGTCAATCCCGATGACGTGGCCAACCATCAGGGCATCATCGCCATCCCCAACTGCACCACCACCCCTCTGGTCATGTGCCTGTGGCCCTTGCACCGTGTGAACCCGATCAAGCGAGTCATCGTGGACACCTACCAGTCCGTATCGGGCACAGGGGCGGCAGCGGTCCAGGAGCTGGACGCGCAGGCCCGCCGCATTCTGGACGGAGGCGAGACTGTCCCCCACGTATACCCGCATCAGATCGCCTTCAACCTCCTCCCGGAGATCGACTCCTTCCGCGATGACGGCTACACCAAGGAGGAGTGGAAGATCGCGGTGGAGACCCGCAAGATCATGCACGACGAGAGCATCGCCATCTCCGCCACCTGCGTACGGGTCCCCGTGTTCGTCAGCCACAGCGAGGCGGTCCACGTGGAGTTCAGTCGGCCCATGTCGCCCGACGAGGTGCGGGATATCCTCAGCCATGCCCCCGGGGTGGTGGTTCAGGATGATCCTGCCGTAAGCCTCTATCCGCACCCCTGGTCGGCGGCGGGTCAGGACCCGGTGTATGTGGGCCGCATCCGTAAGGACACCTCCCACTCCAATGGGATCGCTCTCTGGCTGGTGGGCGACAACCTGCGCAAGGGCGCGGCTCTCAATGCCATCCAGATCGCTGAGGAACTCATCGCGCGAGACCTGATCTAGCCCTGCCTGCGCGAAGATCCGCCTGAAGGGAGACGATGCTCATGCCGGAGATCGGACGGTTGCTGACGGCTATGGTAACCCCTTTCACCGCCGAAGGCGCGGTGGACTACGAGCAGGCTAAGCGTCTGGCTCTGGCCCTGCTCGATTCAGGCAGCGACGGCGCGGTCGTCTCGGGCACCACCGGCGAGACCCCTACCCTCTCGCATGAGGAGAAGGTGCGCCTCTTCGCCGAGGTGAAGGCCGCCGTGGGCCAGCGCGGCGTGGTCGTCGCGGGCACCGGCAACTACAACACCGCTGAAAGCATCGAGCTGAGCCGCGAGGCAGAGCGCGCCGGCGTCGACGCCCTCCTCCTGACCGTGCCCTACTACAACAAGCCCCCGCAGGAGGGACTCTACCGGCACTTCCAGGCCATCGCCGAGGCTACCGGCCTGCCCTGCATCCTTTACAACATCCCCGGCCGCACCGGCGTCAACATGGCTGCCGATACTACTATCCGTCTCTCACGCGTGCCCAACATCGTGGGCGTGAAAGAGGCCAGCGGCAACCTCGAGCAGATCGCCGCCATCATCGATGGCGCTGACGAGGGCTTCCGCGTGTGGAGCGGCAACGACGGCGACACCCTGCACATCCTCGCCCTGGGCGGTTACGGGGTCATCTGCGTGGTCTCCCACCTGGTAGGCCTCCAGATGAAGGAGATGATCACCCGCTTTCTGGCAGGAGAGGTAGAGGAGGCGGCGCGCATCCATCTCCGGCTGCTGCCCCTCATGACCTCCCTCATGACTCTCTCCAGCAACCCCATCCCCATCAAGTGCGCCCTGAACCAGGTGGGCTTCCGGGTAGGAGGCCTGCGCCTGCCCCTGTGCGAGCCCGACCAGGCTACCCTGGACAAGATCGCCGCAGAGGTGGCCCGCCACAAGATCGACCTGCCGGTCAGGGTGTAGAGACCGCATCCGAGCGTGTGAACCTAAGCGGATGCCGCCCCATGGGGCGGCATCTGGGGCTCTGGTACGTGCCGGAGGCTTCCAAGACCTCGGGAAAGGCGCTGGCCAGTACATCGCCAACCCCGCGCAGCGGGCCGGGGGTCTGGGGGTGTCCCCCAGTTTCCAAATACATTTCGAGGGCGGGTGGGTGGGCAGAACCACCTGACTTATGCAACAGTTTCTTCTTCGGGGAGTGCTCCGTCTCTACCGCAAAAGGCCGCTGCAGCAGCATTCAGAGCTCACCTGCCAAGCGCCGTGGCATGCCCTGCCAGGGCCCCGATTGGCTACGTGCGCCGCCTCACGGACCCCTAATCCAAGTCCTTCTTCCAGGGCCTACCGGCCCCGCCTACCCGGCCGGCCACGTAGGCCTCCCACTCCTCGGCCAGGCGGCGGCGGGCGTAGCCGTAGCCGATGTGGTCGCCGATGACGCCACCCAGGATGCCTGCGAAGACCCGCGCCATCACCACCATTAGCACGATGTCCAGGATGCGCCACCACAGCGGCTCGAACATGGCGAACAGGCCGATGGCCACCGCCACCGCCAGGGCCAGCCCCGCCAGGGCGAACGCATGCACCACGATGCTCTCGCGCCGCCGCATGTTGCGGAACATCCGGATGACCTCCGGCGGCACCCGAGGCTGTGGCGGGTGCTCCCTGCTGCTGCGGCCACAGTGCTGGCAGCGCTCGTGCTCCTCGCTCATGGGTGTGTAGCAGTGGCTGCAGAAGCGCCCAGCGTTGGGGGATTGCCCCTTGACGATCTCCTCGAGCAGCGCGTTGAGCCGCTCGGAGAAGAGGGGCAGGTCTTCCATCGCCCCCGGGCTGCTCACCGGCGAACCCTCTCCGGCATCGAAGGCGGCGATGGCCTCAGCCACGCCCCCCTACTTGTTTCCGCGGACGAAGATGGTCTGGCCCCGCTCCGGCCCTACGGAGACTATGTCGATGGGGCAGCCCATGACCTGCTCGATCCGCCTCACGTAGTCCTGGGCCTCCTTGGGCAGGTCCTGGAACCGGCGGGCCTCCTTGGTCTCCTGCTGCCAGCCCGGCACCTCTTCGTAGACGGGCTCGCAGCGCGCCAGCGTGAACAGGCTCGCCGGGAAGGATTCCACGGGAACGCCGTCCACCTCGTAGGCGGTGCAGATCTTGATGGTGGGAAAGCTGTCCAGCACGTCGAGGCGGGTCATGAGCGCCGCTGTGAGCCCGTTGAAGCGAACGGTATAGCGGGCAGCCACCGAGTCGAACCAGCCGCAGCGGCGGGGCCGCCCGGTGGTGGCCCCATACTCCCAGCCCTTCTCGCGCAGCAGCTCGCCCATCTCGTCCGTGAGCTCCGTGGGCATGGGGCCCGCGCCCACCCGCGTCTGGTAGGCCTTATACACGCCCACCACCCGCGTGATCTGGGTCGGCCCGATACCGATGCCGATGCCCGCGCCCGCGGCTGCCGACGACGGCACCGACGACGTCACGTACTCGTACGTACCCGCGTCCAGGTCCAGCAGCGAGCCCTGGGCGCCCTCCAGCAGCACGTGCTCGCCGCGCTCCAGGGCCTCCTGCACTATCGCGCTCGTGTCCCGCACGAACGGGGCCAACTGGCGCCCGTGGTCGCTGTAGGTCTCGTACACCTCGTCGAAGTCTAGCGGCTCGGCGCCGTACAGCTTCTGGAGTACCGCGTTCTTGTAGGGCAGCACCAGCGAGAGCCGCTCCCGAAAGGCGCTGGGCTTGATCAGGTCGGCCATGCGGATGCCCGCGCGCCCCACCTTGTCCACGAAGACTGGCCCGACCCCCCTCATGGTCGTACCGATGGCCGCAGGCCCCCTTAGCTCCTCGTCCAGCCGGTCGATGAGGAGGTGGTAGGGCATGATGATATGGGCGCGGTCGCTGATGAAGAGCTTTTCCACGCTCACCCCGTGGGAGCGCAGGTCATCGATCTCCTCGAACAACACCTTGGGGTCGATGACCACGCCGTTGCCTATAAGGCAGACCTTATCGCCGTAGAAGATGCCCGCCGGGACCAGGTGCAGGCGGAACTCACCGATGGGATTCACCACCGTGTGGCCTGCGTTGTTCCCCGCCGAGTAGCGGGCCACCACCTGGACGTCCTGGGCCAGCAGGTCCACCATGCGGCCCTTGCCCTCATCGCCCCACTGTCCGCCGATGACAACAGTAACTGGCATAAGTTGCGGCCGGACCTACCTGCGCTCGCAGGTGTGACGGCCGCTCGCTCCTTTCCTTCCCCGGCCGACAAATCTCATTCGCCGGCCCCGCCGAGTATAGCAAAATCGCCACTCGCTGCAAAGCGATTTCGTGACCGCCAGGCAGAGTGCGGGAACCGGCGCGCCCCTGTCGCCGTCCGTATAGTACAATGAGGCGGCGCGGGAGGTGAAGAGCACGTGAGAGTCCTTGTCCTGCTCTTGGGTCTCGGCCTGCTGGCCGCGCTCGGCGCGGCCTGCGGCGCGGAGGACGAGGGTGACGTCGTGCCCTCACCTACGCCCACAGCCGTGGGCGGCGCGGCCACCGGCGTCCCCCTCGACGGCTACCCGCGGCCGGTCCGGGAGGCCATCGCAGACCTGGCGGAGCGTCTGAATCTGGAGCCGGTCGAGATCGAGGTCGTAGAAGTGCAGCCCCTGGACTGGCCCGACGCCTGCCTGGGCGCCGCCCGCCCCCGCGAGGTGTGCGCCCAGGTCGTGACCCCCGGCTACAGGGTGATCCTCTCCGCCGAGGGCCGGCAGTACGAGTACCACACCGACCTGGGGACCACCCTGCGGCTGGTCCCCTAGCAGCGCGGGCCTAGCGCCCTTTGTACTCGGGCTTGCGCTTCTGCGCGAAGGCCAGAGGCCCCTCCCGCGCGTCCTCCGACCGGAGAACCCGCTGCTGGAACATCATCTCCAGGGCCAGCCCCTGTTCGATGGGCATCTCCCGCCCGCGCAGGGCCGACTCCTTGGCGGCACGCACCGCCACGGGCCCGTTCTCGCAGATGGCCTTGGCGATCTCCAGGGCCTTGGGCATGACCTGGTCGGCGGGCACCACGTAGTTCACCAGGCCGGACCGCAGGGCCCACTGGGCGTCGAAGCGGCCGCCGGTCACTAGTAGCTCCAGGGCGATGCCCAGCGGCAGCGAGCGCGGCAGCCGCTGAGTGCCGCCGGCGCCGGGGATGATGGCCCTGCTCACCTCGGGCACGCCGAATTCGGCGTGCTCCGCGGCTACCCGGATGTCGCAGCAGAGCGCCATCTCCAGCCCGCCCGCCAGGCAGTAACCGTTGATGGCGGCGATCATGGGCTTCCAGCACTCGAAGCCCCGCGTGATGCCGCCGAAGGGCGCAGCCGGAGCCGCCGTCGCCTCGGCTTCGCCGGCCATGGCCTTAGCCATGGCTACCAGGTCGGCCCCTGCGGAGAAGGCCCTATCGCCCGCTCCCGTCAGGATGCCCACCCACAGGTCGGGGTCGTCCCCGAAGTCCGTCCAGGCGGCATGCAGCTCGTAACTCGTCTTCGGGTCGATGGCGTTGCGTCGTTCCGGCCGGTTGATGGTGACGATGGCGATCCTGTCCTTCTTCTCATAGATGATGTTGTCGAATTCGGCCATGGTGCTTCCTCGCTTATCACGTTGATGTAGCAGGCTGCGGTGCCCTAGGATAGCATCGCCGGTGAGACCGGTCCAGTGAGACGGCGACTTCATGCGCATTACCGAGATCAAGCGCCACCTGGACGGCCGGGTGCAGGCCTTCGAGTGCGACCTGGTCTACGCCGCGCCGAGTGTGCGGGTCGTGCGCTTCCAGCACCCCGCAGAGGCCCGTCTGGCGGGCTTTCACTTCCCGCCGGGCACCTACACCTTCGGCTTCTTCTGGCGCGGCCGGCACTATGGCCTCTATCGCATCATGGACCCCGATGGCCGCCTCATCGCGCATCGCTTCGACGTCATCGATGCGGTCCGCCTGCGCCAGGCCAGCGTCGAGTATCTGGACCTGGCCCTGGACCTGTGGGTCAGTCCGCAGGGTCGCCTCGTGCTGGAGGACGCGGAGGAGGTGAGGCTTTATGTCCGGCGGGGTGTGCTCTCGCCGGAGCGCGCCCTCCTGGTCGAACGGACGCGGCGCCTGCTGGAGAGGCGCCACCCTGCTATCATCGCCGAAGCCGCTCGCCTCCTTCGGCTTCGTTAGCAACCTCAAAAATTTCTGCAAATCCCCACTTGCCCGTAGGCTTGGTGCCTGCTAAAATAACTCCTATTGTTGCGAGAAACGTATGTTTCTCAGTATGATCGTTGCGGGGAGCTAGTTAAGTTAGGGGGTTATCCATGCCAGCCCGTAAGCAGCCTGACCGTAAGCAGCCTGACTATATGGCCATCTACAAGCGAATCTTGCCCTGGACCCTGATCACAGAGCTCTACTGGCTGAGCTATAAGCTGCTGGAGCGCCGACTGTTTCCCACGGGAGTCTCCGTATCGCAGGCCCGTGTCCTCGGCCTGCTGTACTTCTCCCCCAAGGCCATGAAACCCAGCCGCATAGCTACTCTGCTCTTCCAGGAGACCCAGAGCATCACCGGAATCCTGCATCGCATCGAGACCAAGCGCTGGGTCCGCCGGCTCCCTGACCCCGAGGACCGACGCGCCGTGCGCCTGGAGCTGACGGACAAGGGTCGCGAGCTGGCCAAGCGGGTGATAGCTATCTCTGAGGACCTCTATGGCCAGGTCTTCGGGCCGCTCACAGCCCAGGAGCGCAACAGCATCGAGCGCATCCTCCGTAAGCTGCGCTCGCGCGGCCTCACCCTGCCCGAGACCGACGCCAAGCTGCGTCGGGCCGGCTACTACGACCTCTGGAAGGCCTAGAGGCCCTTCGCTTGCTGCGTGGCCACAACGGCAGAGGGCGTAACGAGGGACGCCCTCCGCCGTTGTATTAGTGAGGAGGCTGCCGGGGGGATCTTCGAAACCCCTTTGGCACCTGCTCCGGTTGGCTGCCGATCTGTTGAGGCGTTGAGCGAGGGCCCGCAGCCGCGGCGCCACGTCGCGGCCCCTGGTCACCTGAGACCCCCGCGAGCCAATGGTGAAACCGGCAACAGATGCTTGCCGGTTTCGACTTCTCAAGGAGTGCCCCGCCGTGCTCAACGATGCTTCAACATGCTTCTTCCGGTCCCCGGGCCAGCGATACCCGCCCTGTCCCCCGCTGGGCTCTGCTCGGGCTGCTCCTCCTGGCGGCTATCGGCCTGGTGGCCTGCCAGATCATAGAGGCCCGCACCAGGTACGCTGTCGAGATCGTCGCCGAGGGACAGACCTGGGATGACGCCAGCCTTGATACCATCCTCGATGCCCTCGACCGCCTCCCTCCCCACGTGGTGAAGCGCCTGGGAAGCCGCCACTACGGTCGCCTCCACGTCCTCAGCAATGCCCGCAGCCTCACCATGTCCGGCTGGATGCCCTACCCCGACGGCGCCAACTTCTACACCAACCAGGGAGGCCAGAACCAGCTCGTCCTCTATCCCAACCAGGGCGTTTTCACTGTGCTCCACGAGCTCGGCCACGCCTACCAGATGCGACTGATCCCCGATGGTAGGTACGCCTGGGTATTCTTCCAGGTGGAGATGCGCGACTTCATGGCCGCCACAGGCTGGCAGCTCCTCAGCTCGGACGAAGAGGTGGCCCGCGCCTCCGAGATCTACGAGCTGCGCTTCAGCTACGACGGCCCCCAGATCTGGCAGACCCTCTCCAACCCTGACCCCACCGAGGACTACGCCAACTCCTTCGCCCTCTTCTTCCTCGATCCGGAGCGGCTGCGCGAGCTCTCCCCTCTCCGCTACGAGTGGATGCGCCAGCACGTCGCCACGGACGAGCGTTAGCATCCGCGTCAAGAAAATCCCGATTTTCCGCGCAAAAGCCCTTGACATTCCTTTGATTGCGGTGTAACGTAAGCGCCTCTGAACATAAATCACTGTCATAATCGAATAGCCGCAGGGAGGTCACAGGACGGCAAGGATGCCGTAGTTGTTTTGCGGTCGGGCTACGGAGCGGTGGCGGGCCGTGGCCGATGGCATCGGCGGATTGTTAAGCCGGCCGCAGTGCGGTTGGCTTATTATTGTGTCACGCTTGTCAGGGAGTAAGCGAATAGCGTAGCAGTCAATCGAATACAAAAGGGCGCCGCCTGGCCGGCACCAGCGGCGCCATGACAACGGGAGCGCGGGGCACCCGCTGCACCTCTATCTTACCGAAAGAGGCCATGCGGTGACAACCCGCATGGCCTTTCTCTTCGTGGGGTGCGCGTGGTTCGGGGCCCGATGGCGATTGCTCCCTACGCCCCTCGGGCCCCACCTCCCGTTGCCGGCGGCGGGCTCAGCCCAGCCGCCGGAGAGGAGGTGGTATCAGGGGCAAAGGCACACTGTCGCAAACATCCAGCGGGAAAGAGAGAACCTGATAGGACATTCTTCATAGTGATTATGAGCCACGTGCAGGTCTGGTTGGCGAGACTACTCGGCTGGGCAAGCCTCCTTGGCCGGCTTGCGACTTCGCCTGCGCGGCGACCACCTCGCCAGCTGATAATGCTTCTTCTGGGCCTCGCCCTGATGTTGGCGGGCGTATCCGCCATGGCGGCCTCCACTTCTCAGTGGGTCAACCTCTTCGCCAGGGTCGAACAGCCGCCGCCTCCACTCCAGAAGGGGCGTGCCGGCCCGGATCCGGTTCAGGTCGGTGTCAGGGAGTGCTGGACATTCTTCATAGTGGTCACCAACAGCTTCGACCACACGATGAAGGATGTTTTCGTGAAGGACAATTTCGGTGCAGAGCTAGACGTGATCTCTGTGGATCCTGAGCAGGGCACGGTCGAGGTCATCACCGACGGGCATGGCCCGAGGATCCGCTGGACGGTAGGAGACGTGCCTCCCGGCGAGGCAGTCCTGCTCAAAGTGGACGTTTGCACGGGCCTCAACCCGTCAGGAAAGCAGGCCTACACGAGTCCTGGCCGATATCAGCAGAACAGCGGTGCCAACGCCAAGTGGATTGACCCGAACACGGGCGAGCAACTTAGTTCCGAAACCGAGCCCATATACGTGACCGTCGACGGCGATCCGGAAGCGACCGCGACGCCGACGCCCACATCCGCCGAGACGGCGACGCCCACGCCGACGGCGACTGCCACCTCGACGCCTACCGAGACGCCGACGGCCACCCCGACGTCGACCGCGAATCCGGAGCCAACGGCTACTCCGCAGGACAGCGAGACCTACACGCCGACACAGACTCCGACTTCAACGCCTACGGAGACACCGACGTCAACGCCGACGAATACGCTGACCCCGACCGAAACGCCTTCTCCCACGGCGACATCGACGGCAACGCCCATCCCGTATCCCGAGCCGAGGCCCTGGCCTGGGCCTGCCGGCTGGCTTGCCATCTCAGCGACAGGCGCCGGCCTCTGCACGGACCCACCTGGTACTGACCCCGTCGGAGATGCCAGCCCCGCCTTCGGGGACCTCGTAGGGAGCGAGATTAGCCCCTCCCAGTACGGCTGGTACGACGGCGTTAACCTGTTCCTGCGCATGCGGTTGGACGGCAGCCCTGCGCCGCGCGCCGCTTTCCGGGGCCTGGTCTGGGGGGCGCTCATCGACGTGGACAACACCCTGTCGACTGAGCCGGTCAACTCCTACGAGTGGCTGGTCGTGGCCGACGGCCCGAGCGGCTTCGTGCAGGTCAAGGCCAATACCTCTCCTGACGACCCCTTCCTGCCCTATGGCGACATAGATGACCTCGGCGCGGCGACGCTCGTCGCACAATTGCCGCTCGGCACCCACGCCCGCGTGGTATCGGAGCCAGCGGCGGACCCCTCTTTCGACGGGCGCGACGGCCAGGACCATTTCCTCGACGTCCAGCTTCCGTTCGACTGGCTGGGACTGCCAGAGGGTACGTTGCTGCGCCTGGCCTTCTTCACGTCGTCCAACGGCACAGGCTTGAACAAGGACATCAACGCCACCTGCGGCTCGCTGGGCAATCTGCTCCTCGAGACGGCTCCTGTGGCGGCGGGGCCCGGTTCGCTGGTCAGGTCATTGCCAACGCCGACGCCGACTCCTGCTGACACGCCGACGTCTACGCCCACGCCGACATCGACTTCAACCTCGACCCCGACCCCAACGCCAACACCGACGGCAACGGGCACACCGACGCCCATGCCGACGCCAACAGCTACGCCTACTCCGACGCCGTCGCCAATCCCGGAGGGAGGCGGCGAATGATTCACAGCATCTCCTCGGGGCGCCCGACCCGCGGGAGGCGGGTCACCCCAGCGGCGCCCCGATGCAGAGATAGATCCTGCCCTGGAAAGGAGGTGATACAGAATGAAAAAGAGGCTAATCCTAGTAAGCCTGGGCGCGATGGCCGTCCTGATCGGTGTGGCGACGTTTGCCGCCAACACCGCCCAGTGGGTCAACGTCCAAGCCCGCGTGGAGAAGGAGATCGAGGTCGCGTGTGTGGGCCGGGACGGTCTCGTCGACCCGGACGGCTGCGACTTCGGAATAGTCTTCCCCCAGAACCCCGAAGAGAAGATCGTTGAGGTCACCCTCAGCAACAGCTTCTACAACCAGGATGTCAAGTCTGACGTCCTGTACTGGGTGCTCTGGGAGTGCAAGCAGTTCTCCGACGAGCGCGACGTGGACCCCAAGGACGGGATCCCCGACTGCCGCGTCGACGTGCCGCGGGATGACCACGAGCTGTGCTACGACGACGTGCACGGCAAGTGGATGCACTGCGATGAGGAGCTGGACGGCATGATCCGTGACTACATCACGGTGACCCCCAGCGACCCGAGCTGCCTCACCGCCTACAACGGCCCGACTGGGCTCCCGAAGCACATCGAGGGAATCGGGAACGGCGTCGTTGACGACTTCGTGCAGGGGAAGTGCTTCTACCACCTGGCGTTCCAACCGCCGGCCTGCGAGGGTCACTTCAACCCGTTCACTGACCCGGCACCGGCTCCGGAGACGGTCGAGTGTCACGAGATCGTTGACGAGGACGGCACCAACCCGGACATAAGCGACGACCCGCAGGACTGGGACCGCTTCGCGGACCTGGGCGACGACTTCAAGATCCAGGTCTACGACTTCAGCTACCACGACTGAGGTAACG
>JBAUEL010000052.1:0-52004 GCA_049678585.1 Dehalococcoidia bacterium
GGCCAGAGAGCAGCTCGCCTCCGCAGAGGCCGAGGCCTCCGCCCGCGCCGACGAGGTCTCCACCCTCCAGGGGCGCGCCGGGGACCTCGAGTCCCAGGTGAAGGCGGCCGCGACCCGCTACCGCGAGGCCGTCCTCCACGCCTCGCCCGATCTGCCCGCAGACCTCATCGCCGGCGACAGCGTCGAGGAGGTGGACGGCTCCCTGGAGGCCGCACGCCAGACCGTCTCGAGCATCCGCGGCCATCTCGAGTCCCAGGCCGAGGCCGGTCGGGTCCCCGTCGGCGCGCCCCCGCGCTCCGCGCCGGACCTCTCCGCCCTCAGCGCCGCGGACAAGATCCGCTTCGGCCTCCAGCGGAGCGAATAGCAGTAACAGAGGCGCGGGCCACGGGCCGAGGGACAGCACACCATCCCTGCCCCCTGACCCTTGACCCCTGACCCTTAAGCGCAATTCATACCGATAGGAGGTTCATCCCATGGCCCTGACCCTTGCCGAGGCCGCAAAGCTCTCTAACGACGTCCTCCTGGTGGGCGTCATCGAGACCATCATCCAGGAAAGCCCCATCCTCCAGGTGCTCCCGTTCATCGAGATCGTGGGCAACGGCCTCACCTACAACCAGGAGAACGCCGCCGCCACCGCAGCCTTCTACGACGTCGGCGACACCTGGGCCGAGAGCACCCCCACCTTCAGCCAGCAGACCGCCACCCTCAAGATCCTGGGCGGCGACGCCGACATCGACAACTTCCTCCTCGCCACCCGCAGCAACGTCCAGGACCTCGAGGCCGCCATCGTCCAGCTCAAGGCCAAGGCCGTCCAGCAGAAGTTCGAGGACACCTTCATCAACGGCGACACCACCACCGACCCCAAGGCCTTCGACGGCATCGACGAGCTCTGCGCCACCGCCCTGACCATCAGCATGGACACCAACGGCGCCACCCTCACCCTGGACAAGCTCGACGAACTCATCGACCTCATCAAGGGCGGCAAGCCCGACATGCTCCTCATGAGCAAGCGCACCCGCCGCACCCTCAACAACCTCGCCCGCACCGCCGGCTCCTTCCTCGAGTCCGACCGCAACGAGTTCGGCACGATGATGCAGTACTACGACGGCATCCCCGTCGGCCTCTGCGACTTCATCTCCGACGAGCAGACCGTCGGCACCAGCAGCGACTGCTCCACCATCTACACCGTCCAGTGGGGCGAAGGTGCCCTGGCCGGCCTCACCTCCCCGGGCGGCCTCCAGGTCGAGCGCGTGGGCAGCCTTGAGGTCAAGGACGCCACCCGTACCCGCGTCAAGTGGTACGTCTCCCTCGCCCTCTTCAACGCGATCAAGCTGGCCAAGCTCACCGGCGTCCGGCCCTAGGCTGGAAGCGCACGCCTAGCCCGAACCATCAGAGCCCCGGTCCCCCGGGGCTCTGACCATCTGTGCTACAATACGGCACGAACTTAGCGCGTTGCCTACGTGAAGCCATGTCCGATCCTATTTCGTCCTACATCGCCGACGTGCAGCGAAACCTTCAGGCTGGCATCGCCAGAGAACACACCTACCGGCCGGCCCTCAAGACCCTCGTCGAGGCCCTCGCCACCGGCGTTGCCGCCTTCAACGACCCCAAGCGCGTCGAGTGCGGCGCGCCCGATTACACCGTCGCCCGCTCGACGAAGCACGGCCCCCTCACCATCGGCTACATCGAGGCTAAGGACATCGATACTGATCTGCAAGCCATTGAGCGCGATGCAGCCAGGAAGAAGCCAGAAACGCGAAACGGCGAGCAGCTCAAACGCTATCTCACCCTCCCCAACCTCATTCTCACCGACTACCTCGATTTCCGCTGGTACGTGGACGGCGAGCGCCGTATGGCCGCCCGCCTCGCTCGACCCATCCAAGCAGGCAAGCTGCAGAGAGAGCCCAGCGGCCCCGAGGCGGTCGCCCAGCTCATACGCGCCTTCCTCGACCACAGGCCGCCGCCCGTCTCCAAACCCAGGGACCTCGCCCTCCGCATGGCCCGCCTCACCCACCACATTCGCGACATGATCATCACCGCCTTTGATACCGCCCACGCGTCCACCACGCTCCGCGAGCTCCACCGCGCCTTCGAGGAGACCCTTGTCCCTGACCTCAAGCTCCCCGACTTCGCCGATATGTATGCCCAGACCCTCGCCTACGGCCTCTTCGCCGCCAGGGTCAACCACACCGGCCCCCAGCCCTTCCGCCGCCTCGGCGCCGCCGCCGAGATCCCCAAGACCAACCCCTTCCTCCGCAGACTCTTCGACGCCATCACCGGCACCGCCCTCGATGACGAGCCCTACGTCGGCCTCGTCGATGACCTCGCTCAGCTCCTTGCCGAGACTGATATCCCCGCCGTCCTCGCCGACTTCGGCAAGCGCGGCGTCAGACAGGACCCCGTCCTCCACTTTTACGAAACCTTCCTCGCCGCCTACGACCCCCAGATCCGCGAGATGCGCGGCGTCTACTACACGCCCGAGCCTGTGGTCTCCTACATCGTCCGCTTCGTTGACCATCTCCTGAAGACGCGCTTCGGCTGCCCGCAGGGCCTTGCCGACGCCTCGACCGTCACCTACACCGGTCCGGGCCCCGACGGAGAGCAGCGCGAGGAGACCTCCCACCGCGTCCTCATCCTCGACCCCGCCTGCGGCACCGGCACCTTCCTCTACACCGTCGTCGACCTTATCCGCGAGGAGTTCATGCGGCAGGGCAACGCTGGGATGTGGCCCGGCTACGTCCGCCAGAACCTCCTGCCCCGCCTCTTCGGCTTCGAGCTGATGATGGCCCCCTACGCCATGGCCCATCTGAAGCTGGCCATGCAGCTTGCTGCCCATGACCTGCCGCAGGCCACCCGCCCCCAGTGGGCCTATGACTTCGTCGCGGATGACCGCATTGGTGTCTATCTCACCAATACCCTCGAGGAGGCCATCAAGAAGTCCCAGATCCTGTTCGCGTCCTACATCAGCGATGAAGCCAACGCCGCAGCGGACATCAAACGCGCTCTCCCCATCATGGTTGTATTGGGGAACCCCCCGTACTCCAACTTCGGAAGGATGAACAAGGGTAGATGGATTAGCGCATTGCTCCAGGATTACAAGAGAGGCCTCAAGGAGAAGAAGCTGAACCTCGATGACGACTTCATCAAGTTCATCCGCTTCGGCCAGTGGCGCATCGAGGAGAGTGGCGCAGGCATCCTAGCCTACATCGCGAACCACACCTACATCGACGCCATCACCCATCGGCGCATGCGCGAGTCGCTCATGGAGACGTTTACTGACATCTACATCCTCGATCTGCACGGCAACACCAGAAAGAAGGAAAGGTGTCCTGACGGCTCGAAGGACGAAAACGTCTTCGACATCCAGCAGGGCGTCGCCATCGGCATCTTCGTGAAAGAGCCAGGAAAACAAGGTCCCGCCAAGGTTCACCATGCAGACCTATGGGGATTGCGCGAAGCTAAGTATGCTCGGCTGTTCGAGGCGGACGTAGCTACTACAGACTGGAACGAATTGCAGCCCAAGGACGAATACTTCTTCTTTGTTCCGAAGGACTTCTCTGCTCAGGACGAATATCAGAGGTGGTGGAGCACGAAGGATATTTTTGCAGTGGCTGGACAAGGGATCGAAACCAAGCGAGATGCACTGACGATCCGCTTCTTGTTTCAGCAAGTCGAGGAATCCGTACAGGACGTTAGGCGAGGTCCCAAAGATGCAGTTGCTTTGAAGTATGCGCTCCCTGATGACGGCCGGGATTGGACCTACGATTGGGCGAGAGAAGATGTCATCGGGAATAAGGGGCAAATCGCTGAGATCGCTTATCGCCCTTTCGACTTCAGGTTCACCTATTTCACGGGAAAGACCAAGGGATTCATTGCTTACCCGCGCACACGCGTGTCACGTTGCTTCCTGGAAGGACGAAACCTCGGGTTGATTGTGAACCGGTTCGTCAAGCTAGATCACTATGCCCACGTTTTCGTGACACGCAGCTTAGTCGAACGTCATCTCCTGGAGACTGCGAATGCCTGCCTTGTCGTCTATCCACTGTCTGACCCAGACTCCCACGAGAGGGACACTCTTGACCTTGGCGGCGGTGGCAAGCGCCTCAATCTCACTGCTCCCTTCTTATCTGCGCTTGCTACCAAGCTTTCACTCCCTCAGGTTGGTCGACAACGCCTTCCTCAGGGCCTGACCCCCGAAAACATCTTCCACTACATCTACGCCGTCCTCCACTCCCCCACCTACCGCACCCGCTACGCTCAGTTCCTCAAGATAGACTTCCCCCGCATCCCCCTCACCTCAGACCTCGCCCTCTTCCGCACCCTCTGTGCCAGGGGCAAGGACCTCGTGGATCTTCACCTCATGGAATCACCCCTCCTCGGCCACGCAGCCGCCGAACACCCCTGTCCGGTCGGTGGCGACAACACTGTCGAGAAGGGCCACCCGCGCTACCTCCCGCCCGGCCAGCCCGACCCCGCTACCGCCAAGCCCCTCGCTGCTGGCCGCGTCTACATCAGCAGAGACGTTCCCAAGACCGGCAAGACCGGCCAGTACTTCGACGGCGTCCCGCCCGAAGTCTGGAACTTCCAGGTCGGTGGCTACCAGGTCTGCGAGAAGTGGCTCAAGGACCGTCGTGGTCGCACCCTCTCCTACGACGACCTCGCCCACTACCAGAAGATCATCGTTGCCCTCAAAGAGACCATCCGCCTCATGGCCGAGATCGACGCCGCCATCCCCTCATGGCCTCTCCCCTAGCCCTGCCTGCCCGCCTGTTTGCCTGTCTCCCTGTTTGCTTGTTTGCCTGTTTGCCTGCCTGCCTGTTCGCCTTCCCGCCCCCGGGGTGTCACCACCCTCTTGGCCCTACTCGCCCGCCTGTTCTACCATCGCCCCACACGACAGGAGGAGACCACCCATGCCCCGCGGAGGACCTCGCCCCGGCGCAGGCGCTCCACAAGGCAACATCAACGCCCTCAGGCACGGACGTTACTCGCCGCGCCTCGTTGCCCTCCTGCGCATCCCCCTCATCAGCGAGCTCATGCTGCGCCACCTCCCCCGCCGCGAGCGCCCCCGTGCCCGCCGCGCCATCGAGCGCCTCCTCCAGGAACAATCAAACATTCGCCCACCCCTCGAATCTGCGGCCCCCCTTAACCGCCGCAATTCTTCACAACAATCGAACAGCCCCCAAACCCAGCCTTCTCGCCTCCAGCCTCCGGGTTCCAAGGCTCCCAGGTCCCAAGGTTCCACCTCCGAAGGAGGCCCCCATGGTTGACCTCCCCATCGCCACCAGGAGCCTGCCCCAAGCCCCGCCCTGCATCCTTGACGCCCTACTACGGCCGGTGCTATCCTCAAGTACGCCCCTACGCGGGTAGGGAGGAGGTAGGCCAATGCTAGCCGTTGGACCGTTCGGGCTGGGGCCCTTTGAGCTGATGCTCATCCTGGCCGTCATCGTCATCATCTTTGGAGTGGGACGGCTGCCGGAGGTGGGGGGCGCCATCGGCCGCGGCATCCGCGAGTTCCGCAAGGCTACCACGGACTCGGAAGAGGAACCGCCGCAGATCACTGAAGCGCAGTCGGTGGCTGGAGGTGAAGCCTCCGCGGCGGCCGAGCCGCAGCCCTCACCTGCTGCGGCCATGCCTTGCCAGAAGTGCGGCGCGACCAACGCCGCCGACGCCAAGTTCTGCAAGGAGTGCGGTGCCTCGCTCCAGGCTCCCGTGAGCTAGCCAGCATCTCAGCGAATCGTCTGGAAGGACCGCCGGCGACCACGGGGAGCCGGCGGACTTCTTGTAAGAAGGACGGCTCGGCCCGTGGCAACGATCAAGGCCCTGATCTTCGACCTGTGGGGGACCCTGGTGGCCATCGATACGCCCGAGGCCAGTCAGTCCCGCAGCAGGATCCGGCTCCGCCTGCTCAACGAGGCGCTGGCCGCCGCAGGCTATCCCTACGCAGAGGAGGAGATCGCTGACGCCTTCAAGGCCTTCGCCGAGGCCCACGCAGAGCTGCACGCCCGGGAGAAGGACATCTCCTCGCCCGAACGGGCCGCGCTCTTCCTGGAGCGGCTGGACCCCTCGCTTGCGGAGCGTCTCCCGGCGGAGGCGCTCCGCTCCGTGGATGAGGCCCTGGCCGGGGCCGCCCGCTACGCGCTCCCCGTCCTGGCGGAGGGAGCCCTGGAGACCCTCGCCGAGGCACGCAGGCGCGGCCTAACCGTCGGCCTCATCTCGAACATCGGCTATACCACCGGCTACGTCCTGCGGGACATCTTCGCCCAGTGGGGCCTCGCGCCCTACCTCGACGTCCTCACCTTCTCCGACGAAGCGGGCGAAGCCAAGCCCGCCCCCGGCATCTTCCGTCGCACCCTTCAAGCGCTGGGCGTGCAGGCGGAGGAGGCGGCCTTCGTAGGCGATATGCCGGCCCTGGACGTGGTGGGGCCGCTGCGGGTGGGCATGTGGTCGGTCCAGATCGGCGACCAGCGCCTGGACGGCGCCGACCCTCACGCCCGCATCAGCCGCCTGAGCGAGCTGTTCCCCGCGCTGGAATCGCTGGGCCTCATCCCTCGCCGGCTCCCCCGCGCGCCGCGTCGCACCGGTGGGAGATGATCCATGAGCGATGCCACATCCGGCTTGCGGCAGCGGATCCTGGCGTTGGGCGCGACGCTGGTGGGCTTCGCCGGCATGGAGGGTGTGCTGGAGGGCGATCTCGCCCGCTGGCCACGGGCCATCTCCATCGCCCTGGCCTTCCCCGACGAGGTGATTGATCCCATCGCCGAGGGGCCCACGCCGGAATACTTCAGGGCCTACAACCGGCTCAACGAGCGCCTGAACGATATCGCCGCCCAGACGGCCCGCTTGATCGACGCCCTTGGCTACCAGGCCGAGTTCGTCCCCGCCACCGTGGGCAACGGCGGCCTGGTCGAGGCGGGTTTGCGGGTCGGCTTCCAGCACAAGACCGCTGCCACGCGCGCCGGGCTCGGCTGGGTGGGGAAATCGGCGCTGCTAATCACCTACGAGAGCGGCCCACGCGTGCGATTCGTCACGGTGTTCACCGACATGCCGCTGGAGGTCGGAGCGCCGGTGACGGCGAGCGAATGCGAGCGCTGCGTCGCCTGCGTGCGTGCCTGCCCCGGTGGGGCCATCTACGATGAGGACTGGTGGGCGGGCCGCCCGCGCGAGGAGTTCTTCGACGCCGGTGCCTGTCTCGCCGAGGCCCGCCGCCAGCTCGTGGAGCGCGTGGGCGCGGATCACCCGGTGTGCGGCATCTGCATCGCCGTGTGCCCCAAAGCGCGCCCCAAGCGCGACCGCTGACGGCTGACCTCACCCTAAGGCCGCGACTCCCTACCCAAGGTGCCTCTGAATGGGCAGCTCCCGGTGCCGCTGGCCGGTCATGTCGAACACCGCGTTAGCGATCGCGGCTGCGATGGGCACCATGGCCGGCTCCCCTGCGCCCGTCGAGCGCGTCTCAGGATCGCCGACCAGCGCCACGTCAATCGTTGGCGCATCGTTGATCCGCGGCACTCGGTATCGGGTGAAGCCGGCGTTGAGCACGCAGCCCCCTTCGAAGTCGATGGCCTCGTATAGCGCCGTGCCCATCCCCATGATGATGGAGCCCTCCACCTGGTTTGCGGCACCCTCGGGGTTCACAGTGAGACCGCAGTCCAGCACCGCCGTCACCCGCTGTACCTTCACCTCCGAGGCCAGCACCTCCAGTTGCACGCAGGTTGCCGCGTAGCTCCCAACGTCCAGCCCGACGGCCGCGCCTACCCCTCGCTTCGAGGGCGGCTTGGCACTGCTCCAGCCGAAGCGCTCGGCCGCTGTCTCCAGGACCCGCCGGAAGCGCGGGTGGGTCAGGTTGCGCAGCCGCAGTTCTAGCGGGTCCATTCCCACCGCTTCGGCGATCTCGTCGATGTGGGCCTCCCGCGCGAAGTGGTTCACCGCACCGCCGAGGGACCGGTAGGATCCTGCGGGCAATGGGCTGTCCGAGGTAGCGACGGTGACCTTCGCGTTCTTTACATTATAGGGACTCTCCGAACCCCGGCGGCTGCGGACGCGGCCGAACACGCCGATGGGGCCCGAGGCTGCGTGGTGCGCTCTGAACTCCCAGGCAACGATGGTCCCGTCGGACTTGAAGCCGCTCCTAACCTCGATCAGGGCCGCCGGACGAAACGTTGCCCAGGTCATCTCCTCGGCGCGGCTATACGCGACCCTTACGGGTCGGCCGGCCACCTTGGCGAGCCGTGCCGCCTCGCCGGCCACTGCGTAGATGCTCTTGCCGCCGAAGCCGCCGCCGATCTCCGGAGAGATGACCCGAACCCTGTCTTCGGGTATCTCGAAGTACTGAGCCAGCTCCGTCCGGATCCCGAACGGCCGCTGAGTGCCCGCCCACACCGTGAGCCGACCGTTTTCCCATTGCGCCACCGCGGCCCGCGGTTCCATGGGCGCATTGGAGATGTAGGGGATGTAGTAGGTGGCTTCCAGGATGCCGTCAGCCGTCCGGAACCCATCCTCCAGGGAGCCTGCTTCCTGTATCGTTTCCGCCTCCCCCGCCGTCCGCAGCAACAGGTCCGGCACGTCCCAGCGCGAGGGCTGGTCCACCATCTCCTCCCACCGCGGCTGCAGCATCTTGGCGGCGGACTCTGCCTGCTCGTCCGTCTCCGCCAGCACCGCGACGAGGTCGCCGTCGCGGACCACCTGCGCCACGCCGGGCATGCGTTCCGCCAACGAGGTGTCGAGGTCCACCAGCTTCGCGCCGAAGGACGGCGGCCGCAGCAGCTTGGCGAAGAGCATCCCCGCCACGGCCACATCCTGCGAGTACACCGCTTGGCCAGTGACCCGCGCCACGGCGTCCATCCGCTGGGCTGGCCTCGCCATGACCACGAACTCGTCTGCCCGGGTCAAATCGATGTCGTCGATGACGTCCCGGATCAGGCTCTCCCCGGCGAGCAGCTCCCTGTAGCCTATGCCCCTCTTGGGGTCGCTCCGTGATACGATTCGACCCTCGCGGCATATCAGTTCGCTGACCGGGAGGTCTAGGCGGTTCGTGGCCAGCTCGAGCAGCGCCTGGCGCGCCGTCGCCGCCGCCTTCCGTAGCTGTAGTCCCACTGTCGCCGTCGATAGGCTCCCGAACGTTCCAATGTCCCAGGGCACCCGATCGGTATCGCCGAGCACCACCTCGACAGAGCCAGGCGGCACCCGCAGCTCGTCCGCCACCTCCATCGCGAAGCCGGTCCGGATCCCCTGGCCATACTCGACCTTCCCGGCATACGCCGTCACGGACCCATCCGGCCGTACAACCAACCACGTACCCGTCTGCTCTGGGAGGAAGCCCATGCCCACCGGCCCGATGATGGTGAGACCTTCCTCGGTTCTGGGCAACGCTTCGCTCATCGCTTCGCTTCGCCCGTGGCGCGCGCTGCGCGCTCGACCGCCCGCTGGATACGTTGGTACGCCCCGCAGCGGCATATGTGCTCGCCCAGCGCCTCTCGGATCTGGTCGCTGCTTGGACGCGCCTCCCGACTCAGGAGCGCCACCGCCGCCATGATGAACCCGGGAGTGCAGTAGCCGCATTGCATGGCAGACTCGTCAACGAATGCCTGCTGCACGGGATGCAGGGCTGCGTCTTGGGCCAGCCCCTCGATGGTGGTGATGGAGCCGCCCGCCACTGCTCCGACCGTCGTCTCGCAAGCGCGCAGCGCCTGCCCATCAACGAGCACAGTGCAGGCGCCGCACAACCCGTCGCCGCAACCGTACTTGGTGCCCGTCAACCCGAGGTCATAGCGGAGATAGCTCAGCAGGTTGCGGTCACGGTCCGGTGCCTGCCGTACCTGTCCGTTCACGGTAAGCGTTACCATGCCTGTGGTTCCCTCGCGGCGGCATTACGGCTATTCGCTTTCACGTCAACGTGAGGTATTCTATGGGCCGCTCGTTGCCACCGTCAACGGCAGGTGCAAGAAAAGCCAACGCGGTTGCTCGCGGGGCTGGCCGGTTGTGAGGGAATGGTGCGGCAAGGCCGGCCCGGTGCGACTCCAACACCGGACAGCCCGACGGTACCTCGGCCGTGTGACAGGCCTTCTGGCCCCTTTCGCCCTAGGCCGAACGGCTTTTGACGGCTGTGCCCTTCAGTGGGAGGATTCATTCACTGAATAGTCAGAGCCTGGCCACATGCCTAAGACTAAGTCCGGCCTCTCCGCTGCCGAGTACGCCATCCTGGGGCTGGTCCGCCACCAGCCCATGCACGGCTATCAGATAGCCCGGGAGATGGCGCCGAACGAGGGCATCGGCCTGGTCTGCCCCCTCGGCATAAGCAACGTCTACTTCCTGCTCGGGAATCTGGAGCGGCGCGGCCTCATCGAGGTCGACCACCGCGAGGAGGACGCCTATCCGCCCAGGACCGTCTACAAGGCCACCGCCCGGGGACGGAGGGCCTTCGCGACGTGGATGCGGAGCCCCGTCGAGCGGCTGCGCCAGGTGCGCATGGACTTCCTCCTGAAGCTCTACTTCCTGGGCGAGGGAAAGCGCGAGGAGATCCTGGAGCTGGTGGATCGCCAGATCGACTTCTGCCGGAAGTACCTTGCTCAGTGGCAGGCTCTGGGCGAGTCCGTCCCGGCCCACAGCTTCGACCGGCTGGCCATGGAGGCCAAGAGCACCGTCGCTGAGGCCACCGTCCAGTGGCTCGGCGAATATCGCCGGCGGGTCGAGCAGGGCGCGGGCGGGCAGCGGCAGCCTGCCGCTCGGCGGGGAGGGCAGCGGTGAGGCGGCCCCGCTACCGACTGGCTGCCTGGGCGCTGGTCACGTCGCTGGCAGTCCTTGCTCTCGCCGCCTGTGGCGACCAGGCGGCGCCCTCGACGGGAGCCCCCGCGAGCGGAGGCACACTGGAGCTGTTCGTCGGCTCGGCCACCAAGCCCGCCACCGAGGAGGTGGTCCAGCTCTTCGAGGACAGGTACGGGGTGAGGGTCGACCTCCACTTCGGCGGCTCCGGGGCGATGCTCTCCCAGATGAAACTCACGGAGCGGGGAGACATCTACTTTCCCGGCTCCTCCGACTTCATGGAGGAGGCGAAGAGACGGGGTTTGGTTCTTCCCCAGACCGAAAGACGGGTGGTCTACCTGATACCGGCCATCAATGTTCAGAAGGGGAATCCCGAGGACATCCAGTCGCTGGAGGACCTGGCTAGGCCCGGCCTGAAGGTGGCCATCGCCGACCCCGAAACGGTCTGCGTGGGCCTGTACGCCCTGGAGGTGCTGGAGAAGTCCGGTCTGGCCGAGGCCGTCCGGCCCAACATAGCCACCTACACCGAGAGCTGCGCCAAGACCGCCAGGGTCGTCGCCCTGAAGAACGTGGACGCCGTTATCGGCTGGAGGGTCTTCCAGTACTGGTCGCCGGAGGAGATCGAGACGGTCTACCTGAGCCCGGACCAGGTCCCTCGCATCGGCTACGTCCCTATCGCCATCAGCACGTTCTCCAAGCAGCCCGAGCTGGCCCAGCAGTTCATCGACTTCGTGACCTCAGACGAAGCCGGGGCTATCTACGGCAAGTGGCACTATCTGACCACAGTGGAGGAGGCCCGCGAGTTCGCCCCTGAGGCCGAGGTCGGCGGCGAGTGGGAGCTACCGGAAGGCTGGCCATGAACGGCAGAAGGGCTTTCAACCTCTCATTCTCGGTCTTTTCCTGGGCCATACTTGGCATCCTCACCGCCTACATCTCGGTCATCGTGCTGACCCTCTTGCTGCGCGTGGAGGGCAGCTCATACGGGGACACGCTTCTCTCGGGGCGCTCCTTCTCCACCATCAGGCTCTCCGTGATCTGCGCGACCATCGCCTCCGTCCTGGCTCTCTTCTTCGGCCTGCCCATCGGCTACCTCCTCGCCCGCAAGAGCTTCCGCGGGAAGAACCTGGTGGACACCCTGCTGGACATACCCATCATCCTCTCGCCGGTGGCAATGGGAACGGCACTGCTGGTGCTGCTCGGCTCCGACCCGGGCAGGTTCTTTGAGGACAACATCGTCAGCTTCACCTTCGCCACGCGGGGGATCGTGCTGGCCCAGTTCTCCATTGTGGTCGCCCTGGCCATCCGCTCGCTGAAGGCGGTGTTCGAGCAGATAGACCCCCGCTATGAGGACGTGGCCTACTTCCTGGGCTGCAACCGCTGGCAGACCTTTCTCACGGTTAGCCTTCCCCTGGCCAAGAGCGGCATCGTGGCCTCCTTCATCCTGGCCTGGGCAAGAGCGATAGGGGAGTTCGGGGCGACCATCACGGTGGCGGGTGCAGTGCGCGGGAAGACCGAGACCATCCCCTCGGCCATATATCTGGGCCTGGCCGACGTGGACATTCAGGAGACCCTGGTCTATGTCCTGCTGCTGATATTCGTAGCCGTGGTGGTCCTTATGGGTGTGAGGTTGCTCACGGCGAGGGCGGTGAGGTGATCAAGGTAACCGGGGCTTGTGCCAGCTTTGGCTCGTTCAAGCTGGATGACGTCCACGTGGACGTGGCCGAGGGTGAGCACTTCGTGCTTCTAGGACCTTCCGGCGCGGGCAAGACGCTGCTTACCGAGATCATGCTCGGCCTGCGCCGCTACAGCAGGGGCGACATACTGGTCGGGGGCTACAGGGTGCGAGGAGAGCCGCTCGACTCCGTCACAGTCTCTTACGTGCCCCAGGACCTGGCGGTATTCCCTCACCTGAGCGTTCGCGACAATATTACCTTTGGGGGCCGGGTCAGGCGGATGGACGGGGGCCTCGTGGGGAGCAAACTGGAGGAGTTGAGTACGCTCCTTAACATCGGCTCCATCCTTGACCGCCGGTCGCCGGCCACCCTCAGCATGGGAGAGAAGCAGCGGGTCGCCCTGGCTCGCGCCCTGTTCATCGAGCCCCGCGTCCTCTTTCTCGATGAGCCCTTCTCCTCCCTGGACTACTACATCAAGCGCCAGCTCATCGAGAAGCTGCGGGAGATAAAAGACGTCCTGAACGTCACCATCTTCCAGGTAACCCACGACCACGAGGAAGCGTTCATGCTGGCCGACCGCATGGCGGTGATGTTCGATGGGAGGATCGCCCAGGTGGGCACGCCCTCCGAGTTCCAGAGGAGGCCCGCCACCCTCGAGGTCGCCCGCTTCCTGCTGGCGCAGAACATCTTCGAGGCCCAGGTAGAGCAGGTGGACTCTGCGGCGCGCACGATGCTTACCCGGGTGGGCGACCTGCCCCTGGCCTCCGATGCCTTCGACAACTTCGCGCCCGGGCAGGGGGTGTATGCGGTCATTCGTCCGGAAGAGGTGCACATCATCCGGCCGGACAGGCCCCTCGGACCGAAGGTGCAGGAGAACCTCTTCGAGGCCCGCATCCGGAAAAGGATCCGCACCCCCGGCGGCTACGTCCTCACTGCCTGCATCGACGGCCTGGAGCGGCCGGTGGAGATCCACGTGTCCAACTGCGCCTTCGACGACATGGGCCTGGGCACCACGTCAGAGGTGCGCGTGAGTCTCAAAGCAGAGGCGCTGTGGTTTATCCCCCGCTGAGCCTCCGCGGGGCGAGGGAGCACTATGCGGTGTGGAAGAGACGGGCGGGTCAGGAACGTGCTCCTGATGTCCCTCCTGCTGGTCCTGCCGGCCCTGAGTGCTGGTTGTGCCGGGGAGTCTGAGTCGGTGAGGGTTTTTGCTGCCGCCGGGGCCAAACCAGCTATCGATGAGGCCTGTGAGGGGTTCGAGGAGCACTATAGCATCAGGCTGGAGGTTAGCTATGGCGGGGGCGGCGAGGTGCTGTCCAGGATGATCTCGCTCCAGAAGGGCGACGTGTACATCGCGCCTGAGCAGAAGTTCATGGAGAAGGCTGCTCAGGAGGGAGCGATTGACCCTGAAACAGTAGCCACCGTCGCCTACATGATCCCTGTGCTGGGGGTGCAGAAAGGCAACCCGGAGCATATCGCCGGCCTGTCGGACCTGGCCAGGCTGGGAGTGAGGGTAGCTGTGAGCAGGCCGGAGACGACCCTGCTGGGAGAATATGCCCCTGAGATCTTCGAAAAGGCGGGGCTTGCCGAGGAGATAGGGAAGAACATCGTCACGGAGGCTACACGTCCTGACCTCCTGGTAACCTGGCTCAGCCTGGGGAAGGTAGATGCGGTTATCACGTGGCATTTCTATGAGACCCTGGCACCCGACGAGTTTGACGTGGTGCTGTTGCGACCGGAGCAGCTAACAGGGATCGGGGAGATGCAGATAGCGGTGTCGACGTACGCCAGAGATCGTGACCTGGCACAGAGCTTTGTCGATTTCCTGCTGTCAGCCGAAGGCAAAGCGGTCTTCGAGAAGCACGGCTACATCGTTGACGTCGAGGAAGTGGAGAAATACTGGCCCCTTGTAAGGTAGTGAACAGCGCAGTCGACTCCAGGTGAGCGATGAAGGACGGTGGAACTAGGATGAAGCACTCGTCTCCGGGAGGCAACGAGGGCAATGTGCCCATCTTGGAAAGGGCCCGGCAAGCCTTCTCCGGCATCGTCGCCGAGCATCACCTGCGCCGTGACCCCGTGCGGGTGACGGTTGAACCCTTGTCGGCAGCGCAGGCGATAGGCCGCCCCCAGAGGCAAGACTTTGCCTTGCTGGAAGGCAAGGAGGTGATGATCGAAGCGGAGTTCAGGGGGAGCTTCGGCCACGCCTTTACCGACCGCCCCCAGAGATTCGAGGGCACAATAGAGGGCGTGCTGCAGCTCGACCTTAATACAAGCGCCAACAGGGCGATATTCATCTCTACCCTGAATGCGGTGACTTCGCACCTGGGGATTGCAAAGGGGACCCGCCACTGCCGGGATGACGAGCCGGAGAGGTGTGGCCCGCAGATCGCCTCTAGCCTGCTCAAGGACTTCGGCAGGGTCAAAGTCGGCCTGCTGGGATTTCAGCCCGCCATGCTGGCCCACTTGACGGAGCACTTCGGAGCCGAGAACGTTCAGTGCACCGACCTGAACCCCAAGAACGTGGGCTCCTGCAAGTATGGGGTGCGGGTTCAGGATGGCCACACAGACACCGCCGGGATCATCGATTGGTCCCAGATCCTGCTGGTTACCAGCAGTGCCATTGCCAACGGCACCTTTGATGAGATCTACGAGCTGGCTGTCGGCTCACAGGGGAAACCGCTGATCGTCTTCGGGGTGACCGGAGCGGGAGTATCTGCGCTCCTCGGACTGAGGAGGGAATGCCCTTTCGGCCGCTAGTTTCTTCCGCCTGACATCGCCGGCCATCCATTCGCCCCGGGACACAGCCACGCACGCCAGCTTAGCCTACGGACACAGGCCAGCGCACCTCGCGCTCGCCTCCCCATAAGCTAGGACCTGCCGCCAGCCGCACCGTTGACAGGGCCGGGTCGCTCACTTATACTGTATGTAGACCCCCACCCAGGGGGTATGGGTATGACGCCGGAGGTGGGTGATGAGGTTTCGAGCATTGGTCACAGCAGCGATAGCGGCGGCGATGACGTTCGCGGCCACCACGGGCGTCGCCTTCGCAGACGGCGATGACCACATGATGGATGGTTGGGGTGCTGGCTGGTAGATCGTAATGCCCATCATGATGGTCATCTTCTGGGGAGGGATCATCGGCCTGGCCATCTGGGCAGTAGGGCAGTTCACCAGGAGCCGGGGCGAGCAAAAGGGCCCCCTGGACATCGCCAAGGAGCGGCTCGCCAGGGGCGATATCTCCCACGAGGAGTTTGAGCGGCTGCGTCGAAGCCTGAGCTAGGAGAGGCCGCAGGACTATGAAGCGCACCAGTCGGAGGAACTACCGTGAGGGATGACGTACGAGACGATGTGCTCAAGCGCCTCAGCTATATCGAGGGCCACCTCGCTGGCATCCGCAAGATGATCGAGGACGACAGGTACTGCGTGGACATCCTCAAGCAGAGCTACGCCGTCCGCCGCGCCATCGAGAAGATAGAAGCCCTCATTCTGAATGGCCACCTCCATACCTGTGTGCTGGAGGGCATCCGGGGCGACCGCCAGGAGCAGGTCTTGGGCGAGCTCCTGGAGCTGTACGAGCTGGCCAACAAGTAGACCATGTCAACGAAGACCGAGGAACAACCCAGGGAGCAGCTCACTATCCCCGTTGCGGGCATGCACTGCGCCTCGTGCGTGCTCCGCATCGAGCATGCGCTGGAACAGGTCGATGGTGTCGCCCGGGCCAGCGCCAACCTGGCCCTGGAGCAGGCCAGCGTCGAGTTCGATCCACGGGCCTCCTCCGTCCAGGATCTGCATCGGGCCATCCAGCGGGCCGGTTACCAGCCCCGCGTCGAGCCGGGGACGGCCGCGGAGGACCGCGACACCGAGGCCCGCGAGCGCGCCCGCGAGGAGCGCGACCTGCGCCTCAGGCTGGCCTTCGCCGCGGCCGTGGCCGCGCTCATCCTCATCGCCGGCCAGTATCATCGCCTGCCCGGCCTGGAGGAGATCCCGCTGGGGGCCGTCAACAGCCTCTTCTTCGTGCTGGCCACGCCGGTGCAGTTCTGGGCCGGCTGGCAGTTCTACCGGGGCGCCTGGAGGGTGGCCCGGCACCTCACGGCCGACATGAACACCCTCATCGCCGTGGGCACCAGCGCCGCCTATTTCTACAGCATCGTCGCCACCTTCGCCCCCGGCGCCATCGAGTCCGCCGCCGGTGTCAGCGCCGATGTCTACTTCGATACCTCCGCCGCCATCATCGCCCTCATCCTCCTCGGCCGCTGGCTGGAGGCGCGCGCCAAGGGCCGTACCTCCGCCGCCATCAAGCGGCTCATGGGCCTGCGCGCCAGGACCGCACGCCTCCTGCGCGACGGCCGCGAGGTGGACGTCCCCGTCGAGGAGGTAGCCCCGGGCGACGTGGTGATCGTGCGGCCGGGAGAGAAGCTCCCCGTGGACGGGGTAGTGCTCGAGGGCCGCTCCGCGCTCGACGAGTCCATGCTCACCGGCGAGAGCATGCCTGTGGAGAAGGGCCCCGGCGATGAGGTCTACGGCGCCACCATCAACAGCGTGGGCAGCTTTCGTTTCCGCGCCACCAGGGTAGGGCGCGACAGCGTCCTCTCCCAGATCATCCGCCTGGTGGAGGAGGCCCAGGGCTCCAAGGCGCCCATCCAGCGCCTGGCCGACGTCATCGCCTCCTACTTCGTGCCCGTGGTCATCGCCATCGCCCTGGGCACCTTCGCCGTCTGGTGGATCTTCGGGCCGGCGCCGGCTATCACCTTCGCCATCCTCAACACCGTCGCCGTGCTCATTATCGCCTGCCCCTGCGCCCTGGGCCTGGCCACGCCCACGGCCATCATGGTGGGCACAGGCAAGGGAGCCGAGCACGGCGTGCTCATCCGGGGCGGCGAATCGCTGGAGACGGCTCACCGGATTCAGGCGGTGGTCCTCGACAAGACCGGCACCATCACCGAGGGCAGGCCCTCGGTCACCGATGTCATCCCCGGCAACCCCCTCAGCGAGGACGAGCTGCTGCGGCTGGCCGCCTCGGCCGAACGCGGCTCCGAGCACCCCCTGGGCGAGGCCATCGTGGCCGCCGCCCGCGCCCGCGGCCTTCCCCTGGCCGATGCAGCCGACTTCGAAGCGGTACCCGGCCACGGCGTCCGGACTCAGGTGGAGGGCCGGACCATCCTGCTGGGCAACTTGAAGCTCATGCGTGACCGGGGCCTACCCCTCAACGGCCTGGAGGGCCGCGCGGAGGCCCTCTCGCAGGACGGCAAGACCCCCATGTTCGTGGCGGTGGATGGGAAGGTATCCGGCCTTATCGCCGTGGCCGACACCGTCAAGCCCGGCGCCCGCGAGGCCATGGCCGCCCTTCGCGCCATGGGCCTGGAGGTGGCCATGCTCACCGGCGACAACCGTCGCACTGCCGAGGCCATCGCCCGCCAGGTGGGGGTGGAGCGCGTGCTCGCAGAGGTGCTGCCCGAGGACAAGGTGAACCAGGTGCGCCTCCTCCAGCGGGAGGGCAAGGTGGTGGCCATGGTGGGCGATGGCATCAACGACGCCCCCGCCCTCGCCCAGGCCGACCTGGGCATCGCCATCGGCACGGGGAGCGACGTGGCTATGGAGGCCTCCGACATCACCCTCATCCGGGGCGACCTGCGCGGCGTGGTGACCGCCATAGGCCTCAGCAGGCGGACCATGCGCACCATCAGGCAGAACCTGTTCTGGGCCTTCTTCTACAACGCCGCCCTCATCCCTGTGGCGGCGGGCGTGCTGTATCCCCTCTTCTCCCGGACCGGCGTGCCCGGCGGGCTGGAGCCCTTCTTCGGCGAGTTCGGCTTCCTGAACCCCATCCTGGCCGCCGCCGCCATGGCCTTCAGCTCCGTCTCCGTCATGGCGAACTCCCTCCGCCTGCGGGGCTTCAGGCCCCCTCTGGGATGAACTGCGCCAGCTTTCCTATCGATGCCTGGAAGGGCTGCAGTTCCTCCTGAGAGAAGGAAGCGAAGGCACGGCGCCGCGGGGCGCGCCGCGCGGAAAGCTGCCTCACGGCATATCGCTGGCGTCCGTGAGCCCTCGGCTGTCTACCCGTACTGGATGAACGACGCCCTCGCGCCGGTAGCGCTCGCGTCCAGATGGGCAGCGGGAAGCACCTATGCCTGCTTGAGGATGTTCTCCATCTCCTGCTCGTCGAAGGCCCGCATAGTCGTGCTGGTCACGTTGCCTGCGGAGACGACGTTGACCATGCCCCCCATCATTGCCTCCTCTGAAGGCGCTTCCACGATAGCCACCAAGTCATAGGGGCCCTGGGTCCACAGTAGAGCTTGCACCTTGAAGCCGCGTCTTTCGTTCTCCTCGCGCGTCTGCCGGGCCCGCTCCACAGTGTCGCGGATACTCTTGGCCCCTTGCTCGGTGAAACGGTACAGGACGACGTACCTAGGCATCGGGGATCCCTCCTCTCTATGTGCAAAACAGCAAGCCAAGAAGCGAGGATGGCGACTATTATACGCGTCGGGCCACCGTTTGCAAGAGGCCGAGCTAAGGGTCAAGCGACATATCGATCCTACCAGTAATGTGAACGGTGGGTTGATTGCCTGGCCCGAAGGCTCTAGGAGGGCGAGCTGGCAAGTCCGGATGAGGTCTTGGCGCCCCACGGTTGCTCATTGTCTTGTTGGTTCCTTACCATCCTGGCCACTGTCACGTCCCTTCCTCCGCGCCAGCAAGGGCGCCATGATCTGGGCGTGCACGGGCGGGCGAAAACGAAAGACGCTGGTATAATATCGTCACCCCTGACCGCTGAAGCGACAAGGGGAGGGCCGCGATGAGACGCCCACTGCTCGTTCTTATCGGCCTGGTAGGCATGCTGGCCCTGGCCTGCGCTGGGGGGAAGGGCGACGAAGAGCTTGAGCGAGCATCCCCAACCACGGCCGAGGAACCTTCTGGCCCGGCGGGTGTGCCCATGTTCCGCGGCAACCCCGCCCACACCGGCGAGAACCCCGGCCCGGGCGTTGAGCGCTCGCCTAAGCTCCTGTGGCGCTTCCAGACGGGCGCCGAGGTTTCCTCCTCTCCAGCAGTAGTCGACGGCGTCGTCTACATCGGCAGCAGCGACAGCAACGTCTACGCCCTCGATGCCGCCACGGGGGAGGAGCGCTGGCGCTTCCAGACGGGCGGCTGGGTTCTCTCCTCCCCGGCGGTAGTGGCCGGGGGAGTCTACATCGGCAGCTACGACACCTACGTCTACGCGCTGGACGCCGCCACGGGAGAGGAGCGCTGGCGCTTCGAGACAGGCAATAGCATCGTCTCCTCTCCGGCAGTAGTGAGCGGGCTAGTGTACATCGGAAGTAAGGACCACTCCGTCTACGCCCTGGACGCCGCCACGGGGGAGGAGCGGTGGCACCTCGAGACGGACGGCGTGGTCTACTCCTCCCCAGCGGTAGTGGACGGGGTGGTCTACATCGCCAGCAGCGACTGCTACGTCTACGCCCTCGACGCGGCGACGGGAGAGGAGCACTGGCGTTTTCAGGCGGGCCTCTACGGCAAATCCTCCGCGGCCGTGGTGGACGGGGTGGTCTACATCGCCAGCGTCGATACCTACGTGTACGCGCTTGACGCCACCACGGGAGAGCAGCGCTGGCGCTTCCAGACGGGAGGCATGGTTCTTTCCTCTCCAGCGGTGGCGGACGGCGTAGTCTACATCGGCAGCGATGACAGCCACGTCTACGCCCTGGACGCGGACACGGGCGAGGAGCGCTGGCGCTTCGAGACGGGCGGCAGCGTTTTCTCCTCCCCGGCGGTGGTGGAAGGGGTGCTCTACATCGGCAGCAACGACAACTACGTATACGCGCTGGACGCCGCCACAGGGGAGGAGCGCTGGCGCTTCGACGCAGGCGACGCAGTCATGTCCTCCCCGGCGGTGGTGGGTGGGGTGGTCTACATCGGCAGCCGCGACGGCTACGTCTACGCGATTACCGAGGGGTGAGAGCCCCGTTCTAGCCCGCGCTCACCGCCCGCGCGCCATCAGCCCATCTTCTCTCCTGGCAGGCGCTCTCTCCAGCCGAGGGGTGGGGCTTCCTTGCCGGTTGCCGAGCGGTAGCGAGGCAACCAGGGGCGGGCCGGGTGGGTCGAATATCAGGGGCCGGGCCACCCTCCCCCAAAGACGTGCGTGGCCCGCCGGTGATACTTCTCCCTTTGCGCTCCCGAGCGCATCCGCTATGATCCGCCCGTGCACACCGAACGCAGGCCTCGCCCGCAGCTCCTGCCGAGATCGACCGGCCCCTGCCGGAAACAATCAACCAAATGCGCCCCGCCCCAATCTGCGGGACGCCCCAAGCGCCCACTTTTCCGAAAGCAATCAAGATCCGGCCCCCGCCCAGCGCTTCGGGTGCAAGGGCGCCGCCCTGCCTGTTCAAGCGGCCGCAAAACCTCTATCCTTCTCTTGTGAGCTGGCGAACCGCACTCGCTGTGGTTGCGGGCAAGGCTGCCGGGGCTGCCAGCCGCCGATTGGGTCGCGGCGGCGGGACGGCCATCGCCGGCCTGGTCGCCCAGCGGCTCGACCCGGACCTGGTGGCCCACCTGGCCGCCCAGCTCGGCCACGGCTCGCTTCTCATCACCGGCACCAACGGCAAGACCACCACCGCCCGCATGGTGAGCGCCATCGCCCGGGAGGCCGGGCTGCGGCCTCTGCCCAACCCCAGCGGCTCGAACCTCATGCGCGGGGTGGCCACGGCCCTCGTGGAGGAGGCCTCCGCTGGCCGCATCCGCGATGCTCCCCAGCGCCTCGGCGTCTTCGAGGTGGACGAGGCCGTCCTGCCCCATGCCGCTGCCGCGGTGACGCCGCGGGCCGTCGCCTTCACCAACCTCTTCCGCGACCAGCTCGACCGCTACGGCGAGGTGGATACCGTGGCCGACCTGTGGCGTCGTGCCCTCAGCGGTCTGCCCCCCTCCACCGCCGTCGTCCTGAACGCCGATGACCCGGCGGTGGCTTCGCTGGCCCCGGCGGCACCCGGCCCGGTGCTGCTCTACGGGGTCGACGACCCTAGCGTCTCCCAGGAGGGCCCGGAGCACGCCTCTGACTTCCGCTGGTGTCTGGCCTGCGGAGGGGAGCTGGCCTACCATGCTGCCTTCTACGGCCACGTGGGACACTGGCACTGTCCGGCCTGCCGCTCCGCTCGCCCCGCGCCCGACGTGCGGGCCACCCGCGTACAGCTGCGACCCTCGGGCGGCACCGCCCTCTCCCTGGCGACGCCCGCGGGCGAGCTCTCGCTGGAGCTGCCCCTGGCCGGCCTCTACAACGTGTACAACGCCCTGGCGGCTGTGGCCTGCGGCCTGGCCCTGCAGGCTCCCCTCGAGGCGGCGGCCACGGCGCTGAAGGGGTTCAGCGCCGCCTTCGGACGTCAGGAGGTCTTCGACGTGGAGGGTCGGCGGGTCGAGGTGCTGCTGGGCAAGAACCCCACCGGCCTCAACGAGGTGCTGCGCACCATCGCTGCCCGGGAGGGACGCAAGCACCTGCTGCTGTTCCTCAACGATGGCATCGCCGACGGCCGGGACGTCTCCTGGATCTGGGATGCCGACTACGAGATCATGACGGGCCGGACGGCCTCGTTCGTGGTAGCGGGCAGCCGCGCCGAGGACCTGGCGCTGCGCTTGAAGTACGCCGGCTTTGGCTCGGACGTGCCCTTTGTCTCGCGCACGGACCAGGCCCTCTCGGTGGCCCTGGCCGCCACGCCCGAGGGCGAGACGCTCTACGTCGTCCCTACCTACACCGCCATGCTGGAGGTGCGCGAGCTGCTGGCCAAGCGCGGCCAGCGGCCGCACTACTGGGAGGAGGGGTTGTAGGGATGACAGAGAGCCCGCAGCCGCGGCTCCTGAGGCTGGCGCACCTCTACCCCCGGCTCATGAACATCTATGGAGACCGGGGGAACATCCTCTGCCTGCGCCATCGCTGCCTGGAGCGAGGCATCGAGTTCCGGGTGACCGAGCTGGGCCTGGGCGATCCCCTGGACCCCCAGGCCTTCGACCTCATCTTCATCGGCGGCGCTCAGGACCGCGAGCAGCGGCGGGTGGCCGAGGACCTGCGCTCCGTGAAGGGCGAAGCCCTCAGGCAGGCGGTGGAGGAAGATGTGGCGGTCCTGGCGGTGTGCGGCGGCTATCAGCTCCTGGGGCGGTTCTATCGGGCCGCCTCCGGGGAGGAACTGGCGGGCCTGGGCATCTTCGACGCCTGGACCATCCACCCCGGCGAGGGCGCCAGGCGCTGCATCGGCAACGTGGTGGCAGCATGGGAGCGCGGCACCCTGGTCGGATTCGAGAATCACGGCGGCCGCACCTACCTGGGCGAGGGCGCCAGGCCCCTGGCCCGCGTCCGTTCGGGCTTTGGCAACAACGGCCGGGACCGCACCGAGGGGGCACGGTATCGCCAGGCCTTCGGGACGTATCTGCACGGGGCGCTCCTGCCCAAGAACCCCCACCTGGCCGATGCCCTCATAAAGGCCGCGCTGACCCGCCGCTACGGGCCGCTGGACCTGCCCTTCATCGATAGCCGCCTCGAGTTGCTGGCCCACGAGGCCGCCCTGCGGCTGGTGGGCTCGCGGCGATAGGCCCGCCCCTCGTCCTTGCTCGCGGGAGTGCACCCAAGTAGACTTGACTTGCCGGTGCGGAGGTACGTTCACGGTGAAAGGGGGTGCGCGCTGCGCCCGGCCGTGTTGCTCGTGCTCTTGTCCTTTGTGGGACTGGCGGCGGCCTGCGGCGAAGCGAGCTCCGGCGCCCCGGGGGTGACTGTCACCGTCCTGGTGCCGACGCCCACGCCCGAGGCTCCCGGTCCCCAGGACCTCGCCGGTTTCATCTTTCCCATCCAGGAGGCCTGCCTCCCCACGGGCGATAACCTCATGCCCAACGCCTGGCGGGACTACCGCCAGGGCATACATGAGGGCATGGACTTCTATGACGTGGACAACTGCACCCCCATCGGCCCGGGCACGGAGGTGCGGGCGGCCAAGGGGGGCCGGGTGATCCGCGCCGACATCGAGTATGAGGACCTGACGGCGGCAGAACTGGAGGAGCTCTACACGCGCATCGATGAGTTGGGGACGAGCGATGCGCAGACCCTCGACCGGTTCCGCGGTTGCCAGGTGTGGATCGATCATGGCAGGGGCGTGGTCACCCGCTACGCCCACCTGGGCGGCCTCGCTCCCGGCATCGATGAGGGCGTGACCGTGGAGCAGGGCCAGGTGGTAGGCTACGTGGGCGAGTCGGGCACGCCGGAGTCGGTGACCAACCCGGGAACGGAGTACCATCTCCACTTCGAGATCCGGGTGGGCGAGAGCTTCCTGGGGGAGGGCCTGGAGGCGGAGGAAGTGCGGGCCCTGTACGAGGCGGCCTTCTCGCCTCGGCCCGCGCCGGACTGAGGCTGTGGAACGGCCCTGGAGAGTCTGGAGCCCATCGTGGGAGGGGAGACTTAGGTGACCGGCATTCAGCAGGCTCTGAGCCTGGGCAAAGGTCTCCGCGGCCTTGACCCCCTGCTGTCGGTCTGGCGGGTCCTGACTTCGGTGTACTTTGCCCTGGGCCTCATCGGCTTTCTGGCGCTGGCGGGGCTGCTGGGCACGCTGCTACCCCAGATCCCCGGGAGCCTGCGCGGCAACCCCGCGGCGGTGGACGCCTGGCTGGAGGAGCAGCGGGGCAAGTTCGGCGTACTCACCGACGTCATGCACGACCTGGAGCTCTTCAGCATCTTTAGCGCCCCCTGGTTCATCGCTGCGCTGGGTCTGTTGGCGGTGGCGGTAGGGCTGTGCGCGGCCAATCGCCTGTCTCGCGCCTGGCGGGCTGTAAGCCGTCCCCTGGAGCGCGTGCCCGACACCTACTTCGAGCAGGCCGCCAACCGCTACTCCTTGCCCACGCCGACGGACGAGAGGGCGCTGGAGTCGGCCCTCAGGCGGCAGCGGTTCAAGGTGAAGCGCTTCCGGGAGGGCGCGACTACCTACCTCTTTGCCGACCGCTTCGCCTGGGCCCGCTTCGGGACCTTCGTGAGCCACCTGAGCCTCATCCTGCTCCTGGCAGGGGCTCTGGTCTCGCGGCTCGGGGGCTTCGAGGCGTCCCTGTTCGTCGCTGAAGGAACCACCGCGCCTGTCTTCGCGGCGGACCATCCGAACCAGACGCAGGTGCTGGTGGAGGACGCCGTGGCGCACTTCGACGAGGCGGGCAGCCCGCTCGACTACCGCACGCACCTGGTCATCTATCAGGGCGGCCGTGAGGTGGCCCGCGGCACCACCACCGTCAACAGGCCCTTCAGCTACGAGGGGTACCGGTTTCACCAGGCCTCCTACTTCGGCAGAGGCGCCGCTTTGCGGGTGCGGGATACGGCCACCGGCGACGCTATCTACAGCGAGGTGCTGGTCCTGGACGAGACCACCCCCGCGCCCGTCATCGCCGTACGCGGCGCGGGAGGGGAGACCCTCCTCCGCGATGTCATCCCGCCCACCGACTTCGTGGGCACGGCCAGCGGGACGCTGCTGAGGGTGCCCGGCCCGGACACCCGTCTCTGGGTGGGTGTCAAGCCGGCCCCCCAGGAGGAACGCTGGCAGCTCGTCGTCTACGAGCCGGGCGAGCCCGAGAACGGCGTCCGCCTGCTCCTGGACGAGGGCGAAAGGGCCACGGCGGGCGGCCTGGAGTTCCTCTTCATGGGGGTGACGGGGCTCCCCTCGAGCCTAGAAACCGGCATCCCCGGCACGGCCGACCGCGCCCTGGTGGAGATCTCCTCGGATGCGCAGGGCACCCCCTACCTCACCGTCCTGGGTGCCACCGGCGACCGCGCCCTCATCCTCTATCCGGACGCGCCCGTGGAGGTTGACGGCAGGGAGTACACTTTCCTCGGCCCCAGGGAGTTCGCCGGGATCCAGGTACGCAAGGACCCGGGCACCAACTTCGTCTGGGTGGGAGCGGGGCTCTTGCTGGTGGGGCTGGTCATTACCTTCTACCTGCCGCGTCGCCGGCTCTGGCTCAGGATCACACGTGCGCGAACGGACATCGCCGCCCCCGCGGAGCGCAGCGGCGGATTCAAATCGGATATGCGGAAGCTGGCGGAGCGGCTGGACCCGGAAGGCAAGGCCGCCCGCGAACGGGAGGAGGAATAGGCTGTGCTGTCAGCCCTGGTGAGCCTCTTGTCCATCGAGATCGGTATCGACCCGGAGATCGGGAAGCTAGGTGGTCTGCTGCTGACCTGGCACGGCGTCTTTGTGGCAGTCGCTATCGCTGTGGGAGTCTATCTGGCCGTGCAGATAGGCCAGCGCAAGGGGTTCACCGAGGATGACGCCTACACGGTGGCCCTGGTGGCGGTGCCCGCGGGGATCATCGGTGCCCGTGTCCTCTTCGTCGCGGAGAACTGGGACCTGTTCGACGATGCGCCCCTGGACATCTTTCGCATCAATGAGGGTGGCATCTCCATCTACGGGGCGATTATCGGGGGCGTCCTGGGCGCTTGGGTCTATGGTGTGTGGCGAGGCCTGCCCATTGGAAAAGGGTTGGATGCGGCCGTCTTCGGGCTCATCCTGGGCATGGCCATCGGCCGCCTCGGCTGCCTTGTGGCCGGCGATACCCTGGCCAGTTCCTCCAGCCTCCCCTGGGCGGTGGAGTACACTCACGTCAATAGCGCCAACTTCGGGCTATCGCCTCAGCACCCCGCGGTGGCCTACGAGATGCTGGGCGACCTGCTCATCTTCGGGCTGCTGTTCGGCCTCTGGCGCGTGTACCGGAAGGACGGGTTGGTCTTCTTCTCCTGCCTCTCCCTCTACTCCCTCATGCGCTTCGGGCTGAACTTCCTGCGGGAGGACAGCAAGGCCATCGTCGGCGGCGACCTGGACGTGATGCAGATGGTGGCCCTGGGTGTATTGATATTCTCCACGCTGGGGTTTGTGTACTACTGGCGCAAGCCCGCCGCGCAGGCCGAGCCCACCCCGGAGGCGCCGCCAGCGGAGGCGCCCGCCCGTCGCAGTTGAACATGCTCGTGGTTTCATCTCCGGCTCCCGACAGGTCCTGATGGAGAACCGCGGCCACCCTATCCCCGTGGGGCAGCCCGAGCCGCTCCCAACCGGGGTGTCCGCCCCCTTGAAAGACCTGGCGCGGGGGGCGGAGGCCCGGTAAGGGCCTGCCATGGGCGAGGCCAGTGCCCTGGGCGCAGCGGTCCTCTGGGCCTTCACCAGTATCCTGCTGACCTCGCAGGCGCGCCTCATCCACCCCATCCCCCTCAGCGCCTTGCGGGGCCTGTTCGCCAGCGTCTTCCTGGTCCTGGTGGCGCTGTCCTCCGGCGCCATCGACGAGCTGCGGGAGATGTCCGCCAATACCGCCCTGTCCATGGTAGGGTCCGGGGTGGTGGGGATGGCCCTCGGCGATACCTTGTACATCGCCAGCCTGGGTCTCCTGGGCGCGGCCCGCACCTTCCCCATCTCCGCGGCTGCCTACCCGCTGCTGACCTTCCTGCTGGCCGCCTCCTTTCTCGACGAGCAGGTGACGGTGGTGATGCTCCTGGGTGCGGGCCTCATCGTGGTGGGCCTCTGGCTCTTGGTGTCGGAGAGCGGCGCGGGTTCGGAGCGCTCCGCGCGCGGCAGCATGGCCCTGCGGGGCGTGGCCTTCGCCCTGGGGGCGGGGGCGTTGTGGGCGCTGGCCACCATCTGGCTCAAGCTGGGCTCCGGCGACCTGGGGGCCGTCGCCGCGGGGAGCCTGCGGGTACCTGCCGCCGGCCTTTTCCTGCTGGGGCTGACCGCCAGCAGCGCCCGCCGCTTCGAGGTGAGGAACTACGGCGGTCGCAGCGTGACGGCGGTGGCGGCCGCAGGTCTGCTGGGCATGGGCGTGGGCAGCCTGCTGTTCATTTTCTCCGTCCAGGAGGCCGGGGCGGGCAAGGCGGCCATCCTCTCCTCCACAGCCCCTTTGTACGCGCTCCCCCTCTCCGTCCTCTTGCTGGCGGAGCGTCTCACCCTGAAGATCGTGCTGGGGACCATCATCTCCATCGTAGGCATCTGGCTGGTGGTGTAAGCGGGTCGGGAGAGCAGGAGGGAGGTGCGCATGAGTCGACCGCGCATCGGGCTGGCCCTGGGAGCCGGAGGCACCAAAGGAGTGGCCCACGTGGGCGTGCTGAAGGTACTGCAAGAGGCCGGCATTCCTATCGACTGCGTGGCGGGGGCTAGTGCAGGGGCCCTCTACGCCGCGGGCTATGCCATCGGCCGCCCTGTGGAATCGATGGTGCGGGGCACCCGGAGGAGCTCGCCCTGGCAGGTGTTCCGGTTCTTCTGGCACGGCCTCAGCCTGCGCCACGACAACCCCGTGGCTCGCGCCTATCTGCGCGCCTTCCAGGGGCATCGCTGCGAGGATCTGCGGGTCCCCTTCGCCGCGGTGGCCTCGGACGTGGAGGAAGCCTCGCCGGTGGTGCTGCGGGAGGGTGACCTGGTGCGGGCCCTGGAGGCCAGCATCGCCGTCCTCGGGCTGGCGCGCCCCGTGCCCTGGGAGGGGCGCTGGCTGGTCGATGGGGGGTTCTGGGAGTCGGCGCCGGTGAGCGCAGCGGCGGCTCTGGGGGCCGAGCGGGTCATCGCCGTCGTGCTGGGCGACCCGCTGGCTCTGCCGCGCTGGCTGCGACCGCTGGCCCGCTGGCTGGCGGAGCAAGTCCGCCGTCTGGCTGGAGGGCGCTCCCCGGGCCGCCTGGCCTCGCTGAGCTTCCTCCTACACATCCTCTCGGAGCCTCCGCGCGCAGCCAGGCCGGCGGATGTCACCATCCGCCCGGACATGGCGCGGCTCAGCGCCAATTCGCCCTTTCACATGAGGCGCTGCCTGGAGCGGGGCGAGGCGGCCGCCCGAGATGCTCTCCCGCAGATCCAGGCGCTGCTGACGGCGGAGGATGTGCCCGGGGCCTAGCTTTCGGGCCCTGGTGTGAGTCGGTGAGGGTAGCGGCGCGTCTACTCCTGGATGTGGATCTCGCTCCAACTGCCCACCTGTGACTGCCAGGGCCAGCCATTGGCCCCGTCGTGAAACCACACGTCGACCCAGGTTGGCGAGAGCCACCCTCGATCGAGGCATTGGTAGATACGGCCGGTGGGGTCCGCGGCGATGGTGAAGCGTGTGCCCAGGGGCAGGTCATAGCTGCACGCGGCGGCACCGTCGTGGACGCGCTGGCCGCTACTCATGTTGCCGCAGAATCCCTGGCCCACGCAGGTGTAGAAGGTGACCCGCACTCCGGGGATGACGCGGCCGCCTTCTAGCCGCGCTGGCGGCTCGATAGCCGCGGCTGGTGGGGACTCCGCCGTCGGCAGCGGAGCTGGCTCCTCCGCCGCCAGAGGCTCTTGGGGTGCCGGCTGCTGGGCAGCTCCAGCGGCGGCGATGCGCAGGAGCTGAATCTGGGCGAAGGGTCGCGGCCTCACCCCGGTGGCGGCGATCCCCGAGAATGCTGGCTCCAGCCGGAGCAGCGGCTGCCCCTGGGCCAGCGCGGCCACTGCGGGGACCGCGGTGGCCACCGCCAGCACCATTACAGCGAAGAGCGAGGCCAAAGTGATCTGCCTGCTCAGGTGAGACAGGAAGCCCGAAGAGGCCCTCGCCTGCTCTGGGCGGGGCGAATCAGGAGCTGGGTGGGGGAGTGCTGATGACTCAGGGGGCGTTCGTCGTTGGTGCAGAAGGGTCAGGCCCACGAGGGTAGTGGTAGAAGCCAGGAGAAGGGTTCCTCTGACACCTCCCAGGCGTTTAAGTTTCGCAAGCAATAGGCAACTCCCATCCCTAGGTCTGCCGAGCAAAGGTCCGTGGCAGTATCGTCTACCGCTCTCTTATGGTCAAGTCGGGGGATTTCACTCATACCTTAGAGCGATTTCCCCTAACTCGCAGTGCGACTGCCCTCCGGTAGAGGCCCTTGCGCAGGGGGCATCGGCCGGATGGTTGACATGCTCGCTTCGGCTGGCCATAGTCGCCTAGACGCTAATCTGGAGGAGGTGGCGTGCGCGTTCGCTCCGAGCAATTCCGGCTGATGGCCACCGTGTCAGTGGCCCACGCGCTGGTTCACGCCCTAGAGCTCACCTACGCTGCCCTCCTCTCCCGCATCGACAACGAGTTCGGCAGCGGGCTGTTCGTGCTGGGCATCGTGGCCAATGCCTTCGCCTTCACCTTCGGGGCCAGCGCGCTGCCCTCGGGGGTACTGGTCGACCGGCTGGGCTCCCGAAAGGTCCTCTACCTGTGCTTTCTGGCGGCGGCGGGAGCCGCTCTGCTGGTAGCGACGTCGAGCAACGTGGTCATGCTGGGGTTCTTCCTGGGGCTCCTGGGGCTGGCCATCGGCCTGTATCACCCCGCGGGCATCTCGCTCATCGCCCAGGCGGCCGAGCAGCGAGGGATGGCCCTGGGTTACCACGGGGTCTCCGGAAACATCGGCGTTGCCCTGGCCCCGGTCCTGGCGGTGGGCTTGGCCGAGGCCTTCGGCTGGCGCTCGGCCTACCTGTTCCTGGCGGCCCTGGCCGTGCTCGTGGCCCTGATGGTGCGCCTGGTTCAAGTCGGCGGGAGGGAGCGGGAGACGCCCGCGCCGGCCCCCGCGAACGCAGAGGCCCCGGCGCGGCATGCCTCCCTCCTCTCGCCTACCGTCCTGCCCCTGTTTCTGGTCTACGCCATCTTCGTCCTGAACGGGTTCATCTATCGCGGCAGCATGACCTTCCTGCCGTTGCACATAGAGGAGCACGTGCACATCTCGTTCCTGGGCCTGGACGAGGCGGCGCTGGCGGGCTCTCTGACCACGCTGGCCCTGCTGGCGGGTGCCGCCGGGCAGCTCTTCGGCGGGGCTCTGTCCCAGCGCTACGCGCTGGAGCGACTGGCCGTACCCTTCGCGCTGATGGTCGCACCCGCATTGCTGCTCATGGGCATCAGCGGCGGCCTCGCGCTGGTGGCCGCCGCGGCCGTCTTCGTCTTCTTCAACTTTGGGTCGCAGCCCGTGTACACTGGTCTCATCGCCGACTACTCGCCGCAGCGGGCGCTGGGTCGCAGCTTTGGCATCTCGTTCTTCGCTGCTTTCGGGCTGGGGTCCATAGCGGCCACCTTCGCTGGCTTCCTGGCGGACCGCTGGGGCACCGAGTCGGTGTTCCTGGCGCTGGCGGCGTTCGCTTGCCTCACCCTGGGCCTGGCGATAACCATCTGGCGGCTCTCGCTGCGACCTCGGGCGACAGAGGCCGAGGCAGGCGAGGTCGCCCCAGACGTAGGCGGCGAGTAGAGGAGGAGCGATGAGTGTGCGACGCAGGGTAACGGTGGAGCGCCAGACGCTGCGCTTCGCCGCCGCCCACTTCACCACCTTCGAGGGGCAGTGCGAGCCCCTCCACGGCCACAACTACGACGTGATCGTCGAGGTGGAGGGCGACCTGACTGAGGACTCCTGGGTCATCGATTTCACGAAGCTGAAGAACCTTGCCAAGGCCCTCTGCCAGGAACTGGACCACAAGTTCATCCTCCAGCGCGACAGCAAAGTCCTGGAGATCGACGAGGAAGAGGCCAAGTGGAAGGTATGCTTCGGCGAGCGGGACTGGGTCTTCCCCAAGTCCGACGTCGTCGCCCTCCCCATCGACAACACCACCGCCGAGCGCCTGGCGGAGTGGTTCGCCGGCCGCCTGAAGCAGGCGCTCCGCGCCCAAGGGGCGACCAACATCGCCGCCATCACCGTCGGCATCGAGGAGGCGCCAGGCCAGACCGGCTGGTATCAGGAGGATGCTCAAGACCGATTGACATAGTGCGCGTCGCCCGCTACACTCTCCCCCAACAATTGCATGGTCGATAAGTAGTAAATGTACCCTCACCTGATGGCGATGCCCGAGCCCCGGCTGGCCTGCTCCCCCGCAGGCCTCGAGTCGGGGCGCCCATAAGGGAACACATCATCGGCCGGCGCCTGCCGGTCGCGGGAGGTATCGCCGTCATGTCCTTTGCTAAGACTCTACGTTGTCGCGAGTGCGGCCGGGAGTACCCGCTGGACCCCGTCCACGTCTGCGAGTTCTGCTTCGGCCCCCTGGAGATCACCTACGACTACGACGCCATGCGCGGGACCGTCACCCGGGAGCGCATCGAGAAGGGGCCGCCCACCGTCTGGCGCTACGCCGACCTCCTCCCCTGCGACGCCGAGGACGCCGTCGACATCGGCACCGGCTTCACCCCCCTCCTGAAGGCGGAGCGGCTGGCCGAGGAGCTGGGCCTGCGCCGTCTCTACATCAAGAACGACTGCGCCAATCCCACCTGGTCCTTCAAGGACCGGGTGGTGACCATCGCTGCAACCAAGGCCCGCGAGTTCGGCTTCAAGACCCTGGCCTGCGCCTCCACCGGTAACCTGGCCAACAGCGTCTCCGCCCACGCCGCTCGCGCGGGCTTGGAGGCCTTCGTGTTCATCCCCTCGGACCTGGAGCAGGGCAAAGTGGTGGGCTCGGCCATCTATGGGGCCACCCTGGTGGCGGTGGACGGCAGCTACGACGAGGTGAACCGCCTCTGCTCCGAGCTGGCCGACAGGTACAGGTGGGCCTTCGTCAACATCAACATCCGCCCCTACTACGCCGAAGGCTCTAAGACCCTGGCCTTCGAGGTCTGCGAGCAGCTCGGCTGGCGGGCCCCCGACCATTGCATCGTCCCCCTGGCCTCCGGTTCGCTCTACGTCAAGATCTGGAAGGGGCTTCAGGAGCTGGCCAAGCTCTGGCTCGTCGATAGCGTGCATACTAGAATGTCCGGGGCGCAGGCCGCCGGCTGCTCGCCCATCGTCACCGCCTGGGAGGCGGGCACCCTGAATATTCGGCCGGTGCGACCGAACACCATCGCCAAGTCCCTGGCCATCGGCAACCCCGCCGACGGCTACTATGCCCTGCAGACCTTCGCTGAGTCCGGCGGCTCCGCGGTGGCCGTCAGCGACGAGGAAGTGGTGGAGGGGATAGAGCTTCTGGCCCGCAGCGAGGGCATCTTCGCCGAGACGGCCGGAGGCGTGACCATCGCCGGCCTGAAGCGACTGGTGGAGGCCGGCCGGGTGGCCCGGGACGAGGTGGTGGTGGCTTTCGTCACCGGCGGCGGCCTGAAGACTCAGGAGGCGGTGATGGGGAGCCTGAAGGCGCCCTTGCAGGTTGAGCCGCACCTCGCCTCCTTTGAGCGCGCTCTGAGCCAGCAGGAAGAGCAGACAGCGGTATCCGGATCCGCCTAGCGGCGGGCAGCCAGGAGCAGGGTCATGGCCAAGCAGCGAGTTAAGTTTACCTTCCCCTCGGAGCTGATCACCCTGCCCATCATCTACGAGCTGGGCAAGCAGTTCAGCCTGGTCACCAACATCCGCCGCGCCGACGTCACCGAGGACCGCGGCTGGGTGGTGCTGGAGGTGGAGGGCGACCTGGAGGAGATCGAGCGCGGACTCGAGTGGGTCGCCGCCAAGGGTGTGCGGGTCGATCCGGTCTCGGGGGACATCGTGGAAGGATAGGGAGGAACAGGTGAGCGTTACCATTCGCATTCCTACACCGCTACGCCAGCTCACAGGCGGCCGCGAGACGGTCACCGCCGACAGCGGCGGCACCCTCAGCGAGGTCATCGATGCGCTGGAGTCTGGCTATCCCGGCCTTAAGGAGCGCCTCTGCGACGACTCGGGGGAGCTGCGTCGCTTCGTCAACGTCTACGTGAACGGGGAGGACGTGCGCTTCCTGTCGGGCCTGCGGACCGCAGTCAAGCCCGGCGACGAGGTGAGCATCGTGCCCGCCGTGGCCGGCGGCTGAGATCGAGTTGGGGGCAGGCCTTCTGTGCGCGCGGAGGCTCTCCGCCGGGCCCGGCGGGGAGCTCGTTTCTTTCGCCCACAGCGCTGCGGGCACGGTCCGGACGGCTCTTGTCGGAAGGACTGGTGGCTGATAGAGTTGTGGATAGAGTTAGTAAGCTTTTCCCCGGCGTGATTCCGCCAGGCGAGAGGGTGACAGGAGTGAAGATCTCCACCAAGGGCGACTATGGCGTACGCGCGCTCGTGGAGTTGGCCCACCACTACGGCCAGGGTCCCCTTCAGAGCGCCGAGATCGCCGCCCGCCAGGGCATCCCCGAGCCCTACCTGGATCAGCTTCTCACCACTCTGCGCCGGGCCCGCTTCATCCGCAGTGTGCGCGGGCCCAAGGGGGGCCACGCCCTCATCCGCGAGCCCAGCGAACTGAAGCTCAGCGAGGTGGTGGTGGCGCTGGAGGGCTCACTCTCCCCCATCAGTTGCCTGGACGACCCCGAAGGTTGTGGTAAGCAGGTCTGCGTCCAGCGCGAGGTCTGGGAGATGATCAGGGACGCCACCACCAACATCCTGGAGGGAATTACCATCGGCGACCTGGCCGCCAAGGAGCGGCAGTACAAGCATAATGGGGGACGCTACGACATCTAAGGCCCACGGTCCGCATTCCGGCTTGCAGGGCGGCGAGCGCATCGCCGAGACCGTCCTCGACCTGGTGGGCGATACCCCCCTGGTGCGCCTGAACAAGGTGATCCCCGAAGGCGCCGCCGAGGTGCTGGGCAAGCTGGAGTCCCTGAACCCCGCCGGCAGCGTCAAGGATCGCATCGCCCTCAGCATGATCGAGGCGGCCGAGGCGCAGGGCCTCCTGAAGTCCGGCGACACCATCGTTGAGCCCACCAGCGGCAACACCGGCATCGGCCTGGCCATGGTGGCAGCCGTCAAGGGCTATCGCCTCATCCTTACCATGCCCGAGCATATGAGCGCGGAGAGGCGCAAACTCCTCTCCCGCTACGGGGCAGAACTGGTGCTTACCCCCGCTGCCGAGGGGATGAACGGGGCCGTTCTCGCCGCCCGGGAGCTGGTGGAGAAGCACGGCTACTTCATGCCCCAGCAGTTCGACAATCCCGCCAACCCCGAGGTCCACCGGCGCACCACCGCCCGGGAGATCCTGAAGGCCACGGGAGGCCGTCTGGACGCCTTCGTGGCAGGGGTAGGTACGGGCGGCACCATCACCGGAGTGGGCGAGGTGCTCAAGGAGCTGCTGCCGGACCTGCAGGTGGTAGTGGTGGAGCCGGCTGGCTCGCCTCTGCTTTCGGGCGGCCGGCCCGGCCCGCACGGCATCCAGGGCATCGGCGCGAACTTCGTGCCCGCGGTGCTCAACCGGGACATCTACGACGAGGTCATCGCCGTCAGCGACGAGGACGCCTCCGCGATGACCGGCCGCCTCACCCGCGAGGAGGGGCTGCTCGTGGGGATCTCGGCGGGGGCCAACGTCTTCGCCTCGGTCCAGGTGGCCCGCCGCTTGGGCGCGGGCAAGCGCGTGGTGACCATCCTGCCGGATACGGGCGAACGATACCTCAGCATCAACCTGTAGCGACTGGAGCCATAGAGACGTTAACCAAGGGAGAGCACTCGAACAGGGAGAAGGTGACAGTGGACGTCCACATCCCCGCGCCTTTCCGGAGGCTGACCGGCGACCGGACCCGCGTGGAGAGCCGCGGCAGCAACATCCGCGAGCTGCTGGAGGACCTGGAGGCGCAGTACCCGGGCTTCTGGGGCCTCCTGTTCAATGAGCAGCGCGAGGTTCCCGCCCACATCAACGTCTACCTGAACAACCAGGAGATCCGGAGCCTGCAAGGCCTGGATACCCCTGTCCACGAAGGCGACCAACTGGTGGTCATTCCGGCCATGGCGGGCGGCGCGCAGGGTGACCCCGCGCCGGCCCTCACCGCAGAGCAGATGGAGCGCTACTCGCGCCACCTCGTCCTTCCGCACTGGGGCACCGAGGGGCAGCGCAAGCTTGCCCAGGCCAGGGTGGTGGTGGTGGGCACGGGCGGCCTTGGCTCTCCGGTGCTGATGTATCTGGCAGGCGCCGGCGTGGGCACCCTGGGCATTGTCGAGTTCGACGTGGCCGAGGTCTCGAATCTCCCCAGGCAGATCCTGCACCACATGCACGACCTCGGCCGGCCCAAGGCGCTCTCGGCGCGGGAGAGCCTGGCCGACAACAACCCCGAGGTAAGGGTCATCCTTCACGAGACTCGCCTTACCTCCGACAACGCCCTGGATATCCTGTCCGGCTACGACGTGGTCATGGCCGCCGTCGATAACTTCCCCACGCGCTACCTGATGAACGACGCCTGTGTCTTCCTGGAGAAGCCCCTTGTGGAGGCCAGCATCCTCGGCTACGAAGGGCAGTGCACGGTGTTTCTGCCCGGCAAGGGGTGCTATCGCTGCCTCTACCCCATCCCGCCTCCGCCCGGCCTGGTGCCCACTCCCGCCCAGGGTGGCGTGCTGAGCATGGTGCCGGCCATCATTGGCCCCATCCAGGCCGTCGAAGCCGTCAAGCTCATCCTGGGGATTGGCGAGTCTCTGAACGGGCGCCTGCTGCTGTTCGATGCCTTGTCCATGGAGTTCCACCAGGTGCGCGTCCGCCGCGATCCCAACTGCGCCGTGTGCGGCGATAATCCCACCGTGACGGAGTTCATCGACTACGAAGCCTTCTGCGGCGCCCCCGCCCACCAGGCCGCTGCGGGCGCCCAGACCCCGGAACCCTAGGAGGAATCCATTCATGTACCCGAACGTTGAGGACATCCCTTACCTCTACGCCCTGGATACCCCGCTACAGGAGGGCGCTGTCCTCTCCATACTCCCCGCCCTGGCCGGCGGCATGTAGTCGGCGGCTGGCATCGCCCAGGGGGGCCTCGCTTGGTCTATCGGAACCTTATCGACGCTATCGGCAACACCCCCATAGTGGAGCTGGGCAGGCTCAGCCCCAGCCCCGGCGTACGCTTCTTCGCCAAGCTGGAGGGCCAGAACCCCGCCGGCAGCCTGAAGGACCGCATCGCCAGGTACATGATCGAGGCGGCGGAGCACAGCGGTGAGCTCACCCCCGACCGCGTCGTCCTGGAGCCTACCAGCGGCAACACCGGCATCGCCCTCGCCATGATCTGCCGCATCAAGGGCTACCGCGTCGTCGCGGTGATGCCGGACAACATGAGCGAGGAGCGCGCCATGCTCCTGCGGGCCTTCGGCGCCGAGGTGGTGTACTCGGAGGGTGCCAAAGGGACTAACGGGGCCATCGTGGTCGCCCAGGAGATGGCGGCACGCGATTCCACCTACTTTATGCCCAACCAGTACGGCAACCGGGCCAACCCCCGCGCCCACTACGAGACCACCGGCCCGGAGATCCTGCGGGACCTGCCCGACATCGATGTCTTCGTGGCCGGGCTCGGCACGGGCGGGACACTCACCGGCGTGGGCCGCTACCTGAAGGAGCACAAGCCCGGCGTGAAAGTGGTGGCCTGCGTCCCCCGCCCCGGCGACCTGGTGCAGGGCCTGCGCAGCCTGGAGGAGGGGTTCATCCCGGACGTGTTCGACGAATCGGTGCTGGATGGAAAGGTCCTGGTGGACTCCCAAACCGCCTTCGCCGGAGCCAGGGAGCTCACCGAGCAGGAAGGCATCTTCGCAGGCATCTCCTCGGGGGCGGTGCTGCGCGCGGCCCAGGAAGTGGCCCGCGGCCTGGAGTCAGGGAACGTCCTCCTCCTCCTGGCCGACGGCGGCTGGAAATACCTCTCGACCTCCCTCTGGACCAAGGAGCACCAAGAGCTGAGCGAGGAGGCCGAGAGCAAGATCTGAAGGTCTGAAGGATCATAGCAGGCCTCAACCGCTGACGGTGCCTGGCCGGGCGACTAGCCCGGCCGTTGTCTCATCAGGGCGGTGGACCTTCCCCTGAGCCGTGCAGGTGCTACACTAGCTCCGGGTCTGGGAATGGAGAATACAGCGGTGCTCGTCTTGGACCGCAGGTACGTCGACGAGATCATTGCGCACGCCCGGGAGGAGGCCCCTAACGAGTGCTGCGGGGTCATAGCCGGCCACGATGGGCGCCCCGTGAAGCTGTTTCGGGCCGTCAACGCCGAGGCCAGCCCCTATCGCTACAACGTGGAGTCCCAGGACCTCTTCCGCATCAACGAGGAGATCGAAGGCAATGGCTGGGACTTCCTGGCCATCTACCACTCCCACATCGCAGCCGAGGCCTACCCTTCGCCCACCGATGTCCGCCTGGCCGCCTGGCCCGAGGCCTACTACCTCATCATCTCCCTGGCCGACCAGGCCGACCCCATGCTCCGGGCCTTCCGCATCCGCGACGGCCGGGTCTCTGAGGAAGAGCTGGAGATAGTGGACCCAAGGCAATCAGCGCATGAATGAGGGAGCCTCAAGATGACCGAGCACAGCCTCAGCCTGGGGGACGTCGATGCCGTCGAGGTCCTCTGCCTCATCGACAACATCACGGATCTTCTCCTAACCAGCACAGACGTGGCCAAGAGACCTGCCCTCAGAAGGGAGGATTTTCCTACCGAGCCCGCCAGGCTGATGGCCTCCGGCCGGGCTGCCAGGGTCCTCCTGGCCGAGCACGGTTTCTCTGTCCTCATCACCGCGCGCCGCAGTGACCGCTCCCGCAGCCTCCTCTTCGATACGGGACTCAGTGTAGGCAGCCTGGCCCACAACCTGGACGCCCTCCAGGTGGACACCAAGGTGATTGAAGCGGTCGTCTTCAGCCACGGCCATTCCGACCATACCGTGGGCCTGAACGGAGTTATCGACCGACTGGGGGGCCGTCACCTCCCTCTCATGGTGCATCCCGACGCCTGGCTCGACCGCCGGCTGGCTATCCCTGGAAGGGAGCCCTTCGAGATGGCCACCACCAGCAGGGCAGCGCTGGTGGAGGCGGATTTCGACGTGGTGGAGAGCCGGCAGCCGTCGCTTCTGCTGGATGGCGCGCTGCTGCTCACCGGCGAGGTAGAGCGTACCACGGACTTCGAGAAGGGCTTCCCCGTCCATCAGGCCCGCCGCGACGGCGAGTGGGTGCCTGACCCCCTGGTCATGGATGACCAGGCCGCCGTGATGAACGTGCGGGGGAAGGGTCTGGTCATCGTCACCGGCTGCGGCCATGCCGGCATCGTGAACATCGTCCGCTACGCCATCAAGCTGACCGGCGTGGACCGGGTCTACGCCGTCATCGGCGGCTTTCACCTCAACGGCCCCCTGTTCGAGCCCATCATCCCCGCTACTATCGAGGCCATGCGGGCCTTCGCGCCTGCGGTCATCGTTCCCACGCACTGCACCGGATGGAAGGCGATTCACGCCTTCGCGGCGGCCATGCCCGACGCCTTCGTGCAGAACAGCGTGGGCACCAGGTACGTGCTGTGAGCGAGACGACGGCCCCCTCCACGTCACTCATCATCGGCCCACGGGAGTTCGTTTGGGGTGCCCGCACCTACGTCGTGGGCGTCCTCAACGTCACCCCTGACTCGTTCTCCGGCGATGGGCTCGGCGCGGACGTGGAGGCTGCGCTGGCCCAGGCCCGGCGCTTCGTGGACGAGGGTGCAGACCTCCTGGACGTGGGCGGCGAGTCCACCCGCCCCGGCTTCCAGCCGCTACCGCTGGAGGAGGAGATCCGGCGGGTGGTCCCGGTCATCCAGCGCCTGGTCGCTGAGGTGGACGTGCCCGTAAGCATCGATACGTACAGGGCTGTAGTGGCCCGGGCAGGCCTGGAGGCCGGGGCCCACATGGTCAATGACATCTGGGGCTTCCGTTACGACCCGGACATGGCCCGCCTCGTCGCTGAGTTCGGCGTGCCTGCGGTGGTCATGCACAATCAGCGGGGCCGTGAGTTTCGCGACGTGATCGGCGACATCCGGGCCGGCCTGGAGGTTAGCGTGGCCATTGCCGGGCGGGCGGGGGTGCCTGCGGAGCGGCTCCTGGTAGACCCCGGTTTCGGTTTCGGGTGGACGGAGGTGCAGAACCTGGAGATGCTGCGTCGCCTGGGGGAGCTACGCGAGTTGGGCCTGCCCATCCTCATCGGTACGTCCCGTAAGTCCACCATCGGCGCCGTGCTGGGCCTGCCGGTGGAGGAGCGGCTCATGGGCACCGCCGCCACCACGACCCTGGCCATCGCCAGCGGGGCCGATATCGTCCGCGTCCACGACGTGCGAGAGATCGTACAGGTCTGCCGCATGGCCGATGCGGTGGTGCGCGGCTGGCGGCCGCCGGGCCGTTGAGCGAGCCGCTGCCTCCCGTTTGCCTGGGCCTGGGTTCCAACCTGGGGAACCGCGAGGCTAATCTGCGCATGGCCCTGGGGCACCTGGAGCCCCTGGCCCGCGTGAAAGAAGTCTCCTCTCTCTATGAGACCCAGCCCATGGGGCCTCAGGACCAGCCTCCCTACTACAATGCTGCCTGCCGCATCGTCACCGGGCTGGGGCCGGCCGCGCTGCTACGCCACCTGAAGCAGATCGAGCGGGAGATAGGCCGCAGGCCGGGGCCTCGCTGGGGGCCGCGCCCCATCGACCTGGACATCCTGTTGTTCGGGGATGAGGTGGTGAAAGAAGCGGACCTGCTGATCCCGCACCCCGGCCTGACCGAGCGCGCCTTCGTCCTGGTGCCCCTGGCGGAGATCGCCGCGGAGATGCGCGACCCTGTCTCGGGCCAATCGATAGCCGAGCTGGCGGCGCGGGCAGACCGCAGCCAGGTCAGGCAGGTGCGCCCCCGAGGGTGGGCGGGGGAGCGTTAGCCCTGGCTGGCGCCCCGCTCCAGCTCTTCCTCCTCCAGCTCCTCCAGCTCGGGCTCGGCCGTCATCATGGTCCAGCCCACCCAGAAGGCCAGAGCGGACATGATGGAGAGCCCTCCCATGACCGGCAACGCCACCGCCATGTAGCTGCGGCGGGCTGCCCCGATGAGGAAGAAGAGCATCTGGAGAGCGGCCCCGGCCATAATCAGAGCTCCCATGGCCCGCGAGCGTTCCATATCGTCATACCTCCGGGCAGAGCAGCGGTCCCGGGAGCGGGACCGGCCGCTAGCTGCTGGCCTTGCGCAGCTCCGGTGGCAGGAGGTTGGGGATGCTGTCCTCGATGGGGTAGTCCTCGTTGCACTGGGCGCAGTGGAGGGTCCCCTTGATGACCTCGTCTCCCTCCTCCTCCTCCACGGTGAGTTCGAGGCTGCTCTTGCACATTGGGCAGGCCAGGATATCCATGAGATCCTTACGCATGAAGCACTCCCAGGAAGAATAACTCTCCGAGATGAGAGGCGCCGTCATTGTACGAACCGCGTCGGTGGAGTGTCAATGCGGGGTCCGCCGGCTCCCTCGAGGTGAATCCGCCTTGGACGGCAGCGGGTACGCTCCCTATAATGGGCTAGAGGCGCTTGCCGGAAGCTGATTCTTCCAAATGTCTATCCCGTGTCGGCCCAGCCGCATTCTCCTTGACCGCAGTGTGTGCCTGATCGACTCGGATCGCATCAAGGTGCGACCCTCCCGTAGCTCGGTTCTGGTGCCCCTCCTGGGGCTGCTGGCGGGTGCGGCCTGTTTCGCTTCCCTCGTCCTCTGGCTGGGCGCCCTGCCGTTTGCGGTGGTGGTGGTGCTGGTCTTGCTTGCCATCGTCTTCATACCCCTCTCGGGCATGGGGCTGGTTTACTCGCTGGGGGGCGCCGGCGTGGTGGTGGACCGGGCGAAGGGCTCGGTGGTCTGGCAACAGGGTCTGCTGGGCCTGGGGGTGGGCACCCGCGAGGTGGTCCCCTTCTCGAAGATCGCGCAGATAGCTGTAGAGGAGACCACCCGCGAGAGGCTCCGAGGCCAGCAGCAGGACCTGGCCCAGTGGGAGATCACCCTGGTGAAGGCCGGTGGCCGTCGGCTCAAGGTCGGCGCGGTGACCGTGCCCCGCTCGTTGGCGCAGGAGGGGCTGGAGCGTGCCCGGGGCGTGGCTGGGGCCATCGCGGAGATGGCCGGGGCGCCCCTGAGCCTGCCCGAGCGGCGCCGTCGGCGGGGGCGTCGTCGGCCGGCCCCGGCGAGGGCCTGAGAGCTGCGCCGCCCCATGTCGATGGAATCTCGGTCCGCGCCTGCCCCTCGTCTCAGCCTCGTTATGCCCGCCTACAACGAGGAGCGTCGGCTGGGGCCCTCCCTGGAGCAGCTCCTGGCCTTCGCTGTGGCGCAGGGCTACCCGGTGGAGATCTTGGTGGTGGACGATGGCAGCGTCGACCGCACCGCCGAGCTGGCGCGGGAGGCGGCTGGTGCCGTGCCGGCGAACGTCTCTTTGCGGCTGCTTCAGCATCCACGCAACCTGGGCAAAGGCAGAGCCGTCAGGACGGGCTGCCTGGCGGCAGCGGGCGACTTCGTGGCCTACCTCGACGCCGACCTCGCCACGCCGCCGCAGGAGGCCCTCAAGCTCCTGCGGGCCCTGGAGGAGGGCGCCGACGTGGCCGTGGGCAGCCGGGTCCACCCCGGCGGCTATGACATGCGAGTCAGCCAGCCGCCCTACCGTCGGGCCCTGGGCTGGCTCTACACTTGGGTGCGGCAGCGGCTGTTGCTGCCGGATATCGTGGACACCCAATGTCCGCTGAAGGCCTTTCGGCGAGAAGCCGCCCAGCGCATCTTCGCCCGCCAGCGCCTTTCGGGCTGGGCCTTCGACGTCGAGGTGCTGTACCTGGCCCGCAGGATGGGACTCCGCACCAGCCAGGTCCCCGTGGAGTGGCACCATGTGGGGGGCTCTCAAATGCGGGTAGGGCCCCTTCAGGCCCTGCGCGTCCTGTGGGACCTGTTGCGCCTGCGCTGGCTGCACCGGGGGGTCACGGCTTGACCGGCCGCGCGCTTGGTTTTATGATTGAGCAGGGATTCAATCATTCCATTGCCGAGCAGTGATTCAGCCAGAGGAGCAAGCCGATCAGTGTGAGGTCCCCCACGTGAACCCGCAGGCCGTGGAGGCCGCGCGTGGCCAGCTCATCGATGGGGCGGCGGCCACGCGCGTCGCCGAGACCTTCAGGGTGCTGGGTGACCCTACCCGGGTGCGCATCATCCATGCCCTCTCCCTGGGCGAGCTGTGCACCTGCGACCTGGCCGCAGTGCTGGGCATGAGCGAGTCCGCAGTCTCCCACCAGCTTCGCATGCTCCGACTCCTGAACCTGGTGAAGTTTCGCCGGGAGGGTCATGTGGTCTACTACTCGCTGGATGACGAGCACATCCGGCACCTCTTCCTGGACTCCTACCGGCACGTCATGGAGGGCTGATGCGACGGCTGGCGGAATCGCGGCGGGCCAGCCAGCGGGCCCTCTTTCTGGCGCTGATCATAACTGCCTCGGTCCTCGTAGCCGAAGTGGTAGGCGGTGTCCTCACCCACAGCCTGGCCCTTCTGGCCGACGCTGGCCACATGCTCACCGACGTGGCCGCCCTGAGCTTGGGGATCTTCGCTATCTGGGTAGCCACCCGTCCCGCCACCGCCACCCGCACATACGGATTACATCGCGTAGAGGTGCTGGCCGCCCTGGCCAACGGCTTGGTCCTGATGCTGGTGGCTCTATACGTGTTCTGGGAGGCCGCTCACCGCTTTCAGGACCCGCCGGACGTGCGGAGCGCCCCCATGCTGGGAGTGGCCTGCCTGGGCCTGCTGGCCAACGGAGCCTGCGGCCTCATCTTGCGTCGCCACAGCGCGGCCAGCCTCAACGTCCGGGGCGCCTACCTGCACGTGCTGGCCGATGCCCTGGGCTCGCTGGGAGCGGTATCGGCGGGCATCGTCATGCTGACCACGGGCTGGTTCCTGGCGGACCCCCTCATAAGCGTACTCATCGGTATGCTCATCCTGGTCAGCTCCGGCAGACTCTTGTCGGAGTCTCTGGGCGTGCTCCTGGAGGCGGTGCCGCCGCACATCGATACCCACGAGATCGCCTCTGCTCTAACCGGGACCCCAGAGGTAAGGGGCGTGCATGACCTGCACGTCTGGACGGTGACCTCAGGATTCGTGGCCCTGAGCTGCCACTGTGAGCTGGAGGGCGGCAGCGATGTAGATAGCACCCTCTCCCGGCTGTGCGCGCTGCTCCACCACCGCTTCGATATTCAGCACGTGACCATCCAGCCAGAGATGCGCCCCCTGCGCGGCGCCGCAGAGAGGCCGCTGCCCTGTTGCGTCAGCCGGGTGGAAGAGGATGGCATTCTCGTTGACCGCTCCTAGGGGCCATGCTAGAATCCAGGTGTGGGTTCCTTTGGGGAAGGCCGGACTCGCCGAATCAGCGTGAATCCCCTGGGCCTGAGTTTGCTTGGCCGCACTGCCTTGGGCAGGAGGTAGGGGTGACCCCAAGCCTTCGCGAATCCTGCGGCATCTTCGGAGTTTATACGCCCGAAGAGGATGTCGCCAGGATTTCTTTCTATGGCCTCTACGCCCTCCAGCATCGCGGGCAGGAGAGCGCGGGCATTGCCACCTCCGATGGTCGCCGGCTGCACCTGCGCACGGGCATGGGACTCGTCTCCCAGGTGTTCGCCGAGGAGGACCTGGCTTACCTTCCCGGCCGCCTGGCTATCGGCCACACCCGCTACTCCACCACCGGGAGCAGCCGCGAGGCCAACGCCCAGCCGGTGCTGGTGGAGGGCCCCAACGGCACCCTGGCCCTGGGCCACAACGGCAACATCGTCAACGCGGCGGTGCTGCGGGCGGACCTGGAGGAGCAGGGCGTGGCCTTCGCCGCCGGCGCCGACTCGGAGGTTATCGCCCAGGTGCTGGCCACAGCCCCCGGCGCGAACTGGCAGGACCGATTCGCCCATCTCATGCGGCGGCTGGAGGGCGCCTACTCGCTGGTCGTGCTCACGCCGCAGGCCCTTATGGTCGCCCGCGACCCCATGGGGAACCGCCCCCTCTCGCTGGGGCGGCTCGATTCTGGCTGGGTGGTGGCATCGGAGACCTGCGCCTTCGACCATCTGGGCGCCACCTTCATCAGGGAGGTGGAACCGGGAGAAGCGCTACACATCGACGAAGGGGGCGTCCAGAGCCTCAAGGGGTTCGAGAGCAGGCGGGACGCCTTCTGCATCTTCGAGTACATCTACTTCGCCCGCCCCGATAGCGTCATCGACGGCAAGCTCCTCTACCCGGTGCGCATGGCCATGGGCGCCCAACTGGCCCGGGACCATCCCGCCGACGCCGACTTCGTCATCGGCATCCCCGACTCAGCCACCGCCGCCGCCGTCGGCTACTCCCAGGAGTCCGGCATCCCCTTCGTGGAGGGCCTGGTCAAGAACCGCTACGTCGGCCGGACGTTCATCGAGCCCGACCAGCGCATCCGCGAGATGGGCGTCCACCTCAAGTTCAACCCCCTGCGCGAAGTGCTGGAGGGCCGGCGGCTGGTGGTGGTGGACGATAGCATCGTGCGGGGGACCACCACGCCCAGGGTGATCGCCATGCTGCGGCGGGCAGGCGCCAGCGAGGTGCACATGCGCATCACCGCTCCGCCTATCACCCACCCCTGCTTCTTCGGCATCGATATGGGCACGCGCTGGGAGCTCATCGCCTCCCAGATGAGCGTGCCGGAGGTTGAGCACCACGTCGGCGCAGACAGCCTCGGCCACCTCAGTGTGGACAGGCTGCTCAAGGCCGTGGGGTTGCCCCGCGAGCACTTCTGCCTGGCCTGTTTCACCGGCGACTATCCCATGCCTGTCCCCCTTCAGATGGATAAGCTGGCCCTGGAGCCCGCCATGGGTGCCCGCGACCGCCACGAGTTCGAGTGGCCCGACGTGGTGAGGCCCTCCCCAGTGCGCAAGAGCTAGCGGCACGGCCTTGACGGCATCGAAGGGCTCGTCGGGAGCACGGTCGAAGAAGCGGCGAACCTACGCCGCCGCAGGCGTGGACATCGATGCCGCCGCCCGCGCCGTCGAGCGCATCCGCGAGGTGGCCCGCGAGGCCAGCCGCCCCGAGGTGCTGGCGGGCGTAGGCCCCTTCGGCTCCCTCTTCCAGCTCCGCTCCTACCGCGACCCCGTCCTCGTTGCCAGCGTTGACAGCGTCGGCACGAAGGTCAAGCTGGCCGCCCTCCTGGGCCGCTACGACACCGTCGGTGTCGACATCGTCAACCACTGCGTCAACGATATCTTCACCTCCGGCGCCGAGCCCCTCTTCTTCCTCGACTACATCGGCAGTTCCACCCTGGGTGAGGAGGAGAAGGTCACGCTCGTGCGAGGCATGGCTTCGGCCTGCCGCGCCGTCGGCTGTGCCCTGGTCGGAGGCGAGCTCGCCGACATGCCCGACATATACGCCCCCGGCGACTTCGACCTGGTGGGCTTCATCCTCGGCGCGATCGAGCGCGACGCCATCATCGACGGCTCCGCCATCCGGGAGGGCGATGTCCTGCTGGCCCTCCCCTCCAGCGGCCTCCACACCAACGGCTACTCACTGGTCCGCAATATCTTCGGCGTGGGCGTCGGCGGTGACCCCGAGGAGGAGCGCGCCAAGCTCTATCGGACCTACCCGGGCCTGGGGCTGACCCTGGGAGAGGCGCTGCTGGCCCCTCACCGCTGCTACTGCAATGAGCTGAGGCCGGTGCTGAAGCACCTCCGGGGCATGGCTCACATCACCGGCGGCGGGCTCCTGGAGAACGTGCCCCGGGTGCTGCCGGAAGGCCTGGCGGCCCGCTTTGAGCGGGCAGCCTGGCGGGTGCCACCCATCTTCTCCTTAATCCAGAAAGAGGGTAACGTCGAAGAGACAGAGATGTACCGCACCTTCAACATGGGCCTGGGCATGGTGCTGGTCTGCTCGCCCCGTGAGGCCGAGGTGGTGCGCTCGCAGGTGCGGGAGGCCGGGGTGGTCGGGCAGGTGGTGCGGCAGGAAGGCGACCAGCGGGTGCTGCTGGTCTAACCATCATGCGGTTTGAGGGCGAGTTTCGGGTCATCCTGGAGGCGCTGGACTTCGAGGAGACGGTGGCCTTCTATAGGGATATGTTGGGCCTGGAGCAGGTAGACGCCTGGGACCGCCCCGAGGGGAAGGGAGTGCTGCTCCGGGCGGGTGGCGGCACCATTGAGGTGGTGGACCGCCTGCCCCGCCTGCCGGATCGGGGCGGGGCCCCCGTGGCCCGCGATGCCCGCCTGGCCATACAGGTCGACGACGTGGACGCGGCCCATCGGAAGCTGGCCGAGGCAAAGGTGCGCATCCTCCGGGGCCTGGCGAACCAACCCTCGGGTCACCGCACCCTCACCGTCCTCGGGCCCGATGGGCTACCCATCTCCCTGTTCTCAGTGAAGGAAAAGTGAGATCCTCCATGCGTGCCATCCTCACCGTGTACGACAAGACCGGCCTGGTGGAGTTCGCCCAGGGCCTGTCGGAGCTGGGAGTCGAGCTATACAGCACCGGGGGCACCGAGGCCGCCCTGGCCGAGGCGGGGTTGGCCGTGCGCAGCCTGGCCGAGATCACCGGCTTCCCGGAGATCCTGGATGGGCGTGTCAAGAGCCTGCACCCCGCCGTGCACGGGGGCATCCTGGCGCGCCGCGACGACCCCGGCCACCTGCGCGAACTGGAGGCCCACGGCATCGGCCCCATCGACCTGGTGGCAGTGAACCTGTATCCCTTCGTCGAGACGGTCAGGCGCCCGGATGCAAGCCTTCAGCAGGCCCTGGAAAACATCGATATCGGCGGGGTCGCCCTGCTGCGGGCCGCCGCCAAGAACTTCCCCGACGTATTGGTCGTGGTAGACCCCCGCGATTACCGGGAGGTGCTGGCGGCGCTGCGCGAGGGCCAGGTGCTGCTGCCCCAGCGCCGGCGGCTGGCCTACAAGGCCTTCCAGCATGTGGCCCTCTATGACACCGCCGTGGCCGAGTACCTCAGAGAAGCGGATGAATTGTTCCCGGAAACGCTAACGTTTGGCCTGCGAAAGCGTTTGGATCTCAGGTATGGCGAGAATCCCCACCAGCGCGGCGCCTTCTACGAGGAGCAAACCGTGGCGCCGGGAGATGGCCGAGGGATCGCCGGGGCTGAGCAACTCCATGGCATCGAGCTCTCTTACGTCAACATCATCGACGCCGACGCCGCCTGGCAGGCCGCCTGCGACTTCGCCGAGCCCACCGTGGTGGTGGTCAAGCACGCCAGCCCCTGCGGGCTGGCCAGCCACCCGGACCTCGCCGAGGCGTATCGCCGCGCCTTCGCCGGCGACCCCGTCTCAGCCTACGGAGGCATCGTCGCCGCCAACAGGCCCTTCAACGAGGAGATGGCCGCGGCCATGAAAGGGGTCCTCTACCACGTGGTCATCGCCCCGGATTATGAGCCAGCCGCGCTGGAGCGCCTGGAGAAGCGCAGAGACCTGCGCATCTTGCGTGTGCCCCTAAGAGAAACCGCGCCCGCTTCAGCGATGGATTATCGCCGTGTTTCCGGAGGAATACTCATTCAGGAGGAGGATCATTATCCCGACAATAAGCTAGAGCTCCGTGCCGTGACCAAGCGTGGGCCCACCTCCGAGGAGTTGGAGGACCTGCGCTTCGCCTGGCGGGCCGTGAAGCACGTGAAGTCGAATGCCATCGTCCTGGCCAGGGACCGGGCTCTCGTGGGAGTGGGAGCGGGCCAGCCCAACCGGGTGACCAGCGTGCACCTGGCGCTGCGGGCGGCCGGCGAGAAGGCTGCGGGCAGTGCGCTCGCTTCTGACGCCTTCTTCCCCTTCCCGGACGGCGTGGAGCTGGCAGGCGATAGCGGCGTGCGGGCCATCATCCAGCCGGGGGGCTCCATCCGCGACGAGGAGTGCATCGCCGCCGCCGACGCCCGGGATATGGCCATGGTCTTCACCGGGGTTCGGCACTTCAGACACTAATGGGGAGTGGAAGGGTAGGAGGAGCAAGATGGCGACAGCCTCGGATGTAGCGATCGTGGACCTCGACAGGGTGGTGGAAGAGCTGTCCCCCGCAGAACGGGCGGTCTTCCAGCGCATTTTCCACGTGGGTGTCACCTACGGCCGGCTGGTGCCGCCGGATTCCATGCTGCGCTGGATCGAGGAGCACTTCGGTCAGGTGGAATCAACCCTGAATCAGAAGATCGTCAAGGTGACCAACGTGGTGACCATGGAGGGAGTGCTGTTCAACGTGCTCCGATCCAGCAGGCCCCTCTGGAAGGACCACGCCCTCGACCTGGAGAACGAGCTGGCACGCACCAACCACGACCCCCTGGACAACCCACTCAGCCAGACGCCTGAGGATGTCTTTGGACGGGTGCACGGACGACACTGTGTGACCGCCAGCAACATCGCCAAGTTCGACGGCTTCCACGGCCTGGTGGTCTTCAACGAGAAGCACCCCCTGCGCTTCACCCGCGAGACCATCCACGACTACATCGAGACCGGCCAGCAGTGGGCCCACCTCGCCCACCGCGAGGACCCCGCCGCCAAGTACTACTTCTTCCTCTGGAACTGCCTGTGGCCCGCCGGCGCGTCCTTGCTCCACGGCCACGCCCAGGTCATGCTGGGTCGGGACATGCACTACGCCGCGGTGGAGTATCTGCGACGGGCTGCCCTCCTCTACGAGGCCAACTACCGCACCAACTACTTCGATGACTTCTATGAGGCCCACCGCTCGATAGGATGCGGCTTCCAGAGGGACGGTGTGCGGGTCATGGCCAATCTCGCGCCCATCAAGGAGAAAGAGGTCCTCCTCCTGGCCGATGAGGTCAGCGAATCGCTGAAGGACCGCATCCATGAGGTGCTCACCTGCTACCGTGACGTTCTGGGCGTTTCCTCCTTCAACCTGGTCATCTACCAGCGGCCCATCGCGCCCACTCAGGAGCACTGGGAGGGCTTCCCGGTGGTGGTGCGCGTCGTGGAGCGGGGCGACCCCGTGAGCCGCACCAACGACTTCGGAGCCATGGAGCTGTATGCGTCCAGCGTTGTCTCCAGTGACCCTATGAAGCTGGCGGGCACGCTGGAAGAGGCCCTGGGGGCCGCATAGGGCGCCGCCTGGCGAGGCGCCGGACTCGGGCTGAGGTATGGCGGCCAGCGTCGACATCGTCATCCCCGTCTACAACGAGGAGCATGTGCTGGAGCGTAGCGTCGAGACGCTGCGCTCTTTCCTCGCCCAGCATCTCCCTTACCGGTGGCGGGTGCTGGTGGCCGACAACGCCTCCACCGACGGCACCCTGGCGCTGGCCCAGGAGCTGGCCCGCCGCTACGAGGATGTGGACTGCCTGCACCTCCCTCAAAAGGGGCGGGGGCGGGCCCTGCGGCAGGCCTGGCTGGCCAGCGAGGCCGAAGTCGTCAGCTACATGGACGTGGACCTCTCCACGGACCTGGTGGCCTTCCCTCCCCTGGTTGCGGCTATCCTGGAGGAGGGCTATGACGTGGCCATCGGCACCAGGCTGGGGCCGGGCTCGCAGACCAACCGCTCTCCCCGGCGCGAACTCATCTCCCGCACCTATAACCTGCTCATCAAGGCCTTCTTCTTCACCCGCTTCTCCGACGCGCAGTGCGGCTTCAAGGCCCTGAGCCGCCGGGCTGCCCAAGAGCTGCTGCCCCTGGTAGAGAACCAGGAGTGGTTCTTCGATACCGAGCTGCTGCTGCTGGCTGAGAAGGGAGGCTACCGTATCAAGGAGGTGCCGGTGCGCTGGGTAGAGGACCCGGACACCCGGGTGCGCATCGCGCGCACCGTCTCGGAGGACCTGCGGGGGCTGCTGCGCATGCGGCTGAGGCGCATTCCGCGCCGCTCCTAGCAGAGTACTGACCCCCTCCCGCACCCTGCTAAGGGCTTTTCAGCGCCTTACTCAGTAAGAACCTTCCCCCCAATCTTCAGACGGGGAACGCCTGCCGCTAGGGTCCGCCGATAGGCCCTGGCGGTCGTTGACGCGAAAGTCGCCTCGGTTTATCATGACATAGCTTAGCAAACGCTCAAATAGGCGTAGCTGGATGGCGTTCCCTGGTTGGTCTAGCGGAGCGAAGAGCCATGTTCGAGGGTATCGTCGTCAGTGACTTTCTCGAGCTGGCCTTGGTGTTCATCACCGTGGCCGTCTCCCTGGCTCTCATGGTGCTCTTCGGGAGGTGGTGGGCCCGCTAGGCGAGGGGTGAGGGATGGCCATGAGCGAGCAGCCCAAGGGTCCGAAGTTCCTCGACTGGCTCCACGACAAGGTCTTCCATAACTACCTCTGGCGCTCAGTCTTCCGTTCGGGCTACCCAGACACCCCGCGGAACCAGATGCTGGTGGTGGCCACTAACGTCTTCCTTCACCTCCACCCCACCCGCATCCACAAGACCCACGTCAAGATCACTCACACCTACTGCCTGGGGGGCCTCAGCTTCTTCCTGTTCCTGGTGCTCACCGTCACCGGCGTGTTGCTGATGTTTTACTACGTGCCTTCGGTGGAGCGGGCCTACCAGGACATCGCCGCCCTTGAGACCAAGGTCCGCTTCGGCCTGCTCATGCGCAACCTTCACCGCTGGACCGGTCACGGCATGGTCATCACGGTCTTTATGCACATGATGCGGGTCTTCTACACGGGGGCTTACAAGCCGCCCCGAGAATTCAACTGGGCGGTGGGGGTGGTCCTGCTGGTGCTGACCCTGCTGCTGAGCTTCACCGGCTATCTGCTGCCCTGGGACCAGCTCGCGCTCTGGGCTATCACTGTGGGGACCAACATGGTGGGCTCTGCCCCTGTGCTGGGCGAGCAGACCCGATTCATCCTCCTCGGCGGCTTTGAGGTGGGGCCCGACGCCCTCATCCGCTTCTACACCTTGCACTGCATCGCGCTGCCCCTGCTGGCCGCCATCTTCATGGCCGTCCACTTCTGGCGGGTCCGCCGCGATGGCGGCCTCTCCCGGCCTCTCTAGGAGACCCACTCCCGCAGGAGCGACGACATGGCGACGGCAGCGCAGGCGAGGGAGGTAGCAAGGCCCCGGGGGGAGCGGGAGCGGGAGCGGGAGCAGGAGCTCCTGGTCTGGCCGAACCTGGTCTTCATAGAGTTCATCTCCGCCGTTCTCTTCACCCTGACCTTCGTGGTGCTTTCTGCGTTCGTCAACGCACCCCTCCTGAACCGGGCCAACCCCAACATCACCCCCAACCCCTCCAAGGCGCCCTGGTACTTCATGAATCTCCAGGAGCTGCTGCTGCATATGCATCCGGCCCTGGCCGGGGTCATCGTCCCCCTCGCGGCCCTGGTGGGGCTGGCGCTGATCCCCTATATAGACCGGTCGAGGAAAGGGCAGGGCGAGTACTTCGCGAGCCTGAACTCGGTGCGCATTACCATCTTCTCCGCCGCCTACGCCGCCTTCTGGATGGTGGCCCTCGTCCTTTATGACCAGGGGCGCCACGTCAACGTCATCACCAAGATCGCCCAGCGCTTCGACTCGGCCTGGGAGTGGCCGGAGGTGCTGGCACCCTTCCGGACCGTTCGCTCCATCCAGACAGACTGGAACTGGAGCCTGCCCCGGCCCGGCGGCGGCGATGGGCACTGGAACTGGCCCCAGGACTTCGACTCCATCCCCGTTCTCTTCAATAACCGGGACCTGACCTTCTTGCCAGACTGGCTCCAGGCCCTCTACTGGTATGACCTCAACGTCAACCTGCCGGCCTTCATCGTGGAGATATTCATCCCCGTGAGTCTCATGGTGGGCCTGCCGGTGCTGCTCATCTTTATCCTGCGCCGTCTGCGCTGGGTCACCACCACCCGGGACGTGATGATCGCCCTCTTCACCGGGTTCGTGGTGGTATATTGGGTTATGACGACCGTAGGTGCTGCCTTCCGGGGGGCTGGGCAGGACCTCGTCTTGCCCTGGGATGTGCCCCGACCGGAAGGATAACTACAGGTGGGGCCCCGCTGGAGGTGAGTGCGGTGACGGAGCGAGAGCAGAGCGACGAGGGCGTCGAGCAGGAGGAGGGCCAGGAGCTCTCCTCACGGCCGGAGCAGCCTTCGCTCAAGGCGGCCCGGGCTGGCAAGCGG
>JBAUEL010000053.1:0-2938 GCA_049678585.1 Dehalococcoidia bacterium
GTTTTTGTGAGCAAGTCTGCAAACTCGGTCAGTTCTTCCAATGTGCGCGGAGGCTGCTCTGGATCCAATCCAGCGTCTTCGAACATATCTTTATTCCAGAGCAAGATATGGGTATCCGTCCCCCAAGGTATGCACCAATACTCTTCTTTATAGATACATTGAACCAGAGCTGCAGGCATGATGTCTTCAAGGTCGATGTTATGGCTTTCGATAATATCCGAAAGGGGAAGGATCATACCTTCCTCGCGCATACTCTTGAGGCTGAACACTTCAGGGAGTACCAGGATGTCAGGTGGATTATCTCCGGCCAGCCCAGCGAAGATTTTGTCATAAGGTACAGGCATGTTGACTTCAACCGGGATTCCCGTTAGATCCGTATACTGATTAAATAATGCTTGGACCTGCGCTGGATCGTCGCCCCAATTTACCCAAGCTCGCAGCATCTCTGGCTGTGGTTGTTCTTCGGTTGGTTCTACAGTCGGTGGCGCATCAGTGCTCGGGACCTGCGAATCTGCGACCACCGGTTCTTCAGCAGTCGGTGTTGCCTCTTTGGAGCTGCAACCCACCAGAAGGGCCAATGTGACTAACGCCACAAGCAACAATTGAAATATATTTCTTTTCATCAAGCTTCTCCTTCCAAAGTAATTTAGTCGTTATCGATGCATTTTTCCTATTTTCGGTAGTAGACCATTCCATTAATCCTCCTTCTCCACGTCCATTTCAGGGAAATGTGATGCGTTTGTTTTGGCTCGCCACTGATTCATAGGCTTTCTCTACAACCTGAATAGCATACACACCATCCTGTGGATCGATCAAAGGCGGACGATCCTCGTATACCGCTTGAACGAAATCGATAACCTCTGCGACAATTGAGAAATATTGCCAACCAGAAGGTTGGTATGGGACATCCGGCAGAGGAGTGCCATCAAAATCATGCGGACCTTCATAGAACTTGGCAGGAGGGTCGACGAGTTGATCGATGATGAGCGATCCTTTACGCCCGTAAATTTCCAATCGCTCATTATGGGGGATCTCAGTTGTAAAACTAAAACCACAGATAAATTCCGCACCGTTGGCTAAATGTCCTCGAACTTCGGCATTATCATCGACTTCACTTTCAAAATCGTAGATTTGAGACGCGAAAGCTTGAAGATCGAGGACACCCCCAAAGAGCCATTTCAGTAAAAAGAAAGTATGGGGTCCAGAATCAAAAATCGTCCCGCCACCGAAAGCGGACTTCTTCCCCCAGAAATCCGGGGAGGAGAGGCGATGCCGTTCATTGGCCGGAAGAAACGTACGGACCAAGAGGATTTCCCCCAAAGCATTTTCCTTGAGCATTCTTTCTGCGGCGATATATGCCTTAACAAAGCGAGTATTTTCAGCCACAGTAAATTTCAGGCCGGCCGCATGAGCTTTTTGGCAGATTTCGAGCGACAATTGAGATGTCATAGCCAACGGCTTCTCTAGAAGGAGGTGCTTGCCGGCTTCCAAAGTCGCCATCGCTACCGGATAATGCAAATGGTGAGGTAGCACGATATCAACAACATCGATCTGTGAATCCGCCAAGAGCTGTTGGTAATCGGTGTAGACTTTGGCCTGGTAACGCTCAGCACGATAGTGCGCCTTCGCCTCATCCAAGTCACAAACTGCAGCGATTTCGACCAACTCAGGAATTTCTGTATACCCGGCTTCATGGGCATAGGATATCTGCCCCAACCCGACCATCCCTACTTTGATCTTTTTCCCTGACATCTTCTCTCGCCAGTTTGTAGAAGTGTATTCACGATTCAGACGATGCTGACAATCTGCGGGGGCAGCGTAGTAAGGCATTCTGGACCATGCTCCCTCACCACGTAGGTCTCCTCGTTTCCAATCATGACCCCCGGTGGATAGCGGGAATAAAGCTCAATATTAAGGACCATCCCTTCTTGAATTGGTGTTTGATTATTGCCCAGCAGCCAAGCCTCGTCGACCTGAATACCCATGCTGTGACCGACATGCAAGAACATAGGAGATAGTTCTTCCTTTGCATAACAGCTTTTCGCCAGTTGGTGCATCTCGGCGAAGGTTTTGCCTGGACGAAGCGCCTGGCCTACTTCTTCCACAATGCCACACAGCTTTGCGTGCAATTCAATAAGATCCCTAGGAAGGGGTCCGGAGTAGGCAAGCTTGCGGTTATCAGATACGTATCCTTCATAAACAGCACCCAAATCAAGCGTCACGATTTGATCCTTTTCTAGAAGCTCGCCAATGGCTACTTCAGGATTGGCGGTTCCGAAAGCGATCGTAACATGGTCGACCGCATGGCCGCCATTCTTCAAAGTGCGGGCCTTGGCTTCTTGAAGCAAATCTAGGCGGCTCATTCCTACATGCAAGATGTCGAAGAGTTCGGTTACGGTTTGATCAACAATATTTGTGCTTGTGCGGATGCGAGCGATTTCTTCTTCTGATTTAACCAGGCGCAAGGCATTAATCAGTTGATCCACAACTGTGTAGCTAACGTCCGATGTTAATTCGTTAATCAACTGAAGAACATAATAAGGACAGGTTGATTCGATCCCGATCCGATGCAATTCAGGGAGCTTCTCTTTAAGGAATTTGGAGAGAATCATTTGAGACATCTCGAAAGTAAAAAATGTACGCACCTCATCCACGCCATACTCTACGCCACCCCATGTTGCTCCCATCCAGCATAGCAGGGTCACCATTCCCCGGCGATCGATAAATACGTAAAAGGGGACTTGATTTCTCAAACCGTAGATGATGGGATTGCCGCTGCCAGGCAGGCAGGGGTAGCCGGTTGTGTAGAACACATTTTCGGGCGATGTAAGGAGGATGCCATCTAACTCCTCCTCTTGGATCCATTGCATAATAGAGGTTTTATCCAGTCCTGCCGATTCAAATCGTATCGTAGCCATGCACTCTCCGTGATTTTGAC